>DASVRN010000287.1:0-3501 GCA_036388595.1 Chloroflexia bacterium
GCCAAACGACCAATCATCAGGTACATCGATATCTGGTATCATTAGCTTGTTCTCCGGGTTGTTTGGGGTTGCTGTTGCAACTGCTCCTTTACAACACCGGAGAACGTCTTGTCAATCCATCCTATCTAGCATAACTCCCACTTTGTCATTTCGAACGGAGTGAGAAATCTCGTCCTACACCAGGCTGTTTCTTCTTTCTTCTGGTGCTTTGTAGGCGAAGGAAAGGGGATACCGAGTGCTAAGGGACGAGATTTCTCACTGCGTTCGAAATGACAGAGGGTGGTTTTGGCTGCTCATCTCCCCTGCTGTTTCTGATGTGACTTCTGGATATCAAGCATGAGAGAACAATCCTAATCTTTGCGCGTCCTTAGCGTACTTTGCGTCTTTGCGTTTCCGTCTCCTCCCATCGTCCATCGTCCATCGTCCATCTCTCTAGATCCACTTGCGCCAGCGGAAGAAGGCGAGCATCGACGCGATGACGACCACCATCGACCCCAACACCACCTGAAAGGCGAAGGGGCTGTCCTGCGCGGGAAGCGGGATATTCATGCCGTAGATGCCAGATATAAGGGTAAGGGGCAGCAGTATCACCGAGATGATGGTGAGCACCTTGATGATGTCGTTGATGCGGTTGTTGGTGAGCGACGTAATGGTGTCGCTCAGGCCCTCTATAACTTCCTTGTAGTCCTCCAGCGTTTCCCAAATCTTGTTCAGGTGGTCCGCGATGTCGCCAAAGTACTCCTCCATATCCTCTTTGAGGATGGGGCGGTGCTTGCGCTCCAGGCTGGTAATCACCGGCAGCAAAGGCTTGACGATGCGGCGGAAAGCGATGATATCCCGCCGGATGATCGAGATCTCCAGCACCGTATGGCGTACTTTGTCCTCGAATATGTCGTCATCGACCTTCTCAATGTTCAGGTCGATCTTGTTGAGGATGGGGAAACAATAGTCCACCAGCTTATCGACTATCTGGTACAGCAAATACCCGACCGAGCGGCCCAGCACCTTCTCGCGCACGGCGGCGTCCGTCTGGCACTGCTCGAAGAAGCGGCTCAAAGGCTTGAGCTTGCCCTCGTGCACCGTGATGACGTAGTTCGGCCCGATGAATATGTCCACTTCGCTGGGCGTGGTGACCCGCACCAGGCGCGAGTAGACCGGGAAGTGCATGACGATAAAGGTGTACTCGTCGGTGTCATCTATCTTGGGGCGCTGTATCTTGGAGAGCGTGTCGTCCAGGTGGAGTGGGTGGAAATTGTAGCGTTTCCGGAGCCACTCAATCTCACTCTCCGTGGGGTGCTGAATATCGACCCAGGTAAGCGCACCCTGAGTAATCTGGCGCACGTTCAGGGCGTGAGGGGTGCCGGCGGCGGGCGTGGCACCTTTTGGCCGGGTGCGCATGCTGGAGGGCGCGGGCATAGAGACCACCGGCGGAATCGCCTGCTGGCCCACGTTCGACACGCCGTCGGCACCGGCCGCGCCGTTAGCGCCGTTGGCGCCGTTCGTTCCATTCACGCCGCTAGCGCCGTTAGCCCCGTTCGTACTATGCTGCTGACCCTCCGGGGTCTTCTCGTTGTCCCTCGGATCAATGCGTGGCGGCTGCATGACGATCCCTCCTTTCTCTAGTGGTGGTTCTTAACACAATTATACCCCCGCGCGCAACGCAGGGGCAATAGTTTACCATGAGAGGAAATGGCGAAAAGCGATGATGATAACGCCACTCCCCGAATATGTTGCGCGCGTGCCCGGCATGTGGTATAATCAAAATCGCGCCTAAAAACAGGTCGTATGTAATTGTACAAGAATCCAGGAGATACTCCCGCAATGAAACCCACCCAGGCGTTAACAGTGCTCGCCGCCCAGAACATGAAGGAATCCGTGCCCGAGTTCGGTGTTGGCGACACGGTGCGTGTCAGCGTGAAGGTAGTTGAAGGCAACCGCGAGCGCACCCAGGTGTTCGAGGGTGTTGTAATGCGCCGCCGCAGTGGCAGCATCAACGAGAACTTCACCGTCCGCCGCATCGCATCGCACGGTATCGGCGTCGAGCGCACATTCATGCTCCATTCGCCGCGTGTCGAGAAGATCGAAGTGATCCGCCGTGGCGTCGTGCGCCGCGCCCAGCTTTACTACCTGCGCGGTCTCACCGGCAAGGCTGCCCGCATCAAGGAACGCCGCTACGTACCCGGTGCCAAGAACAAGGCTGCCCCCGCTACGATTGCTCCCACCGCTGCCGTCGAGGACGTGACTCCAGCCACGGCCGCCGACGAGGGTGCAATCGATGACGAAGCCACCGAGCTTGAGGCTGTCGAGGCTACCGAGGCCGACGACACCACCGAGGATACGGCGGCTGAGGGCGACACCGAAGGCACCGAGACCGAGCGCAACGCGTAAAGCGTAACTCGTAAGGCACAATAGCCTGTTTGTAAAGGGTTGTGGACGTGATTGTCCGCAGCCCTTTATGTGATTCTCCGGGAACTTTGCGGGCAGGCATGCTTAGGCACGGGTTCTGCTCCCACCTGGATGTCGATATCCTTCGGCATGGCAGGTCAACCTGCTAAAATCGCCACATGAGAGCACACACTGCCGAAATGAGCACTTCCACCAGGACGCCCGCCACCAAACAAATCACCCCTAACTGGAACAACGAGCTTGAGCTACATGCCAAAGGCTACCGGCTCATCGCGGGCGTGGATGAAGCGGGACGTGGTGCCTGGGCGGGGCCTCTAGTGGCGGGCGCGGTGATTTTCCGGCACCCGAGTGAGGTGATTTCCAGCGGCACGGCGGACGATCTGCTGGAGGCGCTCTCCTACCTCAAGGACAGCAAGATGCTCAGCGCCCTGATACGCGAGAAGCTACTTCCCGCCATCGAGTCGCTGGCCCTCGCTACCGGTGTGGGTATCGTGTCGCCGGGGCTGGTGGACGTGATAGGGGTGGGACCTGCCAACCGGCTCGCCATGTCGAGGGCGGTGCGCGACCTGGGCGTCTGGCCCGATTTCCTGCTCCTTGATGCCTTCCGCGTGCCTTCGATGCCCATTCCGCAGCGCCCCATCATCAAGGGCGACGCCACCTGTATGTCCATCGCCGCCGCTTCCATTGTCGCCAAGGTGGCCCGCGACCGCATCATGTGCGGGCACGACACCGACCACCCCGGCTACAGCTTCGCCCAGCACAAGGGCTACGGCACCCGCATGCACGTGAGCGCCCTCTCCACGCTGGGTGTTTCGCCCCTGCACCGCCGCTCGTATGCGCCCATCAAGGCGATAATGCTCGGCCTGCCGTGGCCTCCGCCTGGAGAGATGGTTTCTGAGCATGGGGCGGAGCAAGGTGAATGACCATCCTCTGACGCACAGATGGACAAAGCCCGCTTTGAGGATGCGTTCGTGATAGGGCGACTCATGAACATAGAGCAGGCTGTCGCTTACGCGCTTGTGGAGTCAGCAACTCTTACCGTCGAGTAGCAACCATAGGTAGATGGTTATTTACAGGTCTGAGAAAATGAATCTA
>DASVRN010000288.1:0-22709 GCA_036388595.1 Chloroflexia bacterium
CGAGGCCCTTTTTCTGCGTGCAGGCCGTAAACACACCTGGCTCGGGCGGTCGGGGCCGCCAGAAAAAGGAGCTACCTATGAGCAGTCAGGCACAGAACCAAGGTCTAAATGGCGCTGCGGGTGCCGGTGCAAGCGGCACCCGTAACCTCATGGAAGCAACAGTGGTGGACTGGGCCGGTTCATCTTCGCAAGCGATTCTGAATGTGACCACCATTTTCAACGGGATTCCGTGCGGCACACTCCAGTTCTTCGTAGATGGTAATAGGTCGCAAACTGTCAACTGCCAAGGAGTGGACAACAACTCGCTCACGGCAACGTACACGGCCGAGTTCAATGATGACTTCACGTCGGGAACTCTCATGGGAGACGTCAACGAGACTGTCAGCGGGCAACCCAGTACCTTTGAAGGCATAATTGGAACATGGGACTGTAACACAAGCCAATCGGCTGGCTCTAGCTCCGGCAGCTAGGCAGCCAGGGGGATCTGTAGGGATGTAGCAGGCGGGCGGCTGCGGTCGCGAGGCCCTTTTCCTGCATAGGCTGACCGCAGGAGTGCGGTACTATGGGCGACTTCTTCGACCTCGTACAAAGCGACACCAATGCCGCCCGTGCCCTCTACCAGCACACGAACAGCGGCGACACATGGGTGGGCTTCTACTTATCCAGTAGCGAACCACCCACCTCAATCAGCCTGGCAAGTTCCTGGTCCGATTACCCCGGACCCACTGCGGTAAATAGCAACGAGAACGGCGGCTGCTACATCTTCTGTGGTAAGCCGCCGGACTCTACATTCCTCGGCAAATTAGCCGCCCTCCTCGACAGCCTGAACGGTATCTTCGCATACCGCTACTTCTTTTGGATCCCTGATCCCACGCTAGCCACTCTCAGTGCAAATTCCGTTGGCTACGTGCCGTTCGTCAGCCACGAGGGTGGTTACGGGCAGGTGAATCAGCTCACGGCACTTGCGCTGCGCAACCTACAGATGATGATCCATAGCGGCACCTCCATCAACCTTGATGCCGCTAACAATAGCTTCCAGTTCAGCCAGTTCGGAAACCCCCCTTCTAACCTCACCCTGAGCAACAGCGTTAACTCAGCTGCGTTTGGGACAATCACCTCAGATGCGTACCTGGCTATGGACGGCCAAGCAGCAGGCGTGCTGAGCTTTCCTGCCACCCTGGAGGCATATCCCGGCCCCGGCCCAAACTATTTCGTGGGAGTGCGTGTCGGGCTAAAATACTTCTACAGCGACGCTTCGGGCAATCTCGTCTCGCAATTCTGGTCCGTGCTCGGCTATCCAACTAACCCGAAGATGAGCTTTCAGGTTAGTTGGGATCCATTGCACCCCCAGGACCCAACGCGCTCCGCCTTCGTATTCACTGCGGGCGAGGGCCAGCTACAGGTGTTCACCTCTCCCCTGCGCACCTCCACCGGCCTGCCTATCAGCCTAACCCCCATTGCCAACGTTTCCGCTCTGGCCCTCGCGCCCGACCTGATACCTGGCGACCAAGCTCAAACCGATGCAGACGCGCCGGGAGACGAGCCACCAGGCCTCGATACCTATATCCTGGCCCCCGCCGGGTCATATATGCTCGGCTTCGCGGGCGCGGGGAGCGCCCAGATGATGTGCGGCTTATCGGGTATGGAGACGATCAGCATTCAGAATGGCGATTCGCTCGAGTTCTTCCCCAACATGCCTGCCTACGCGCCCGGCTACCCTCCGGTAGAAGTGACAATCGCGCAACCGCAGCCGCCCCAGGGCGCAGTGCTCGACCCGACCTTTACCACCTCCTGGGCCACTGTTTTGCCCCCGCCAGGCAGAGCAGAGGTGGCGAGTACGCCACCTTACTACTTCTCTCAACCACGCGGCGCAGCTCTTTACGCCCAGGGTTCCGGCGTAAACACCGCAGTGCCAGACCTGCTCGGCTACTTCCAGTCGAGCACGGTGCAACTCGACCCATCCAAGCCCTTTCCCTTCGTGCCCTATGCCGGGACTGTTGTCACGGCTGCTCCCGGCAGTTTTACGGCCCAGGACATAGCCGAATACGAGACGGTGGTTATCAGCCCGGCGCGTAAGCAGGTGTTGGCTCCTACGGGTGCGAGACGCAGTCGCGCGGCTGATGATAACACCACGCCCTCTACTACTCCGCAGGGACTGCTTGTAAACGTGCGCTCAGATGGGACCTGGAGCTCCCTGGTGCTGGGCCGTAACCAACAGGCCCTACAAGGAGGGGGCGCGGGGGACCTATACACGTTGCAACTGCTGAACGTAGACCCTGTTACTCAGGATGCTTTTCAGTCGAACCAGCTTTTCCTGGTCGTTACAAACAGAATCTGGCAACCAGCCAGCGCTCCCACTGGCGCCCCGGCGTCGGACCCAGGCGCGACAACATTTCAGAACTTGATATACATACAAGAATGGCCCTTCCAGATCAATTGCGGCATGAATAGCAACTATGGCGACTATCGCAATGTGCTCATCTTCAAGTTCAGCAACGGCAAGCTCTCCGACCGCATCAGCAACCCCAACCTTTGGACGAACCCCCAGGCCTTCAACAATTCCGCCAATGCAGAACTGATAGCGGTCTCACAGTGGCTCCAGGACTACATCCAGAGCGCGCGCCAGCAAGCTGGGAGCGGGCTGTTCGATCACTTTCTTAACATAGTGGACGACGAAAATTGGAACGGCATCCTGGCACTGCGCGTAGATGTAAGCCCGAGTGATTTCCCACCGGAGCTACAGGGTCTGCTTGCAGGGATAGACTTGAAACAGTTCAACGCGCATCACCTTGGTATAGAGGTGAGCTACGTCACCTCCCAGGGTGGGCTATCGATGACAGGCAACAGCTCCCTCTTCGGCTTGATCAACTACGTGGACCAGCGTTACGCCCAGTACCTGGCGGCCGGGGGCACGCCCGGTCAACCCATAGGTGGGGCCGGTACCGACCCGTACAACTTCACGGTGCTAACGCTCCAGGTGTCATTCGAGAACTCGGAAATTAAGAACTTCAGCAGCATTACGCAGGTAACGGCCAACCAGCTCTTCGGGGACGCGGTGACTCAGGTTACCAACCCCGGTGGAGTAGCCTCCAGCAATTCCGTCGTCCTGAATGGCAGCTACGAAAATCATGACGGACAACCTGTATACGTTTTCAACAGCACCGGCGACTCTAAGTTCTGGCTCAACAGCAACGTAGTCAATTACATGGAGGTAATCAAGGCGCAATTCAACACTCTTACCAACCAGGCGGACCAGGATAGCGGGCAGGTGAACTCGCGCTTCCTGTTTTGGGGTTACCTCAACTTCGCCAGCATGCAAAATTTCGACGCCTTCTCGTTCGGCAGCAAGCCTGGTAACGAGAAAACAGACAGCAGGACCGGTCTTTTCTTCTCGAACTTGGCTCTTGAAATGCAGTTCGCCGTAGCCACATCGACGCTACGCACTTTCACGTTCGACCCCTCGCACCTGAGCTTCAACCTTGATCAGAGCACGGCCCGTCCGGCCAGTCTATACTCCCGCTTCCCACTCGCACTAGCCGGGCTGGTCAGCGGAACCCAGGATAAGATGCCGTCCGCTCAAGGCTACTTACCCATTAGAGTTCAGAACGCCACGCTCGGCAGCCTGGGGGCGACCTGGTACGCGCTCGGCTTCAACTTGAGCCTGGGGACTCCCGGGGCTTTAGCTTCCGCGACCGACTTCACAGCCACTCTGCTAGTTGCGTGGAGTCCAGGCAGCACCCAGCCAGGCTCTTATAACGCCTTCTTAGGCATCAAGCTGCCGGGGGCGGGCGGGAGTGACAATTCGCTGAGTTTGCAGGGTGTGCTCAAGCTGAGTATTGGCACGATTCAGTTCCTCTACATTGCGGCCACGCAAGCGTACATGCTCAAGTTCAACAACATCGCCCTCAAGTTGTTCGTCTTCAAGCTCCCGCCCGCCGGCAACACCATGTTCTTTTTGTTTGGCGACCCGACTCCAGGCGCTGCGCAGGGCAGCCTGGGCTGGTACGCCGCCTACAGCAAGACGAAATCGGCTGCCGGGGCTGAGGAAGACACACCGGGCGTTGGGGCATTGGAACTGAAGCGCCTGTAGAGCCGCAAACCGGTACGACTACTTTCGAGGTATATCCCCTCGCGGAGGACCTGGTCTGGACCGGCCTGCAAACACGCAGGCTCACAGCACCAACGGTAGAGACGGCAATAGCGCGAGCGCATCGGAGGTAAGTATGACCCGGATTCTCTACTGGAACATCCAGGACTTTTCCATCAACAAGATACTCAACCCGGTGACGAATAAGCGCAAGCGTGGCAGTGCCGTAAGCGAACACGCAGCGTCTCTCGATAGGCGGCAGCTTATACTACAGAACCTGACCGAGAACACGCCCCAGATCTTTGTGGTGGTCGAGGTATCGACGGCGGCCGGCGCAGCGGGTTCCGTGATCACCGGCGGGGGGGCGAATGGCACTTGGAAGCTGCTCGAGGAAATGCGCGCGGCCGCTGCCCTTGCCCCACCGCCGCTGGCGGAGTGGTGTGTGGTGCCACCTCTGACGAGCGGCACCGGCGGTTTCGCCGAAGGGATCGCCGTCTTCTACGATGCGTCCGCCCTGCATTTTGTCGGCCCTTATAAGTGGCCCGGTGCTGGCCCAGCCGTTCCGATGACTGCTGCTGGCGCTGCAACAGACTACCTGCCACCCTTTTTTAATCCCCTGCGCATAGGTGTGTTTGCCAATGCGCTGCCAAACCGCACGGTGCCCCTAGCCTCACCACTCAACGGTGGTGCGCAGGAGAGTCACCTGGCTGGACAGTTCCAGTTCCTCCCGGCGGCGGGCGGCGGTCCCCTACAATTTCCCGGACCGAACAACCGTACCCCTTTTCTCACGGCGTTCTACGACCCGGTGGGGGCCCGGATAATCACGCTGCTGGCGATGCATACAACGCCTGCTGTCGCTGCTGGAGGCATGACAGCCCTGGGGAATGTCACGGAGATGACTAGCGCTCCACTCTTGGCGGGCGGGCCTGAGGTGCAGGTTGTTGTCGGCGACTTCAACGTTAGCCTCTGGGCAGCAGGCGCGGGAGCTGCGTATGGCACTCTCACGGCTCCGGCGCCAGGCCCAGGCTACGCGCAAGCTATAACGCTCGGTACGTACGCAGGGGGCAATGTCCCGCCCGACAATGGCTACTTCATTACGCACATCAAGCCGGGCAATAACGCAAAGCCGTGGGTTGGCGCCTACCAGGGAAACAACTTCGGCTATCCTGGTTACGACTACATGGGCTCGGCCCCAATGTTCCCTGGGTATGACGCGATAGACAATATCTTTTACCGGTATATCGGCACGCCGCCTCCAGCAGCACACAACACTACTATCGTGAACCGCGTGGTCGGCTCCCCCTACAACAACCCAGACCGCCTGCCCCTCCCTGTAGGTCTCCCTCAGGGTGCCCTGGGCTACCTGGCCTCCGCACCCCCGCCGGTCCCGGTGCCCGCAGCTGGCCCTCCCGTGACGCAGGGCGGGTACGCGCCCGGGACCGTCGGAGGTCTTAAGAGCTTCAAGGGCTGGAACAAATATGGCAAAATACGCAGCACCAGCGACCACCTCGCGATCGTGATAGACGTTTAGGCACAAGGGAGAGCACATGACCGGCATATTGTATTGGAACATTGGGAAATTTGGGCTTAACAAGATCGCGAATCCGGGGACTGATACGCAGAAGGGCAGCACCAAAAGCCGGGCTGAGGCGTCTGCCAACCGGTGTACGATCATACTGTCACATCTGACCGACAATCTGGAATAAATACGGTAAGACCCGCAGCACCAGCGACCATCTTGCGGTGCGTATCGACATCTAATAGCAGAGAGGCACCGTCATGAGCCTACCAGACCTGGCAACGACACTGCGCGCCCAAGCGAGCGGAAGCACCGGCACCGTGACCCTCGACGCCGCGACTATCACGCAGTCGAACCTCAACCCGCCGCCCAACCTTGATGCGATGATAGCCGGTGCATTTCAACTTCCAAGCGGCACCACATTACAAGTCAAGACGACCGCAGCCCAGATCAACGATCCTTCCGGCAGCCAGCTCACGATGACCGGTAGCCTTACCGTGCTCAACGTGCCCGTGACCACGGTCAATATTACTTTTACCCTCAACAGCCTGGGGAACAACAAATCTCAGCTCGATTTTGTGCTGGTTGCCGCACTTCCAGCCACCTGGAAGTTCAAAGACAGCTTCATCTACATGGACGAGCCACCCTTCTCAACCCTGCCCATTACTTACCAGACCTACATTTTCTCAAGCTCGCCCGTCGCTTCGTGGACCTGGCTGTATGACAAAAATCAGCCGGCTGACACCATCGCCCTGCAAGCCGGTATGAACTTCGCCTCTTGCCTGCTCCTGGACGACTATCTGGCCCCCGTGTTGAAGTGGATCCCCGGGCTTGACAAGGGACCATACTCCTTCTTCGGCCCGCTGGACCCTCATTTGGTCGACAACCAGGAGGTTATCTATCCAAGCATGAACCTCGTGGCCACTCTCAGCGACGCCGAGTTCTCCCTGGCTTTCCTCAAAGTGTCTAATCCCTACGTGCGCCTCGAAATTGATACCGTCCTGGAGGCCCCACCCAGTGAGGCTGAGTTCGACTATGAAGTCTTCGAGGATGAAGAATTCGAGGATGAAGAATTCGAGGATGAAGGTTCCCAGGCGGGAGAGTACGTGCAAACACCGCAAGTGCTTCTTGGCTTCGAGTTGACTATAGACAATCAACTTTCGCTCGATTTCGAGACCTCGGTGCTCAACCATCCCTACTATTCGCTCGGCATTATTCCCGCCGACCAGCAGCACTTGCCAACCCTCCCGAACGTCTTTGGTTTGATGGCAGGGCAGAACTGGTATGAAGTGCTGCCCTCGGAGTTGCAGCAGTTCCTCAGCGACGTGGCGTTCGCGGGCTTCTCGGCCGACTTCGTACTGGGAAACAGCCCACGGATCACCGGGGTCGCTGCCGCGTTCACCAGCACGACTCCCTGGTCCCCGTTCGAGCAGGTCACTATCCAGCAAATTAGGGTGACCTGGGCCATCACGGACCCCGGCGGCGACAACACAATGCTGATTGTGTTCGACGCTACGATGCAGTTCTTCCCGCATATTTTCGACGGAACGTTCTCGGTCGAGATCACGTCAGACCTGGTGATATCCGGGCGCTTCAACGGCTCCGTGACCTTCTCTAAACTCGTGAGCGGCATCACGGCCGGCAGCATCACTCTTCCCAGCACCTTTAATAGTTTCACCTTCTCGAACTTCGACCTGTACATGGACGTACGCCGCAGCAACTATGCTTTCGGCGCTACAGTCAACGCTAGCTTGCAGGTACTTGGAAACAACCTGATAACCCTCGACGCGGTGCGCTTCCAGCTGGGGGTCTATGCAGCGCCTGGAGGCGCCAGCAAGCAATTTACCGGAAGCATCAATGGCATCTTCTATATTGGGAGCCTGGGTCTCGTAATTGCGGCCGACTATGCTTCTGCCAGCGGCTGGACTTTTCGTGGCGCTACTCTGCCGGGAGAGTCGATTGATATTGGATCGCTGGTAGACCAATTACTCCAGGGTATGTTCAAGTCCAGCGACCTTCCTTCCGATCTTGTCCCCACTAGCCTGGTGGTACGCGATATCGTGCTCACGGCGGTGGTGCCCGCTGGCGAAACGCCTGGCAGCTATGGATTGGCTGCCACCGTGGAGTGGAAGTTCACTGTCGGTTCGTTGGACATTGACCTGGATGCGCAGTTTGAGATCGAGTATAAGGGCGGCCAGACGCCACCCTACTCAGCCAAAGTGCAGGTGGCTACAACCCTAGGGGAGATTGGCGCGCAGGTCGTCCTTTCTTACCAGCTACAGCAGGGTAACGTCCTGCTGGGCGTGACCTGGGAGGGGCTGACCGCCACGTATAACCAGACTACCGACACGATCACCTTCAGCTCCCGGGGTTGGAGCTTCGGCACCATCATTACGGCCCTGGTGCGGCTGGTTGACCCGGAGGCCGGTTTCGCGCTGCCGACTCCCTGGGACTTGCTGAACAAGATCAGCTTGGACGGCCTGAGTATCACTATTGACCTGAAGAATAAGAACGTCGCTGCCACCTACTCCCTCGTGGGCAGGGAGATTGACCTTGGATTCGTTACCATCCAGCAAATCGGCTTTCAGAAAGACGATACCGGGGCTGTGAACGTCACTCTGACCGCCAAGTTCCTGGGCGAGAGCACCTACAAGCCTATGTCGTGGGATGCCGCGAGCGGCAGCCCCCCTGCGGTGCCTGGACAGGGCACCCAGGCCTTCGACTTGCAACTGCTGGCGCTCGGGCAGCACGTGGGGATCCAAGGCTCCTCCAGCTTTCCGAATGTGCAGGCCGCGATCACCGCCCTACAGAACTTCCAGCCGCCAAGCTCGCCAAATCAGGTCCCCATTAGCGGCAGCAATAATCCGCCCACCAACGCGCCCTACTTCCTGGAGGGTAGTAATTGGCTGATGGGTGCCGCGTTCACCCTGATGAACAACACAATTCTGGTCCAGGCGGTGTTCAATGACCCGAACCTGTACGGGCTACGTATCAGTGTCACCGGGGGCGCAACTTTCGCCGGGTTGGACTTCGAAATTATGTACAAGAAGATCAATGACTCGATTGGCTTGTACCAACTCGATCTCAAACTGCCTGACGCTATGCGCAATCTTGACTTCGGCGCGTTGAGCCTGGTGCTACCTGTGGTCGGCGTCCAGATTTACACGAACGGCAACTTTAGAATTGATTTCGGATTTCCAGCTAATATGGACTTCTCCCGCTCGTTCGCGGTACAGTATTTCCCCTTCGCAGGGGCGGGCGGATTCTATTTTGGGGTGCTCAGCGGCGCGACCTCTGCCCGGGTGCCCCAGAGCACCCTCGGCACCTTCAACCCGGTGATCGTGTTCGGGATCGGTCTACAGATCGGTGTCGCACGCACATTCAACTCGGGCATCCTCAAGGCCGGTGTAAGCATTACAGTCCTCGGGATCCTTGAAGGCATAATCGCCAAGTGGAACCCCAATCCGACCACGCTCCCAGCCCCCGAGACACCGACAGCGCAATCGGACAGCCAAATTGAAGGTAGTTATTACTACTGGGTGCAGGGCACCCTTGGGATAATCGGAAAAGTCTACGCGACAATTGACTTCTCCATCATACAGGCGAGCCTAAACATCACAGTGTATGCTTACATTCGTGCCACAATCGAAAGCTGTCGCCCTTTGTATATATACCTGGAGGCGGGTATACAGGTGAGCCTGGCTGTCAAGATTAACCTGGGCCTGTTGAAAATCACCATTAACCTGTCCTTTTCCACCACGATCCGGGAATCGTTCACGCTCGGCTCGGCGTCCACTTGCCCGTGGGACCCGAGTAGTGCGTTGCTACCTACAGCCCGGTTCCGCTTCTTCGCGCGCGACCCTATCGAGTCGTACCTCGCTTACCGTGACTACCTCGATTGGACCCCCTTGCCGACCGACAATAAGCCGCCATTGAACCTCTATTTCGGGCTGCACCTCACCGTTAGCGGCGATCCGAGCGGTGCGCTGGCGAGCCAGCGGGCCGGATACGTGGCCATGCTCTACATCGACAGCCCGTCAGGCCCTGGCGACGCGGGGACCTCATTCGATCTGCTGGCGCAGGAGACGCTGGTGTGGGCGGTGACCAGCTTCTCAGCCCCC
Source organism: Chloroflexia bacterium (assembly GCA_036388595.1). Taxonomy (GTDB): domain Bacteria; phylum Chloroflexota; class Chloroflexia; order QHBQ01; family JADMIH01; genus JADMIH01. Next base: position 9,728 of record DASVRN010000288.1, read on the forward strand.
GAAAACCGTAGCACTCGCTCCGCAGTTGATAGCCAGGTGCTGTCTATCAGTCAGCTCCAGGCCGCCTACACCCACCTGACAGATACCGGGCCTAGACCCATAACCTACGATTCTATCTGCTCCTTTCTCTCCTCGCAATTCGACATTACGATTGGGCTGCAACCGGCCTCACAAGATAGCCAGGAGGGCGCTAGCAACTCCGAAATAGTCGGCACCGTTTTCCCCATGATACCTGCCTTAACATTGCAGGTCCCGGCTTACAAAGGCGCGCCGGAGGTCAATGTCGATTTCGACAACTGCTCGTGTGTGAACGACGACTACATCGCGGCCATGCAAACCTACTTCTCTGCCCTGACGGTCCAATATCAAAACCAGGTCCAGCAGGAGTGCGCGCAGCCGAATACCGCGGCGCTCCGCCGCGAGGAGGATTCGAGCACCGAATCACTTGCTACGTTCATTTTTGAGGACTACTTTCTCCTGGTTGCCCGGCAGATGGTGCAGTCGGCAATAGATTCGCTGAAAAATTACAGCTATCCCCTCCGTGGCCCCGAGTCCATATCCGACATTCTGAACTGGGCCAACGCCTTTCAAGTGAATGGCAACGGTAACACGCTCACGGTCGCTGAATTTGCCGACGCCAACAAGGCAAGTGCAATCACCGGCAACAGGCCGCTACAGGTAAGCAGCGTCACCTACCGAGTGCAAAGCACCGACACGCTCACTACAATAACCGACAAGTACAATGACCTCTATACGAAGGCCGCAGGTTTCACACGTTTAGCTCTCGTGCAACAGAATGAGAATGCCTCAGGTCTCCTGCAAGTTGGCGTCCCCTTTACGCTTAACGGCCTCCAGCAGACCGAACCCCAGGATACCTTCGCCTCTCTGGTCACCCGGCTGAATACGGACTACGCCACCCTCACCTCTGCTCTCCAGGACGTACCTAATCTACTTACCCCTCTTTACATCGTCAGCCTACCCACGATTAGCTTCACGAGCGCGCCTAGCAACCAGGATACACTGAGCGGGTTGGCCGCCTCTTATGGGGTCACCCCGGCCAGTCTCGCACAGGACAACCAGGGGGTGTCCAGCTTCTTCTACAAGGGCACTGGTTCGTCAAATTCTGTAGACTTGCCGGGCCTCGAGTATATGGATGCGCAGGACTTGTTCCTCGACATCCAGCGTTCCCAGGGCGTACAACAGCTTTCCGGCTTGGTTGCGAGATTCCTGCTCCATGGCCTGCGTCCTCCAGTAAACGACGACATAACCGACCTCTGCAACCCTGCCGCCCCGAACAGCACCAGCCCATTGTATACCCTGACAGGCCAGCAGTTCATGCTTCCTCAACTTGATAGCACAGATGTCGGCAAGTATATGGCTTATCTAAAGAAAGACACGGGGCTAGACTGGGTAACATTCGTCCCGGACTCTGGGGACCAGATCACGTGGCAACTAACGCAGGCGAGCAGTGATTGGATATCCGCCGTGCTGGATCAAGCTACGGACAATGGCCTCGCCCCAGTCATAAGCCAGTTCGGCCCACTGCCGATCATGAAGGAGGACCCGCGGCGCTTCAATTTCAGGTCAGTCTTACCGATTCAGTCTCCGGTGCCCGTCACTTTGACCAACGGGACTCCACCTGACCAAAAGTCGGCCACACCGACGCTTTGGCAGTTCCCCAGTGACTTGCTCCAGCAACTCTCGCTACCGAAGGCGTCCGGTCCGGGTTTCGCCGTCAAGATCATGGCGGGCGCGGAGCCGGGCCAGCCGCTACCCCTGCCCCGCGACGCAGGCTATTACAGTTGGGGAACGCTGATCGATGTGGATATCAGGCGACTACCTGCGGGCGATGGTAGCACAGACTTGTTGCCTAACACATATGAGCTGCAAGGCACTGACGCTGTGGGAATCAACTTGCTACAGAACTTGTTGGCGGCGCTCCGTCAGCCGAACTTCGGTGGTATAGCAGGGTTGTATCTGCTTTACCGGCCCAACGAGACCGGACAGGCTCAGACGCGAGCAGGCTTGCAAACCGATGGGATGAGCAACATTGTGGCCTTCGCAGTCCAGGCCAACCTTTCAACCGAGACAAATCCCCCTCAGGGCACACTTCTTACGACCTTGCTACAGCAACCGTCCGGTTTGACCGGTATTATCAACTCGCCGGAAGATTTCATCAAGTTGCTGTGGGAGTGCAGCATCGTGCGGTCCGGCGGCTTCAATATCTTCTACCAGGTGATCGCAAGTCAGACCGGGTTGCCTGATTACCTGTTCGATCAAAAGCAAAGCGGCAGCCTGAGCCTCCTCATCATCTATGGAACAACTAATGGTGTGTTAGGCAACTACATGAACTGCGCTGTGCTGGGTGACAGCATCGACCCGACAAGCGAGACTGTACTGGCCGAGTCGATCGTGATCGGCCAGGAGCACCCTGTGCAAACAGGAGACCGCTTGAGCAGCGTAGCCGGCCGGTATAATATCACACCGGTAGATCTGGGACTGCAAAACGCGACCAAACCGCTCAACCTCAACAGCACAACCCTCACCGTGAGCAATATCTACTACGAGGTCAGACCGAACGATAATTTGCAGTCCATCAGCACGCATTTCGGGCTGACCGTCTCACAGGTCCAGGCAGCCAACGCAGACAGAGGAATAGACTGGAACGATTTGCAAGTCTGGACGCTGTTGCGAATTCCAGACATCACATTGACACTCAGTAGCACATCACCTTTGAAGACCCTCAGTGACATAGCCACATACTACGGAGTCACCCTCGCTGGCCTCGTCTGGGCGAACGAAGATGTGGCAGATCTCTTCGACTCTAAGGTCACGTTGGAGATTTCCGACCAGATTACCGACAAGGTAGCCACGCTGCCTCCGGGGCACGTCGGTTTTCAGATGAAGCGCGTCAATCCAGGGGAGGACCTTGACGATCCGATGACTTATCTCTCGGGACAGTACAACCTCCTGGGATACCAGATCGCGGACAACTACGACTCTCCTTTCAAGCCTAGCATTGAAGTGACGCCCGTTGGGCCGGCTGACCAGCAAGATGAATTGACACGGCGTACAGGACGTGCGCGCCCGCGACTTGCTGGCGGGACCGAGCCATGGAACTATGAGCTTACTCTGCCTGTTTTCCCCTACTCCAAATTCAATCCCTTGGCCGACACCCCCGGGCTACCTCCGGCTGAGCAGAATCCCTACTCTGGAGTAGGGAACATGGTCCAGGTGCATTTCGCATGGTGCGACATGTTCGGCAACAAGACGGTTACGCCCTTCACCAACCCTGACGTGCAGACTAAGCCGCCCGCGACTCTACCGCTTAATGACCCACCGATCCAAGTCGGATATACAGACCCATTGATGGGCCTCAGCCAGTGGCCAAGCATTGCCGCCGATTACATATTCCAGACGTGGCAGTCAACGCCTTCGTTGGTCGTAAGCCTGCGCTTCGATCCAAGTCGCTATGCTCAGAACAGCCTGGAGCCGTCGGAATCGTGTGAGGGGATGCCCGCCTGGCAGAAGAACGCCCTCTCGGACCGGCAGGTGTACGCTCAGCTCTACTATCAGGTAAACCAGACGTACCAGGATGGGACCCCGGACTTCACCTTCAACCTACAGACCACCCTCGACCAGCAAATATTGCACCCCATTATCGGAGATCAACTTCAGACGCTGAAGACTTTCATCAACAGTATCTACAAGTATTTAGATGGGCTGTTGACGGGCAAGTCAGTCCCTGCACCTACGTGTATCGTTATCTCGCAGCCTATCTCAGCAACCAATGATCTCGACATCTTTGAGTTGTCCGCGACTTTCCTGCTCCAGCGCGATGTGGAGCGGATACATGACGACTTTAAAGACTCTCCGGCAGTGGTAAGAGCGGCCACTATGCTCAAGCCAAGGATGCGCGAGCTAACCCCCGGCGACTGCACCGAAGACCCTTCAACTCAGCTTACCCTGGAGTACTTCGCCACCCAATTCGAGGCGGCCTATCGAGAGGACGATGCTGCTCTCAAAGTGGCGACCGGTGCCAGCAACGATTCGCTGAGCGAAGATCAGGCCGGGCGCTTGTGGATAGTGCGTATGGGGGTCAATAGCTCTTCTAGCATCTTCTACCAGATCGATCCCACTGCCCTGTTCTTTGCTCCCGCACCCTTGTGCAATTCGTTGGTCTCTCAGCCCAACGTTGTCATTCCTAGCTTCGACCCGCAAAAGGGGCTTGATTGGAATAGCAGTGTCCTTACGACCTTTAACAACATCGACCTCGACGTCTGGGCGCAGCAAACGCTGGCGGCTATTGATGCACTCTTGCTTCCCGAATCGGCCACGAAGGTTTTTATGCTCGATACCCTTGCGAACAGGACAGGACAAGATGCTTACCTTACGAAGATTCTCGATGCCAAGTTCCGCCTGGCGGGCACTATTGCCGGAGGGATCAGCAGTGTGCTGACTACGCCCACAGCAAACCCGGACAACTTCGCCGACGCAAGCGAGAAACTCCGGCAGCAATTGCTAATTCGCCTATCTAATGCTTACGATATCGACGTTATCGTGCAATATGGCGTTTCCGTGACTTCGAAGTACCCCTCGTACGACCAAGACCAACAGCATATGACGCCGAGGCTTTATGGGCAGCCATCTGTGGTACCCACAAATCTGGGCGGGGACGGTCTACCGATGGGAGGCACGCCCGTCAGCCTGGCCTACAGTTTTTCCAACGGCAAAATACCGCTGAACAACGGGGCATCGTACTTGAGTCTCGCGTTTGCAGCTAAGAATGCGCGCGAGCAGAAGGACTTCCAGTTCGACTTGAACTTCCAGGTGACGAACATTGAGCACCAGATCGAGCCGGTCGTCGGGATCGAGGGCTACATGGCCTCCTCCTGGCTCACTTTCGTGCTCCCCCTGCCGAGCGTGACCGTTGGCCCTGTGGACATTCCGGTGCTTCTGCGAGCATATCCAGCACCGCCTTCGCTGCTCAGCCAAACAGGCACCCACGCCGGTGCGAATGGTAGCTCCTCAAGTTCCCTAGAAAGTGCCAAGCTGTGGAACTACGAGTATACCTATTCACAGGTACACGCGGCCCAGGACACGATTATTTCCCTCGTGCAGTTCAACGTGGCCGACTCGCAACAGCTATTTGCGGCGGACGCTGGAGTGGACCTTATCACTGCTCTTGCGCAGTTCATCAGCGTATACCCGCAACTCCAGGAAGTCTTTCAAGATGATCTATCGCGGGTCACGCCTGTATTGGATCCCAGCAGCAACACCTTCAAGGCGGCGGACAACGCAGTTGCTGCCTTCACCGAGCTGGTTGCCCAGTTGCCCGGTGCCTGGGCGGCATGGTTACAACGGACCACAATGCTCGCCCGGTTCCAACCCGACGCCGTGGAATTCGACTTTTCAATCAGCGAAGAACCATATGAAGTGTCCGGAGAGGAGGTCTTGTGCGTCACTATCACACCACTCAACAGTCTACCCCCGGGCGTGGCACTCCCGCAGTTGTTGTTCGAAGGCTACACGCCCGAACCCGGCCCAAGCGCGAATTCCTTCCTGTACAAGGCTGCCAGTGGAGACTATTATCCGTGGAACCTGGCTCTGAACACCCCAGCAAGGACGGTTAGCTTCAGTGCGCTTGATATTATGAGCTACCAGAACGCCTGGTCGGCTGTGCAGATCATCCGGAACCAGTATCTGGTGGCAAATAACCCGACCGCAGACAACTTTGTCTACAAAACGCCACAAGTGCGCTACACCAGCAAGCTTACCCCATTGCTCAACATCTACGATACTATCACAGTCGAAACAATCTCACCGCCAACCAGCAAGACACTCACCGATCACCTGGTTGCGCTCTTCTCAGCGCTCTTCCAGAACGGAACGGCAGCGGAAACTTCGATACAGAGCGGGACGCAGCAAGCAACCATCAAACTTGAGGTACTCTACTCGTACGCGCTTGACAATAACCCTGCGCTGCCCCAAGTGACTCTCCCGGTGCTGCTCGCTACGCCATTCACGTTTACAGCACCGGACGACTATACGGTGCCCGCAGGCGGCTGCCCGGAGACCTATGCCGGCGATATGCCCTTCGTATGCAAGCTTGCCAGCGCTATGCAAAATTGGTTTAGCACCCAGCAACCACAGACTAACGGCGCGGTGTTCACCTTCGACATCTCGGTATTTTCTAGCCTGACAGACACTAAACTGCCCCTGATTCGTTTGCGCAATGTGGTCCTGGATGTGCAATATATCCGCAACCTCTAAGCTGGCAAGCGGCTTGTGCCGGCGCTAGGCAGGCTAAAGCGAAGAAGCCGGTGCTTCTCAAGGAATTGGGAAGCTCTCACTCGGGCTTTACGTTTCTGCGTCTGGCACTACAACTTGCGTCGGCGGCGCATCTTGAGCAATCCTAAGTTCCGCAATGCCTTCCTCATATGTATTAGCCACACCCATATCAACTTCAACATTGACAGAAGGAGAACTAAGTGTTATGCTCTGTTCGATAAACGGAGTCTACTGGCTGCATCGTCAGAAGCCTCAGGTTCAAGAGTCTATTTTTCCTCTCCTTACAATGCGTTTCAGTTAAGAAACTGCGGTTCTTGTGCATCCTGCAAAACTTGCTGGTCAAGCCTGCCGTAGGGCACTACATCACCGCCCATGCGTGCTTATCTTGCCTACCACAAGGAACATCTTACACCCACATAAACTGTGCCCTGGTCGTGGATTCCGGGACAAAAACTCCAAATAGCTTTACCTAATATCGCTGGTCCCGACACCAAAGCGGGCAGCCAAAGGAGGTACGGATGCCCAGACCGCTACTGAGCCAATCTGAGATCGCTGCCGTCGGCGATATCCTTGAACGGCTCTACCAGTTTAAGGGTACTCCGCAGCAGCGCGCGGGTTTCATTGTGAACGCCGACCTGGGTCAGTTTACGGACACCCTGGACCTGTACGGCCCCACCGGCGTGGTTGCTCGAGAATTCCTCAACACGCTGAACACCCATGGCCGCCTGTCGAACCAACCGACTTACCACGCCCTCGGCAAGCTCTTCGCATATCTCCTCCGGGGCGAGGAGGTTGGCTACGATGACCAGCTAGTCCTCGCCAACCTTGTCGCACAACACGGGCTTGTAAGCGACCCTAGTTACCTTCAGGACTTGCGTGCCAAGTATGGAGTCACCGTTCCGGACAGCGCTGCGCCTTCTGGCCCACTCCCCGGCGTTGCGACAGAGTTCCCCGCTGGCCCGAACTTTACTCCCAAGATCCAAGACTACGTCCGGTTGGAGCAGGTGCTCAACTCAGAAGACAACTTCCTTGACATGCACCTACTCCTGGGGGCTATCTACTCGGCGCGAGCGGTGGCGCGTGTCGAATACCCCAAAGATAAGCCGAAAGGAACGGGCTTCCTGATCGGCCCCAACCTGCTCCTGACAAATCAGCACGTGCTGCCGGATAGCAGCCTCCTTCAGGGCGCGGCGGTGCGCTTTGGCTACATCAAGGATATGCTAACCGTGCCCCTGGAAGGTCAGGTATTCAATCTGGTGCCCGGCTTTTACCACTCCAGCCCCAAAGGAGAACTCGACTACGCACTCGTGCAGATAGACGGTGAGCCGCTCAAGGACATCCGCGGTGGCGACCTCGGCAACAAGAGCACTCTGGAGCTTATTCGCGAAAACAAGCACCGAGGTTATCTGAGAGTGTCCGACCAGCTCATCCAAAACCAGGAGCGGGTCAATATCATACAACACCCATCCGGCGACGCACTGAAGGTGGTCCTCACGCAGAACTACGTAACGGCAACGATGACCGACCAACGGGTGCATTACCTGGCCGATACCGATGACGGCTCCTCTGGCTCGCCTGTATTCAACGACTTGTGGGAGGTCGTGGCCTTGCACCACGGCAGCACGGAGATTAAATTGGCCAACCCGGGAGGCGGTGTGCGCGTCTCCCGCGCCAACGAGGGCATTCCGATGCGGGCTATACTGGCAGACCTTAGAGAGAAAAACCTGCTTGGATTGCTCCCCGATCATCGGTGACAGATGAGACACCGATCGCTGTTTTGCGCGCGCTAGTACTTCGTCGGAATTGCTTGTCGGCGCAAATGAGGCCGCCTACCGGCACTCGTACCCAGGACCTGGCCGAACCATCGGCCGAGGTAACACATAGTTTTGTCCAGAGCTTTGCAGGCCTGGATGATTGCTCAGGAGGGAAGTATTATGCCTGCGGGTTTTCGCAACGTGAGCTACAGCGCGGCCGAGGGCACCCTGAACGACGGCCTCGAAAACAACGAGGTTGCCACCTTTCGGTCGTCGGCACCCTTCGAGGACGATGAAACGGCAGCACGCTTCTTCCTGGGCCAGGTGCTCGGCCTCTCGCAACTTGAATCGATCAGGAGTCTAACTGCTCCCGCAGATCCGCGCGTGGTTCCCGAACTCCGCCTCCAGTCGGTGCGCGAGTCGCCCCTGACTTCGACACGCACGGTCTTCTTCGAGCAGACCCAGGCGCGCATACCCGTCTTTGGCAGCCAGGTAGTTGTAGAGCTGGACCAAGGGCGCAGTCTCATGGGGGTGGACGCCGAACTGGCCGAGCTGGAGGAGATTCTTCCTATCGCCAAACTTAGCCCAAGCCAGGCTCTCGGCAAGATCGCTCGGTTGGCCGGTGTAGCAAAGAAAAAGCTACAGGCTGTGCAAGCCCCCTTACTGACCTACTTTTACAACGAGCGGGCCGGTACATGGCATCTCGCTTATTTCTTCCAGCAGGTGCCCGCCACCCCGAAGGGGTACCTGGAAGAGGTCGTAGGCGATGACTACCGGGGCCACGGCCTGAGCAACTTCCCGCGCCTGGCGCTAATCGAGATGAATTACCTCGTGGACGCCCATGACGGCAAGGTCCTCTTCTTCTACAGCGCCAACCCGATGCTCGACGTCCCTGTCAAGTGCCAGGGCATTGACGAGGAGGGGCAGACTAGGGAGTTTTGGGGCCGGCCCACCGAGGCGGGATTCGAGATGTACGATCCACTTCGGAACATAAGAACGTACGATCTGGGGCTTCACGACTTCCAAGCAACTCCCCTGCCCTCCGGCCCCGTGAGTAACTCGATGAGCGACTGGGCGGACACCAATAGGGCCGCAGTGTCGGCTCACATCAACGCCATGCGCGTCCTTGACTTTTTTAAGGGCGAGTTGAAGCGCGACGGGATTGATGGCAAAGGTATGGAACTGATTTCCATAGTCAACGTAACGTCCCCCGCAGACGAGACGCCCCCGGCCTGGAATAACGCCGTCTGGTGGCAGAACCGAATGTGGTACGGACAGGCCGCCGACGGCGGCGGACAGTTGCGGAGCTACTCACGCTTCCTGGACGTAATCGCCCACGAGCTGACCCACGGGGTCACGAAGTACACCAGCAATCTTGTATACAAAGACCAGCCAGGCGCGTTGAACGAGTCGTTCAGCGACATCTTCGGGGTCATCATCAAGAACTGGTACCTGGGCGGGCCCGACAGCGCTCGCGGCACCTGGAACTGGGAGTTGGGTGAAGGACTACGCGGGGACGGTCTGCCGCTTCGCGACCTGAGCGATCCCAATCGCACCAGGGACCCTTCGCACATGAGGGACTACATTCAGACAGTGAGCGACAACGGCGGAGTGCACACCAACAGCAACATCCACAACAAGGCAGCATACAATGTCCTGACCGCCAGCGACCAGAACGGCCAGCCGGTCTTCCCGGTCCGCGAGGTCGCTATTCTCTACTATCTCACGCTGACGAGGCTGCCCGCCGTGGCTGATTTTGCCAAAGTACGCCAGTCGCTGATTGAGGTGGCGAACATCTTCTACTTGGGAGATAGGTCGGAGCGCGAGCGAAAGGTCGCGGCCATTCGCAGGGCTTACACCGCCGTAGGCATCAATTGAGATGTGACATGCTAATTCATCGTCCGAGGTGTATATGGAGCGCCGCCCTGAAAACTCAGTCTATACCGATCTACTCTATTTTCTAAAGTATCTGCGGGCAACGCAGGATCGAGCTACGTTCCAACAGGTCTTGGGGGCAGGAGCGTATGGAGATCTAATAGACAAGATCGACTGGGAGGACAGCAGTCGGGAGGAGTGGCGACTCGAACTCGTGGGCCTACTTGCCCGCCAAGGCAAGCAGGTGCTGGTTGGCTTTCTTTTGGACCTGGAGCAGGCACACACCAGCGCTCGATATGATCTGGGTGTCGAGGACCGTGAGGAGGCACTTCGTCTTGCCCAGGAGATAAAGAACCTCGACCCGGCGGCCTACGAGGTGGCGTTCGCAGGCGTGCTCAACCAGGAGAGCACGCGCGAAATGATCAGGCAGATCCGCGACAGGTGGATAGATGAGGACAACAGCTATACTACCAATTCCGCCTTCCGGCCGTGCGAGCCACCCCTACCGTTGTTTGTGGACGCACAGGTAGCGCCCGGCACGGGAGAAGCAGAAGCAGAAGCCGACTACGTGATTGCAGTGGGCCAAGCCTTCGCGGATTGGATCGACCTGGACGCGCATGGGCGTATCGCCCCGGAGTCCATCCCCGGCCGCCTGCTCGGAACGGAGGTGATTTACCGACGTGTGACCTCCCAGCAAAAGGAGCAAGGTATGAAGCTCTGGAGCACCTGCGATCTGAGCACCCAGTCGGCGCAGCTCTACCGGGTGCTGGTACTAGGACGGTCGGGCATCGGCAAGACGAGCCTCATGAAGATGCTGGCGCGCCAGTGCGCCGACGCTTACAAGGGAAGGGTCTTGCCCATCGTCGTGAGCTTACGCAACTGGGCCGGGACCGATGAAGAGTCGCTCGTTTCTTATATCGCGGATTTCCTCAAGAATCCACCAGATTACGACTCCTTTCCAGATGGCTCCTCGCTGGCCGACCACCTGCCCGACTACCTAAGGGAGAAGAGCAAAGAACGACGGTTGATGTTCTTCTTCGATGACTACGATCGCATGCTCGCACGCGACCCGGAAACGCGACCCCAGCGGGTGGCAGCCATGCAAAGCTTTCTCAACAGGCACAAGCAGTCCATCGTTTTAGTCTTCTGCCGCTCCATGATCTATGATGGTAGCCTGAATGAGTGCCGTCCCCGGTTCAGCGTGGTCGAGATGAACCCCTGGATGCCCGCGCAAATCAAGCAGTATCTCCGCCTGAACGCGCCGAGCCTGGCACGCTTTGCCGATAATCCCCGGCTGTGGGACATCGGCGACATACCTTATCAATTGAAGATCGCGGTGGACCTGTCCGGGAGAGAGCCTGAGAAACTGTCGGGCTTGCTTGGCGGCCTTGGAGAGTTGATGCGATCGTTCGTGGACCGCGTGTACAGCGACCGGGTGAGCGCGGGCGAGTGGAATGCTACCATGCCAGGCGCGTTGCAGGCTGTTCTGACCCGCGTTGCCTCGGCAATGCTGCGGACCCAAGTCAAGCCCGGCACCTATTTGAGCTACGACGAAGCTAGGCGAGAGGCCGAGGCCGCCGTGGCAACCCCTGACCCCGACCGAGTCCTGCTCGCCGGAGGGGAGGCCTCGCTGCTGGACCTCCTGCCCGACCGGCAGGGGCTTGCGTTCGAGGCACAGCAGCTTGAGAGCTATTTTCAGAGCCTCGCGCTGTCTGAAGGCGATGCCCAAGGCTCGTTCGCCTCGCAGGCTGAGGCCGTGGACACGATGGTCAACCAGCTCAACAGTGACGTGCTCGACCCCTTGCGTGTGGCCCCGGCAATTGCCCTGGGGAACGGAAGATCCTGATGATTGAATACCCCTCCAAGCCTAACGAAGAGTCGAAGGGCGACCGGTCACGTCCACCCATTTCACATGCGCCCGCCGACGCCGAGCGCGAACTTACCCTGATCACCTTACGCAAGGCGACCATCAAAGCCCTCACCAGGGTCATCTACGGCATGTGGGAGGGACCACTGGAGGAGAGCCAAAAGCCCCCTGGTGGTTTCTCCCTAGAACACGACCCACAGGTGCGCCGTCGCCGTGAGGCGGTGGAGATGCTCGGCAATTTCGAGGAGCGCGAAGCTGCCGACACACTTAGAGCCTTGCTGCTGCGTGGAGAGAAGGATATTCACAAGCCCGCCGGTGCCGGCCGCTGGCTGCGGGATACAGCGTTGCTGACGCTGCTGCGCCCGAACAAGCTGCCGCCAGGGGCTGCCGAGGCGGCCTTGTGGGACGAATTCGCGTTTCTCCGGCACCCCTGGCCCTTCCAATGGTCCTCCGTATACGCAGATCTGCCGTGGCTGCGGCAGTACGGCAAGTTGCGCATCTTCTTCCTTGCATTCTGGCTCTGGCCGATCTTGCTGCTGGCCCCGGCCCCGCTCGCTTTTATCCTGCAATGGGTACTCAGCGCGATCATCAACGCCCGTGCAAGTGCGGGAGACTATGGGCCGTCGATTGACGTTCCTCTCAGCTTCAGTCTGGTGGGACTCGGCGCGGCGACCGGGCTTTTCGCTCTAGTCCAGTTCGTGCTGTACCGTGTGAAGCGACGCTCCACAGGGCTGGCGCAGGCGGGGCCGCGGGTGGCGGCCTGGCAAATCCCCGCGGTACTCGGCTTCGTGCTCGTCGCCCTCGGACTGCTCAGCTACCCCCTTGGGTCCCTGCCGCCGGAGGAGTACCGACTCTACGACTTCCTGGTGTCGCTCAACGCCTGGGTGCTGATCTTCGGTATTGGACTGGAGACCTACCTGCTGCATCAGGTGGCGCTCGCCCTTCTTGCCGCGAGGAGGGGGCCGCTACTGCGGATTTCCACCGGCAGGCCCATGGCTACTGTGGTCGCCTGGCTTGGCGCCGGGCTGACCCTGATTGTCGTGGCGATACTGGTCTTCTTCCAGTCCACCGCCAGCTCAGGCTGCTGGCAGGAAAGCCAGGGCGGTGTGTCGGCTTGCGGGCTGCAACTCTTGGGCGTGACTCTGCTTTTGCCTCTCTTTTTGCTCCCGCTTTACATGCTCGCACGTGACCTGGA
>DASVRN010000289.1:0-11169 GCA_036388595.1 Chloroflexia bacterium
ATGGTGCCAGGTGACGCCCCGCGATTGAAATCGGGGGCTACACTCTGCAAAGTCCCTGCGGGACTGGCTAACTGCCTATATGCAGGAGGGCCACTCCAGAGAGAGGGGAGAGTAAGTGGGTAGAGGAGTAGAGGAGTCCCCTTGTGGGACTTGGTAAAGTGTAGCCCCCGATTTCAATCGCGGGGCGTCACCTGGCACCATGTGTGTCTGCATTTGCTGACTTTCCTTCGTTAGCATGGTACTGAGCGTAGCGAAGGATCTAGGATGGTGCTCCTACCCTCCTGTTGAACATGCAGGGTACAGTGCCGGGCTTCGACGGCGTCCCTACTCACCTTCTTGAGATCCTTCGCTACGCTCAGGATGACAAGGGAGAGTATGGTCGCCGCGGTTGGTACAAGGCAAGATTGGCCGAGTCCTGCGCCCCTGTCACTCGTACACGCCTCGCAGCCTGAGCCGCACGTCGGTGTTCTCCAGCAGGTCGGTGGAGTCAACGAACTGGTTGGCCGAGCCGAGGTTGGGCGGTATAGCCTTCACTTCCTCGCTGGATATGGTCTGGCGTATGGCTTCCACGAAACGCTCGGCGAAGATAACTTTGTAGGGCCTGCCATAGTAGCTGGTCACCGCCGAGTCGAGCGGCTCAGTTATACCAAGGTCGTTGTGCATGCGGGCGACGGTGCGGTACGCTTCGGACATATGCACCTCACGCTCCCGCCAGGAACTCGCCGCAAGCACGCCGTCCAGCGCGGGGCCAATCGCGTCCGCGCACCGCAGCCGAGAGAACGCGGTGCCGAACCACTTGGAGTAGGGGGCGTACTCGCGCTCCACGAGGAAGCATAACCGCATCAGGTACTGCACCAGCCGGGCCGCAATCACCCTGGAGCCTCGTTCGTCGCCCACGTCTCCCGTGCGCCCCACGAACGCCTCTTCCTGGGCTATCTTGGCCCACTGCGAAGCGAGCATGTAGCGCCACACATCGTCGGGATAATAGGCAAGCCGCGCCCGCACGCCGGTAAGCTCGCCCAGCCCATCGTGGAACACCTTGCCTGCGGTGGAGCCTAGCAGCCTGTGCTCGGAGAAGGTGAGCCAGTCGGCGGGCCGCAACTTCTCGCGGGGGTCGCGCCCCAGGTACCACTCGAAGAAGGCACCCACCTTGAAGATCTCCACCATGTGCTGCACCGGGCCGGAAGTCACCTCGTGCAACAGCCGCACGCCTATCTGGTCTGGGGTGCCGAAGTTGGTCGAGTAGCGGCGAAAGGTATAGGGGAGTTGGTTGCTCAACGCCTCGCTTACCGCGCTCTTGTTGGCGTCGAACTCGTCTTCCGGCAGGAACAGCAGCAGTCTAGGCCCCCAGTGGTGGTCGGTGGAAACGTGGGTGTCGAAGCCCAGCACGTCCGAACCCCAGCCGATGAGGGCGGCGGAATGCTTGAGGTCGGGGAAGTCGGCTTCGAGGATGGGACGGACGGCCTCGGTGTAGTAGGCTTCGCTGAGTTGCAGGCCGGGGATGAAGGTGGGCATATCTAAATCAGCCTCCACCGGGGAACACCTTCTTCGGCTGCCACACCGCCCGCTCTCCATCCCAGTACAGCACCGCCAGCAACTCCCCAGCCGCCGTGTTCGCCGCCAGCCTCTCCCGCTCTCCCCAGGAGGGCGCGGGGAGAGGCAGCGTCTTGCCCTGGCGAATGGCTAGCTCTTCTTCGGGCGTGGCGGTGTGGGTGTGCCAGCCACGCAGGATGTACTCAGGCTGGTAGAGGGCTTCGCGCCAGGTGTCTTCACGGAAAGCGGCTTCCAGGCCTTCGAGGGTGATTGCGCCTTCTATGCTGAAAGGTCCATGCCGGGTGCGGGTGAGGTCGTGCAGGTAGGCCCCGGTGCCCAGCACGCTGCCTATGTCGTAGGCCAGAGAGCGTATGTAGGTGCCTTTGCTGCACTCCACGAAGATTTGCAGCGTGGGCGGGTTGAAGACCTCAAGCTCCAGCTTCTTGATCGTCACCCGGCGGGTCTGACGCTCCACCTCTATACCCGCACGGGCTAGCTCGTACAGCTTTTTGCCGCCCACCTTAATGGCGGAGTGCATGGGCGGCAACTGCTCTATCTCGCCCCGGAACTGCTCTAAAGCTGCTTCTACCTGCTCGCGGGAGGGCATCAGGGCGTCAGGTGTGGGGGTGATGTGGCCTTCGCGGTCGTATGTGTCGGAGGTGGCACCCAGCATGAGCACGGCGCGATAGGCTTTGTCGGCGTCGGCCAGGTACTCGACCAGCCGCGTGGCCTTGCCCAGCACGACCGGCAGCACCCCCGTAGCCATCGGGTCGAGCGTGCCCGCGTGCCCCGCCTTGCGTTGCCCGCTGATACGCCGCACGCGCGCTACTACGTCATGCGAGGTCATGCCGTGGGGCTTGTCGATGTTGAATATACCGTCCATAGGTCTGAAACATGAAACGGGGTGCTTAAACGTAAAACGAGAAACGTGATGAGGCTTATCATTCCTGGTACGTGACTTCGACTTTGTTTCTAATGTGGAACCCTGCTACCCCTGTCATCCTGAGCGTAGCGAAGGATCTCAAATGCTTCTCTTACCGTAGTGCCGAACCTTCAGTACCAATGCCCCTCTAATTCAACCGCCTCCCTCTCCACCTTCTTGAGATCCTTCGCTGCGCTCAGGATGACAGAGGGGACCAGGGTGCTGTAGTAGAGACTGTTAGGCATTCACGTACCCTCTTTAGCAAGCCGCATCACGTTTCACGTTTCAGCACCCCGCTTCTGCGTCAAGCACCTGCTCGCATGCCTGGAGGAACAGCCTCTCCGCCTCCTCACCTGTTGTGGGGATGGTCGCGCCTGCGGCCTGGGGGTGGCCTCCGCCTCCGAAGTGGCGTGCGATGGCGGCTACGTCTGTGCCGGGCTGGCTGCGGAACGATACGCGGGTGGTGCCGTCTTCGCGCTCCTTGAGCACGGCGGCTACCCTTACGTCACCCTTGACCGTCGCCAGGTAGCTGGACAGGCCTTCGAGGTCTTCTTCCTTCGCGCCCGTTTCCTCCAGCATCTGGGGGGTGACCACCACGTAGATGACCCGGCCATCCACGTCGCACGTCACGCCGTTGAGCACCTTGCCCCACAACATAACGGCGGCCAGCGGGCGAGTGTTGAACACCGCGTCCACTATCTCTTGCAGGTTGCCGCCGCGCTCCATCATGTGGGCTGCCACACGCAAAGTACGAACGGTCGTGGACGGGGTGCGAAAGGCAAGGGTGTCGGTGATGATGCCCAGCAGTATATAGCGGGCGATTTCCGCATCGACGGCCCACTCTAGCTCATTGAGGGCCACGGCTATCTGCTCGGCGCAGGCGGGAGCAGCGGTATCGAGCAGTTGCAGGTCGCCAAACTGGGTGTTGGTGGCGTGGTGGTCGATGTTGAGCACCTTTACGCTGGTCTGTCCCTTTAGAGACGCCTCGTTAGCGGTGTAGAAATCGCCGGTGCGCCTCGGATCGCTGATGTCGATGCACGCGATGTGGCTGGCGGGGGGACCGGGCGGCACGGCCCCGACGAACACATCGTTGGGGTCGTACAGCGTAGCGTACATGTCGGGGATAGGTTCGGAGGAGATTACCACGCAGTCGAAGCCACGCCGCTTGAGGGCCTTGGCGAAGGCCAGGGAGGACCCAAGACAGTCTCCATCGGGGGAGACGTGGAGGGGCAGCCAGATGCGTTGCGCGCCCTCCAGCCACTCGTTGATGCGCGTGTACTGGGGCATCGTCCAGGCGGGCACGCGCTCGTCAAGCGGGCGGTCGCTGATAGCCCCACGGCCTACGACCGCGCTATCCTCCGCGCTGCTGCTCATCCGTATCCTCGTCGCCGTTTTCCATTTGCCCTGTGACGGCAGACTCCCCTGTGATGCCCGCTTCGTCGTCCTCGCTGACGTGGCCCGGGTCCTCACCGAAGCCGCCAACCACCTTCTCAGCGTCCGACACCTTCAGCTCGTTGAGCAGCCGGGCTATCTGGTCGCTGTACTCGGCACCCTTGTCCAGCCTGAACTGGATTTCGGGCACGTAGCGAATCTCCATGCGCGAAGCGATCTCGCGCCGGATGAAACCACGGGCGCTGGTGAGGGCGTCCATAGTGGCCCGCTGCTCTTCCTTCGAACCCATCACGCTCACGTGAATGCGCGCGTACTTAAGGTCCTGCGTCACCTGCACGCCCGTGATAGTCACAAACCCAATCCGCGGGTCCTTCAACTCACGTTGCAGCAGCACCGACACGATCTGCTTTATCTCATCCCCAACTTGTATCTGCCGTCGAGTCATAGTAATTACGAATTACGAATTACGAATTACGAATTGGGCAGGAACCCGTAATTCGTAATTCGTAATTCGTAATTGCGCTAGGCGCGCACCTGCTCCTTGCGGTAGAACTCCAGGGTGTCGCCTTCCTGGAAGTCGTGGAAGTTGTTGAGGCCGATGCCGCACTCGTAGCTCTGGGCCACTTCGCGGACGTCGTCCTTGAAGCGCTTGAGGCTCGACACAGTGCCATCGTAGATGACCGCGCCGTTCCTGAGCATGCGGACCTGCGAGTTGCGGGTGATCTTACCCTCGGTGACGATGAGGCCGGCGGCCTGCTCGTTGCGGGGCAGGCGGAAGACCGCTCGCACTTCGGCGTAACCGTCGGTAACGTCGCGGAAGGTCGGGTCCAGCAGACCGCGCATAGCCTTCTCGATGTCTTCCGACAGGTTGTAGATGATGTCGTAGAAGCGGATATCGATGTTGCTCTTCTCGGCTGCACGCTTGGCTGCCGCGTCCGGGCGAACGTTGAAGCCGACGATGACGGCACCCGAAGCGTAGGCCAGCGACACGTCCGACTCGGTGATGCCGCCGGTCGCCCGGTGCAACACGTTCACCTTGACCGCCTCGTTGGTCAGCTTGTTGAGCGTCTGGGTGATCGCCTCCAGCGAGCCTTGCACGTCAGCCTTGAGGATGATGCGCAGTTCCTTCACGCGGCCGGTCTGTATCTGCGAGAAGAGGTCGTCCAGGCTGATGGCCTTGATGCCTTGCGAGCCTTCTTCCAGCCGTTTCTGGCGAGCGCGCTGCTCGGCTATCTGCTTGGCAGTGGTCTCGTCGGGCGCGGTAATGATCGAATCGCCCGCCATCGGCACGGCTATCAGGCCCAGGATTTCGGCAGGCATCGACGGCTCTGCCTTGCGCAGCTTGCGGCCCTTGTCGTCCTGCATGGCACGCACGCGGCCCCAGGTCGAGCCTGCCACTATGTAGTCGCGCAGGTTGAGCGTGCCGTTCTGAATCAGCACCGTGGCGATAGGACCCCTGTTGCGGTCCATCTCGGCCTCGATAATCACGCCCGTGGCGCGACGCTCCGGGTTGGCCTTGAACTCGGCTATTTCGGCCACCAGCAGGATGGTCTCCAGCAGGTTAGGGATGCCCTCGCCCGTGCGGGCCGACAGCGGGATGAACTCGGTATCGCCGCCCCACTGGGTGGGCACCAGGCCGTGCTCCGAAAGCTGGGTCATGGCGCGGTCGGGGTTGGCGTCTTCCTTGTCGATCTTGTTGATGGCTACCACGATGGGCACGTTGGCGGCCTTGGCGTGCGAAAGCGCCTCAATCGTCTGAGGCATCACACCGTCGTCGGCGGCCACCACCAGGATGACTATGTCGGTAGCCTGGGCACCACGGGCACGCATGGCGGTGAACGCCTCGTGACCGGGTGTGTCCAGGAACGTAATTTTGCGGCCCTGTAGCTCCACCTGGTACGCGCCGATGTGCTGGGTGATACCGCCCGCCTCGGTGGCGATTACGTTGGCCTTGCGGATCGAGTCGAGCAGCTTGGTCTTGCCGTGGTCTACGTGGCCCATGATGGTCACCACCGGGGGCCTGGGCATAATGCGGCTCTGGTCCGTCGCCTCTTGCTGGGCCACCATGACCTCGCCCAGGTCTTCCTCGATCTCCGGTATAGCTTCCGACACCTCGAAGCCGAGGCCAACCGCCACGACAGCGCCGGTATCGTAGTCAATCTGCTGGTTGATGGTAGCCATGACGCCGTGCTTCATCATCTCTTTGATGACTTCCACGGGCTTCACGTTCAACACGTCGGCCAACTCTTTGACGGTCATATAGGGAGGCAGGGCAGCCCTGCGTACGGGCCGCTCCATCGTAGCGCCCAAACGAGCGCCGCCGCCGAAGCCACGACCCGCCGCGCGGGATGGGCCGCTGCCATGCGCGCCGTTGTTGCCGCGCCCGCCAAAACCGCCGCGTCCGCCGGGTCCGCCCCTGTTGGGACCACCGGGGCCACGATAGCCACCGGTAGAAGGCCTGGCTCCACCGGGACCGCCGGGCCTCGCAGCGCCACCACCTGGGGGCCTGGCTCCGGCGGGGCCACCCGCGCCCCTACCGCGTCCACCACGAGGGCGTGGCCCGCGTGAGGTACTCTCTTCTTCTGCGGGGGGGCCGTCCGTACCGTCTTCCTGCCCGCTATGAGCGGGGGCCACTATCACATAATCTATCTTCTTTGGCATCCAATCCTCCTTGTTCCATTCCGAGTAGCGCGTACCGGGCACCGGTGCCCTGGCAACTCACATGACTTGCCTGCTACTCCTCGTCGTCCTCCGGTAATTTGGCGGCATACGCTTGTAAGGCCGCTTTGTCTTCGATACCAATAGCTGTTTTCAGCGCATATTCCAATACTTTTGACTGCAAGGCTTTATCCCAGTGCGACCTCGTCCTGCACAGGTAGGCCCCGCGTCCCGACTTCTTACCCGTCTCGTCTATCTCTACGTGGCCGTCCGGCAGCCGCACCAGGCGCACCAACCCTCTTTTAGGCCCGGTGGTCTTGCAGGCCACGCAGGTGCGCTGTGGTACCGGCTTGGGCCGAGGCCCCTTTACTGTCTTAGCCATTTTGGATTTTAGATTTTGGATTTTGGATTAGGGACCCTGGAAAACAATCCAAAATCCAAAATCTAAAATCCAAAATCCTACGCCTCCGCTTCCTCTGCTTCTGCTTCAGCCGGTTCGCCTGCCTGCACCGGGTACGTCGCTATCGTGCGGCCCGAATCGGTGCGAATTTCTACGTTGTCGCCCAGGTCGCGCAGGCGGATGGTTTCGCCGGGTATGGCTTCGGGCAGGGGGCCGTAGGCTACGTTCTGGTAGACCACCGTGTTGTTGGGGCGGACCTTGCGGCGCTCTTCCTTGGGGGCTGCGCCGTTCTCGCTGGCTACGGGTGGCTGGAAGCCGTCGGTTGAACCGTTGGAGTTGGCGGCATGCTCGGCGCGCAGGGCGGCAGCAGCCATGCGGGCAACCTCCTCCTCGGTCGGCACGTACTCCTCCTGGTCCTCTTCGGGTATGGCCGCGCTCTTGATGTCGATGCGCCAGCCGGTGAGCTTGGCGGCCAGGCGGGCGTTCTGCCCCTCCTTGCCGATTGCCAGCGACAGCATCCGCTCAGGCACCACCACGGTGGCGGTCTTCTCGTCATCGTTCAGGTCCACGGTCAGCACCTGCGCGGGAGATAGGGCGTTGGCGATGTAGACCGACATGTCGGGGTCCCACAGCACCACGTCTATCTTCTCGCCGCCAAGCTCGTCCACGATCTTCTGGATGCGCTGGCCCTTCATGCCGACGCACGAGCCTACGGGGTCCACGTTGCTCTGGCGGGCGGACACCGCTACCTTGGAGCGCATGCCCGATTCGCGCGCTATGCTCTTAATCTCCACTATGCCGCTGTGAATTTCCGGCACCTCAAGCTCGAACAGACGCTTGAGGAACGACCGGTCGGCCCTCGACACGATCAACTGCGGTCCTTTCGGGTTCTTCTGCACTTCCAGGAGCAGCACGCGCATGCGGTTGCCCGAGCGGTATCGCTCCGTCTTCACCTGGTGGTTGGGCGGCAAGATAGCCTCGGCTCGGCCCACCTCCAGTATCCAGTTGCCGTTGTTGTCCTGGCGCTGCACGTTGGCGAGCACAATATCGCCCTCGCGGTCGTTGAACTCGCTGAACACGCGGTCGCGCTCGGCCTCTCGAATGCGCTGCATGACCACCTGCTTGGCGGTCTGGGCGGCGATGCGCCCGAAGTTGGCGGGGGTAGTCTCTTTCTCGATCATGTCGCCCACTTTAGCGTTAGGCTCCACTTCGAGCACCTCTTCGAGCGACACTTCAAGAGCCGGTTCCGTTACCTCTTCCACGATGGTGCGGCGCTCGAACACGCGAGCATCGCCCGACTGCAGGTCGAGCTTGACGGCCACGTTCTGGTCCGTGCCCGAAATACGTCTATAAGCCGTTATGATGGCATCCTCGATGCCCCGCAAGATCGCCTCACGCGGTATATTGCGCTCGGCGGCTATCTGGTTGATAGCTGCATATAAGTCACTCTTCATCTGTTGCTAACCCCCTGTATTCAGTTTTAGATTTTGGATTTCGGAATGCGGATTTTGGATTTAGAAGGTATCCAACAAATCCGAAATCCGAAATCCCAATTCCCAAATCGACAAAAAAAAGTGGGGACCTCCCACTTTCGCAAGTCCGGCACGCGTGTTGTAGCTACCTAATTATACTACTTTGGGGCCGCGGGTTCAAGACGAACTCGCTTCAATCCTATGGTGAGTGCGCGGTCGTCCTTCGCGTTCGGGTCCAGCGATTGAGGGGTCACGCCCTCTCCTTGAGGCACGATTCGTACCTCCGTCATGCCCGCGGGGAACACTATAGGTCGAGTACGAACTTCTGTGCCTGCAATCGAGATCGTGCCTTCGTATTCCGTCACCGGACCAATAATTCTCTTGTCATGATCGGTACCTTTTAGCTCCCGTAACACCCGCTGCACTCGGATCTCTTGGTCTCTAGAAAAGGCAGTAGCATCCATCGCTAAGGACATTGTTTTTTGTTCTGGCGTGAAGACGCACAACCTTCCCTGTTCGCCTCGCACCCACCTGAACGGCTCTCCACCCGATTCTTCCGAGTCGTACCAGCCATCGCTCACCATGAGGGCAGGTTGAATGCTCTCCCTCGGATGGGTGTCTACCTTGTGCAGGCTCACGTAATCGTCTGTGTAAAGGGGCGGCTCACCGGAGACACGAGACAGGATGTCCTCGAAGGCCGCGCGCTCCTGCGGGTCGAGGGGTGTGGTGCCGGGGCCGTTGTAGTTGTTGTAGAGGGCGATGTAGCCGATGTTGAAGTAGGTCAGGATGTCCAGGGGGCGGGAGGTCATGGTGGGCGAGACGATATCAGGGGCTTCGATGGGCAGGTAGCGCGCGGAAATGAAGCTCCAGAAGGGGCCGCACGAGTCGGTAATAGGGCTGTTGTAGGTGCGTGCCAGGTAGCCGCCCATGATGGGGAGTCGGTGCGCCGTCTGGTAGAGCATCCGCTCGCCGCCCGTTTCGCTCTGCTGGGTGGCGAAAGGTAGCTCCATCAGCGCGCCACTCTGCCCGGCGAGCGCTCGGAAGCCCGACGGTATGTTCAGTGGCTCCACGTAACGGGGGTGGATTGGTAGCTCCACCAGGAGCAGGGCGAGTATGGCAGAGCATATGACGGCCGTTCGCCGCACGCCGGGCTGCCCAGGTTGCGTGAGCCTGGCAAGGAGCCAACCAGCACCCGACGCCGCCAGCACCCCCATGCACAGCCGCGCCAGCACCACCAATCGCTCCGGCTTGGCTATGGCCTCGACGCCGGGCAGCCATTCTAGCAGGCGGAAGGGCAGGGGTATGCCGGTGAGGTTGCGGCCTACCTGCAACTCCGGGCCCATCGAGAGCACCAGCGCCAGCAGGGCCAGCGCCACCCAGAACTTGCCGCCCGACCTGCGCCAACCCACCACTCCACCCAGGATCGCAAGCGCCATGGCCGCATATCCGAGCGCCAGGTAGTCGTGTATGGGCGGCTCGTTCACGCCGGGGCGGTCTGTGGGCTGCCAGCCGAGCAGTACGTGGTCGTGGGGTGGGGCGATGAAGCTGAGCAGGTCGGCTGAGTGAGCCAACCTGTGCTCGGGGCCAGCCGCTACCGCCAGGCGGGGGTTATTGCGGTCGCGCACCAGTCCCATTAGCAAGGGGAGCATGAGCGCCAGCGCCACGACAGGGGCCACGGCCAATGCGGGAAGCAACCCGGCGCGTCCGCGTCCTACCCGGCGCGTCCATAGTTGGTAGCCCAGGTAAGCTAGCGAGAATATAGCGAGGTAGACAGCGTAGTAAAGGCTACTCAGAGCGGCGAGCGCGAAGAACACACCGGAGAGCACGCCATAGCGGAGTTTGCCGGTGCGCCAGGCGACGATCCAGGCCTCGGCGTAGAAAGGCATCCATTGCAGCGAAAGCACCTCAAGTTGCCCCTTTAGCGCGTCGAGCGTGTAAGGTGTGAAGGCGCACACCACCCCGCCCGCGAACGCCGGGAAGTAGCTAGCCAGAGGTGTGTTTTGCCTACCAGCCTCGCCGGGTGGGATGAACCGCAAGGCCAGCCGGAACGCCCCATAGCCCGACAGCGTGAAGGCCGCCAGCAGCACCGTGTTGTAGGCGGCGGGCAACCCGAAGAGCAGTTGCGGCAGCAGTCCTATCAGCCCCAGAGGTAGCCCCAGTGTGTGGTAATAGAGGTCCACGCCGTAGGGGTAGTAGAGCATGCCTGTGTGGTAGGGGTTGGTGGTACCGGCTATCGCCTCGCGCAGCCACCAGAGGTTCCACAGGTTCTGGTCGCGGTCGGCAAGGAGGTCGCCGGGGACGTTGGTGGTAAACTGCACAATCGCTGGGTAGGTGACCAGCACCGCCAGCGCGAAGTAGCCCAGCAGCGCCGCCATGTGGACTCGTGCGCTCGCGGCAGCCTCACTGGGGGACGGTTTTACACTGCCACTGTCTACAAGGGCAGAGGTGTTAGCTTGCGGGGGTGCGTCAGAAACACTGGACATGGCGTGTGGGCACATCTTAGCAAAAGCGGCACGCATGCACAACTCGTTGGTATATCGAGACTGTTTTAGCCCCTTCTATATCTGGGTAGGATAGCAGGACCCTGCTCCCCTTTGTCATTCTGAGTGCAGCGAAGAATCTCGTCCCTCAGCACCCAAATGCCACCTTTCCTTCAGCAACATAGTCCCATAAGAAAGAGGGAACATCCCGGTAGAGGACGAGATTCTTCGCTGCGCTCAGTACCGAGCTAACGAAGGAAAGTCAGCCAACAGGGCACCACGCGTGTGAGAAGCCACACATGGTGCCAGGCG
>DASVRN010000290.1:0-8377 GCA_036388595.1 Chloroflexia bacterium
GGCGTCTCCGCGTCTTGGCGTTTCCGTCTAGTGATTACTCCGTGCGGTCGAGGCGGAACCAGAAGAAGGCGTGGGGGCCTAATGTGAGGAAGTAGGGTAGCTCGCCTATCTTCGGGAAGGGGGTCTCGCCTACAAGCTCTATCGGGCGGCGGCCGTTGAACTGGGCCAGGTCAAGCTCCACCGGCTGGGCGAAGCGGGAGAGGTTGGAGACGCACAGCACGTCCACGTCCTCGTGATGCCGGATGAAGGCAAGCACCTTCGGGTTGGCGGGGTTGAGGAAGGTGATGTCGCCCCTGCCGAACACCGGGTACTTTTTGCGAACGTGAATCATGCGCCGCATCCACCGTAAAAAGCTGGTCTGGGTGCGCTCCTGGGCCTCCACGTTGATCGACTGGTAGCCGTACACCGGATCGGTGATGACGGGGCTGTAGAGGCGAGCGGGGTCTGCCTTGGAGAAGCCCGCGTTGCGGTCGGGGGTCCACTGCATAGGGGTGCGGACGCCGTCGCGGTCGCCCAGGAAGATGTTGTCACCCATGCCCAGTTCGTCGCCGTAGTAGAGCACGGGGGTGCCAGGCAGGGTGAACAGCAGGTTGTTGAGCAACTCTATCTGGCGGCGGCCGTTGTCCATGAGTGGGGCCAGGCGGCGGCGGATGCCGATGTTGATCTTCATGCGCGGGTCTTTGGCGTACTCGTGGTACATATAGTCGCGCTCTTCGTCGGTGACCATCTCCAACGTCAACTCGTCATGGTTGCGCAGGAAGATGCCCCACTGGCAAATGTCAGGTATCTTTGGAAGCTGGCTGATTATCTCTATGATGGGCCATCGCTCCTCACGGCGTAGCGACATGAAGATGCGGGGCATCAGCGGGAAATTGAAGGACATGTGGAACTCGTCACCGTTGCCGAAGTAGGGCAGCAGGTCAGCGGGCCACTGGTTGGCCTCGGCGAGCAGCACTTTGCCCTCGTAGTGCTCGTCCATGAACCTGCGCACTTCCTTGAGGTACTCGTGCGTTTCGGGCAGGTTCTCGCAGTTGGTGCCCTCGCGCTCGAACAGATAGGGCACCGCGTCGGCCCGGAACCCGTCCAGCCCCATGTCCATCCAGAACTTGATCACGCGCAGCATCTCTCGGCGCACCGTGGGGTTGTCGAAGTTGAGGTCGGGCTGGTGGCTGAAGAAGCGATGCCAGAAGTAGGCCTTGGCGCTCTCGTCCCAGGTCCAGTTGGAGCGCTCTGTATCGGTGAAGATGATGCGGGCCTGCTCGTACTTGTGGATGGTGTCGCTCCACACGTACCAGTTGCGCTTCTTGGGGTCGGTGGAGGACCGGGCCTCCTGGAACCAGGCGTTCTGGTCGGAGGTGTGGTTCATCACCAGATCGGCCAGTACGCGCAGATTGCGGCGGTGGGCCTCCTTAAGAAACCGCTTGAAGTCCGCCACCGTGCCATAGTTGGGGTGGACCTGGTAGTAGTCTGCGATATCGTAGCCGTCGTCGCGCAGGGGCGACTTGAAGAAAGGCAGCAGCCAGATGGTGTCAATGCCGAGGTCCTGCAAATAGTCCAGCTTCTCGGTCAGGCCATTGAAGTCACCGATGCCGTCGCCGTTGCTATCGTAAAAGGCTTTGACGTGCAACTCGTAAATGATCGCGTCTTTGTACCACAACGGATCGCTCATTAGATCCTCCAGTTGGGATTTGGGAATTCGGATTTCGGATTTAGTAGATATCCAGCAAATCCGAAATCCGAATTCCCAAATCCCAAATCCTAGCAACCTTCATTCCAAGGAAGTTGGCCGCACCTGGGTTGCCGCCGTTACTCCCCTCTCGGCGGGGACAACTACCCTTGGGAAGCGGGTAGCCACCAGCACCGCCAGGCCCGCTATTACGAGCATCGCCAGGAAAGTCCACCAGAGGCTGTTGGAAAGGGCGTCGGAGAGGGCGGACACGACATCCGGGGCAAGGGTGGGGCGTACGTCGAGGTCGAACAGGGCGTTGGCGGGTCCGAGCGCGGGGTCTGCGCCAGGTTTGATTGCGTCGGGCGGCATGGCGGCCACGGCTTGCTGTACCCTCTCGGAGGCCAGCATAGGGGCGAGCAGCAGGGTCAACACCGTACCCAGCACCGTAGCCCCTATCGCCTGGCCCATGTTGCGGAAGAACTGGGCCGATGCCGTGGCTACCCCGCGCTCGGACCAGGGCACCGACACCTGGAGCGCGATGAGCATGGTGGTGGTGCTCGCGCCGAACCCCAGCCCCGTGATTGCCGAGGCCACCAGCGTGATAGCGGCCTTGAGGGATATGTCACTCACCAGCCCGACGGCCAGCAGGAGCAAAGTGCCTACCGCCACCCCGGACACGCCGGTCGCCACCAGGGGGAAGTACCCGACCCGCTTGATTAGGCGTCCGCTGGTTGCGGAGGCGATAGGCCAACCCAGCGACATAGGGGCCACAATTAGCCCCGCCTCTATGGGCGAGCCACCCCAGGCACCCTGCACCAGCAGCGGCACGTAGGCGGCGTAGCCGATAAGCACCACGCCCGCCAGCAGCCCCACCAGGCAGGGTATAGCGATTACCGGGCGGGAAAGCAAGGCGAAAGAGAGAATGGGGGCCGGGGCGCGGCGCTCGAAGAAGACGAACAGCACCAACAACACGACGCCGCCTAGCCAGAGAGTCCAGGTACCGGTGCCGCCTGAGATACCCAGCCATAGAAACCACTTGCTTGCGCCTGCCTCACCCAGGGAAGTCGCTTGCATAGCCAGCAGCGTAAACCCCATGCCCAGCGTGAGCGTTATCGCGCCGCCGAAGTCCACGCGCTGCCGCGTGTGTATGGCAGGCTCGCGCAGGTAGAGGAAAATCAGCAGCATCGACAGTATGCCCACCGGCACGTTGATGAAGAAGGCCCAGCGCCAGTCGAAGAACTGCACTATAACCCCGCCCACCAGCGGGCCTATAATGCTGGACACGCCCCACACCGAGCCGAACACGCCCTGTATTCGCGCCCGCTCTTCCACGTCGAACAGGTCGCCTATGAGAGTGAGCGACACGGGCACGATGGAGCCTGCCCCCAGACCCTGCAAGGCACGGAAGGCGATCAGCGAAGGCATGTCCCAGGCCAGCCCGCACAACGCCGAACCCAATATGAAAATGCCCGCGCCGACCAGGAAGATAGGCTTGCGGCCGAACATGTCCGACAGCTTGCCGTAGACGGGAACGGTGGTGGTGGCCGTCAGGAGGAACGCGGCGACCACCAGCGGGTAGAACTCCAGCCCGCCCAGCACCCCCACGATGGTAGGCAGCGCGGTAGAGATGATAGTCACGTCGAGCGCGGAAAGGGCGGTGGCCGTGATAAGGCCGATAATGATGAGGGGCCTGCTGAGGGCTACCGCCTTCCCCTCCACCGGCGGGCCGGTGTTGGCCGCTGTGCCTTTACTAACGTCGTCTGCCTGGTCTGTGCCCAAGGTTGCCTCTGTGGTCGTAAGAATGTCAGGTAGGTCTGATTGCACGCCGTGTGCCCGCAAATAATAAACGCTCTTGCCCTAAAAAAGCAGTATTGATCGCCAGCCGACGCCCGGCGATTGAAATCGCGGGCTACAGTTTGCCAAGTCTGCCCTTCGGCAGACTATTTAAGCCGCCTACATGCTCTTAAAGAATCACTTTTGCTTGGAATCAGTCCGCCGAAGGGCGGACTTCGCTAGGTGTAGCCCGCGATTTCAATCGCCGGGCGTCGTACGTCACACCCCGCTCCCAATACACCCCACCGCAGGGCGTCGGCTGGCAGTGTCGTAACTTTCCTTGCACCGCACGAATAGCACCTGATGCCCTTGGCGTCACCATATCTTAGCCACCGCTTGTACCTTCAAAATACATCTGCGGTAGCAGGAACTCGCCTCCCCTTTAGTGTATACTTTTATTTCAACCCTGTTAAGGTTAATGTCTAAGGAGCCTCGGTTTGCACGACCTGAAGTCGCTCATCCCTTACCTCTTCCGCTTCAAGGGCAAAATGCTGTGGGGAGCCGTAGCTATTGTCTTCAGCACCTTCCTCGCTCTCGCGCAACCCTTCCTCATAGGCAACGGCATCGACCGTCTGTGGCAGGGCAGGCCGCGGGAGGAGATATTCTGGATCGTGGGCATCATCCTGGCGCTCGCGGCGGTGCAGGGCGTGGTGGACTTCTACGGGCGGTACCTCATCAACGAGGTGTCGCGCATCGTGGAGTACCAGCTTCGCAACGACCTCTTCGCCCACCTGCAACGGCAGCAAGCCAGCTTCTTCCAGGGTCTGCACACCGGCGACATTATGGCCCGCGCTACCAACGACCTCACGGCGGTGCGCCAGTTCCTCGGCCCCGGCCTCTCCAACAGCGTGCGCACCATCCTGATGTTCATCATGGCCTCCATCTTGATGCTCACCATCAACTGGCAGCTAGCCCTCATCCTCATCTTCTTCATGCCGATGGTAAGCCTGTCCTTCATGGTAATCGGCAGGCGCATGCACAAGCGGTTCGATGAGGTACAGGCCCAGTTCGGCGCGCTCTCCACCTACGCGCAGGAGAACTTCTCCGGCATACGGGTCATCAAGGCCTACGCGCAGGAGGACTACGAGATCAAGCACTTCTCGGAGGCAAGCCGAGACTACGTGGATAAGAGCCTGGCATACCAGAAGCTGAACCAATTGCTCTGGCCGATGATGGCCCTGGTGCTCGGGTTGGCGGCGGCTTCGGTCCTCTGGGTTGGTGGAAACCAGGTAATGGAGAAAAGCCTCACCGTCGGCCAGTTCGTGCAGTTCCTGGGGTACCTCAGCATGCTGTCGTGGCCGATGATCGCGCTAGGCTGGGTGGTGTCGCTGTACCACCAGGGGGCGGCCTCCATGTCACGCATCCGGGGATTGATGAGCCAGCGGGAAAAGATTACCGACACCGAGGCCACCCGGCACGACATCAGGGCAATAAAGGGCGACATCATGTTCGACAACGTGTCGTTAAGCTATGACAAACGGCAGGTGTTGGACAGCGTGTCGTTCCACGCGCCGGAAGGTAGCACGCTGGCTATCGTGGGGCCTACGGGTGTGGGCAAGACCTCGGTTGTGAACTTGATTACCCACGTGCATGAGGCGCAGGAAGGGCGGGTGCTGATAGACGGCGTGGACGTGCGCGAGATACCGCTGGCGGTGCTACGCCGAAACATCGGCTACGTGCCGCAGGACACCTTCCTCTTCTCCACATCCCTCAGCGAGAACGTAGCGTTCGGGGTGGACGAGTCGGACCCGGCTATGGTCGAACAGTCGGTGCGGGTGGCGCGCCTTAGCAACGACCTCGACCAATTCCCCAATGGCATCGACACGGTGATAGGCGAGCGCGGGGTGACCCTCTCCGGCGGCCAAAAGCAGCGTACGGCGTTGGCCCGTGCGGTCATGCGCGACCCCCGCATCCTGATACTGGACGACGCGCTCTCCAGCATCGACACGCACACGCAGTCGGAGATACTGGCGGGCCTCCGCGACGTGCTAAGGGGCCGCACCAGCATCATCATCTCCCAGCGCATCTCCACCGTGAAGGAGGCCGACCAGATACTGGTGCTGGAAGAAGGTCGCATCGTGGAGCGCGGCACGCATACGGAGCTTGTGGCGCGGAGGGGTGTCTACGCCAAGATGTACCGGCGGGAGTTGCTTTCGGGCGAACTGGGTGTAGACCCGCTGGCCTCGTGACGAGTGATACGTAACACGTACCACGTAACGCGTAACAACACAGGGCGCGTGTGACACATTGTTGCTGATGCAGGACCAACCCCCACCCTGTCATCCTGAGCGTAGCGAAGGATCTCAAGAAGTTGGGGAGGGATGCCGTTGAATTACCAGCAACAATGGCTCAAACGTTGAATAAGCGCACAGGCGTAGCATTTGAGATCCTTCGCTGCGCTCAGGATGACAGGAGTCTCTTGGGTGCTGTCATGGTGGTGGGACGACTAACGCAATAGCAGTTTTTCTGAGGTGGGAGACCTAAATGGGCCGAGGCATGGTTCACGAAGACGAAATATTGGGTAAGGCATACGACGCACGGCTGATGCGGCGCATCCTGGTCTACCTGCGGCCTTACAGGAAGCTGGTAGCCCTGGCGTTCGTGCTGATATTCGCCAACACGCTGGCGGTGCTGTCGGGGCCATTTCTTGTGGGCCTTGCCATCGACCAGGCGATAGCGCCGCAGGACGGGTCGGTTACGCCGCCGGTGAACCTGCCGCCCCGGCCTGAGAACCTCCCGCCTATCCTCGCGGCGTTCCTCGGCGCGCTAGTCCTCGCCTTCATATTCCGGTACGCGCAGAACTACATCATGCAAATGATCGGGCAGAACGTCATGTACGACCTGCGCAAGCAAATATTCTCGCACCTGCAATACCAATCGCTCGGCTACTACGACCGCAACCCCGTGGGTCGCCTCATCAGTCGCCTCACCAACGACGTAGACGCCCTCAACGAGTTCATAGGCTCCGGCCTGGTTACCGTGGCGGGCGACGTGGTGATATTGCTGGGCGTGGTCGTGGTGATGTTCCTGGTCAACTGGCAGCTTGCCCTGGTGAGCCTCGCGGTGCTACCCCTCATCTTGCTGGCTAGCTTCTTCTTCCAGAAGCTGATGCGCACCACCTACCGCCAGCAGCGCGTGAGGATCGCGCGCGTGAACGCCTTCCTCCAGGAAAACATCTCCGGCATGCTGGTGGTGCAGCTTTTCAACCGGGAGAAGAAGAAGTTCGATGAGTTCGACAAGCTGAACAAGGACTACCTGGACGCGAACATCGAGGCGCTGAGAGTCTTCTGCTACTTCTTCCCCGTGGTGAGCTTCCTGTCGGTCATCGCGGTTGCGGGGCTGCTGGGGGTCGGGTCGGGCGGCGTGCTGTCCGGCGCTGTGCAGGTGGGTGTGCTTGTAATGATGTTCCAGTACACTGAGCAGGCGTTCCAACCCATCCGCGACCTCGCCGAGAAGTACAACATCATGCAAGGGGCTATGGCCTCCGCCGAGCGCGTGTTTATGCTGCTGGACGAAGAGGCGACCATCATGGACACGCCGAACCCCCGCGAGTTGCGCAGGGTGGCGGGCGACATCGAGTTTCGCAACGTGGAGTTCGCCTATAACCCGGACGAGCCGGTGCTGAAGGGCATCAGCTTCCAGATACCTGCGGGCACCAGTGTGGCCCTGGTGGGGGCGACCGGCGCGGGCAAGACCAGCATAATTTCGCTCCTGAGCCGCTTCTACGACGTGCAGGGCGGGCAAATCCTGCTGGACGGCGTAGACGTGCGCGACGTAAAGCAGCAGGACCTCCGTCGGCACATCGGCGTGGTGCTCCAAGACCCGGTGCTCTTCTCCGGTACCATATCGCGCAACATCCGCCTGCTGGACGAGGACATCAGCGACGAGGAGGTGCGCCGGGCCGCCGCCTTCGTGAACGCCGCCACCTTCATCGAGCGCCTGCCGGAGCAGTACGACTACGAGGTGAAGGAGCGCGGGGCCAACCTGTCGGTGGGGCAACGGCAACTGCTCACCTTCGCCCGCGCCATCGCCTTCAACCCCTCGGTGCTGCTGGTGATGGACGAAGCGACCTCCAGCGTGGACACCGAGACGGAGGCGCTGATACAGGACGCGCTCTATAAGCTGATGCGGGGCCGCACCAGCATCATCATCGCCCACCGTCTCTCCACGATCCGGCACGTGGACCGCATCATCGTGCTGCACAAGGGCCAGGTGGTCGAGGACGGCACGCACGAGGACCTCATGGCCCGCAACGGCTACTATTACCGCCTCTACCAGCTACAGTACCAGGAGCAGGAAGGCACGGCGGCGGAGGGCGTGGAGGTCGCGGGCGAGGGGTCGGCGGTGGCCTAGTGAGGCTAAGGATGCGCCGGGTCAAGGCCGACCCTGGGCATCCCGGTGGGAAACTGCGGTCTAAAGAGCGTAGGACTCAGCAGTATCTCGCCAGGTGGAGGTGTTACCAGCGGAGTAATAGTTCCATCGTGGGCCGAAACCGCTATCAGGCCGAGACTGCCCGCGGCATATCCATGAGAGGAGGAGAGGAGGATGTTACCTTCGTTAGTCCACTCAATATCGCCATTGAACACTCCATCAAACAGAGTTAGAGGGCGGACCTGGGTGGTAGCAACATCAGCCACGTATAAGTTGGTCGGCACCTGATAGGAGTAGTTCCAGCTTAGATCGTTTGCTTTAAGAGCATCCGCGTGTAGGAAAGCGATACGAGAGCCGTCCGGCGACCAGTTGCGGGGTGTGACACGCCCTACATATGGATCCATGAGTTGGGAGAACTCTCCAGAATAGAGGTCCAACGTCCATAAGCTGAATCGCTTGTCATCTATATCCCGGCGATATCCTTGTCCGATGAAAGCAATACGC
>DASVRN010000291.1:0-13490 GCA_036388595.1 Chloroflexia bacterium
AAACGCGGCCTGTACACAGGTTCCGTGCTCTTCTACTTCCTCGGCATATTCACCAAAGAGAGCCTGTTCGCCTTCATCCCCATTATCGCCCTGTCAGCCTGGTACGTGCTGCCGCCGAACTCAGGCCGCCAGTGGGCGCGCATGGGCCTGGCGCTCGTCCCGCACGCGGCCATGCTGGGGCTGAACCTGCTAATCCGGCAGCTAGCATGGGGAGAGCAGCGGAATTACACAGGCGTGGACATCAATTACCTCAACTTCCTGTACGACTGGCCCGCGGACCGCCTGCGGTTCCTGCTCGCGCCGATAGAGAGCGTCATATTCGGGGAGCCTGCGGTGCAGGTTGTGGCTACACTGTCGGCGGTTGGACTGCTCGCGGGGCTGGTGCTGTACGGGCGCGAAGTGTCCCGCCTGCTGCTCGTCGCCGCCGCCTGGATGGTGCTGACCCTGGCACCGGTGCTCAATATCGGCATCTTCCGGCACGACTTCCAGAACAGCCGCCTGCTTTACCTGGTGAGCGCGGGGTACTGCCTTGTGGTCGCCGCCCTGCTGTGGAGCGCTATCAGACATGCGAGGCGGGCGCGGTGGCCCCTCGTTTCGGGCACGGGCATGCTGGTCGTTGCATGCGTGGTGGTTACCTGGATACAGCTTCACCCGTGGCATACCGCCTCCGTGCAGGCCGCCGAGGTGGAGAGCGAGCTTGAGCGGCTCATCCCGATGCAGGCGCGGCCGCAGGACATGGTCTGGTACATCAACAACGTGCCCGACCGCTATAAAGGGGCCTGGGTGCTGAACTCAGCTATGTCGCGCACCCGCTACATGGCGGGGGGCGGGGCCGACATACCCCAGGTGGTGAGGACGGACAATATCGAGCTGGCACCTCTCGGCGCGGACGCTCGCGACTCGTTCGCCCTCCGTTGGGAGTACAACCCCGGCGAACTACGCTGGCACGTCCACTATGGCCTGGGCATCACGAGCGACAATGGCCCGCCCACGGCCGAAGGCAACACCGGCTCGAACCTCCAGGTCTGGGACTTCAGGGGTTGCGACCCGGCAGTGACCGAGCAGTGGGAGGTAAGCAACGCCTCCGCAAGCTGCGAACCTGGAAAGGGGCTTGTGCTCAACCCCACCAACGTAGACCCGCAGGTCGCCAACCAGGGCCTCAACATATTGCCCTCCGCGACCGGCGACCGTTACGTGCGCGTGCGTACGTCCTTCCTTGCACATGTAGGGGCCGTTACGCCAGTGCCGGGAAGCCAGCTATTCTGGTCGCCGCCCGGTGAATACTTCAACGGCTTCAAGCAGCGTCGAGCGCCGGTGCCTTTGGGTGGCAGTCCGCACGTGCTCTGGGCCTTCCTCGCGCCGCACGAGGTAGGGCCTGCCGTGGCGGGCTTACGCTTTGACCCGGTAGACGCGGTGGTGCCGGTGGAGTTGCGCTGGATCGCCGTTGACACGGTGCGTTAGTCGTTGCAAGCAGAGGACGCCACTACTTTGACAAACTTGCTCCATTCCTCAAGACCCAGGTACGGCGTGCTGTTCCTGTGCCTCCTGGCCGGGGTGCTCGCCACGCTCGTCGCATTGTGGCCGCGCGACTCGCTCGCGCAACCCTACTCTACCCTGCGGTTGGCGCGGTCCTCATACGTCTACGACAAGCTCAGGCCACTGGTCGCGCCATTGTTCGGCCCCAACGTGCGGGCCAACTCGGACGGTACTTCCAACGGGCAGCACGAGCCAAGCCTGGCCGCCAGCAGGGTAGACACGAACACGGTGGTAATCGCCGCCAAGGACTTCCGCGCGGATAACGCCAAGCAGGTGTGGATATATTCCTCCACCGACGGTGGCAATACGTGGCCTGCCTCGCGCCAGCTACAGATGCCCGGCCTTCCGGCGGACGTGCCGAACCAGAGCGACCCTGTGGCCGTGGCACGCGATGACGGGCGCATCTACGTTTCGTCGCTCGCGACCAACGAACCGGACCGCACTCGCAACGGTATCTTCATCACCTGGACCGACGACGGCGGCCTCACCTGGCGGCCCTCGGTGGCGGTCTACTACCCCGATACCGTGCTGGACGACAAGGACTGGTTCGCGATAGACAACAACCCCGCCAGTCCCTACTACCACAACATGTACATGACCTACGCGCCCAACGGCGAAAACGTAGTCGTGCAGCGGTCCACAGACGGCGGCCTCACATGGTCGCCCCGGCAGCAGGTGGGCTTCAACAGCACCGAGTACCCTTACCCTGTGGTTGGGCCGGACGGCGCGGTGCACCTCTTCATGATGCAGAACTGGGGGCCGGGCCGCACGGGCAACGTGCAGATGACGAAATCTACTGACGGGGGTATCACTTGGGACGCGCCCACGACGATAGCCCAGGCGGTGCAGCCCGGCAACCCCATCCGCCCCACCGAGGCGTTCCGGTTCTTCGCCACTATTACCGCCGCTGCGGACCCGAATACGGGGGAGCTTTACGTCGCGTGGACCGACCGCCGCAACAGCAGCACCGACGGCATAGAGGTGCTGTACGTGAAGGGTAGCCCCGGCGGCACGTCCTGGAGCGCGCCCACTCGCCTCAGCCATGACGCGCCCGGTGTGGTGCGCGACCACATCACCCCGGTGCTCTATGCCGACAGGAGCAGCCGCCTGCACGCCTTCTGGCTCGACCGCCGCCTCGACCCCGACAACCGCCTGTTCGATAGCTGGTATAGCTCCAGCACCGACGGTGGAGCGACCTGGGACGCGGATACCCGCGTGAGCACCGCCTCGCAGGACTTGAACGTCGGCCTTCCACCTGGTAGCGGCAACGCGGCGGGCGACTACTGGGGCCTGGATGCCGTCTCGGATACGGTGTACGTCGCCTGGAACGACTCGCGTTCGGGACAGCAGGACATTCTCGTTTCGAGGGGCTTATTGCGCGACGACACCGGCAGCCCGACCGCCACACCCACCGTGGGCGAGTGTTCCACCGAGTTCGCAGACGTGGCTCCCGGCAGCACCTTCTACCCGTTCGTCAAGTGCCTGGTGTGCCGCTACCTGCTGGGCGGGTACCCGTGTGGAGGGGTGGGAGAACCGTGCAACGAGGGGAACAACCCCTACTTCAGGCCGGGGCAGAACATCAGCCGGGGGCAGATAAGCAAGATTGTCTCTATAGCCGCGGGCTTTGACGAGGGACCCGGCGCGCCGGTGTTCGAGGACGTGCCCCCCGGCTCCACCTTCTATCCCTGGATACAGAGGCTAGCCTTGCGCGGCATCATGAGCGGTTACGCTTGCGGAGGCGCGGGCGAGCCTTGCATGGCAGGTAATAGGCCCTACTTCCGTCCCTCATCCAATGCCACGCGTGGGCAGCTATCCAAGATAGTGGCGAACGCTGCCGCCGCGAACGAGAGCGTACCAGCCGACCGGCAGACCTACGCCGATGCGCCTCCCAACAGCCCCTTCTGGCTCTACACCGAGCGGCTGTCGGCACGTGGCGTCATGGGCGGCTACCCTTGCGGTGGGGCCTCACAGCCATGCGACGATGAGGCACGGCCCTACTTCCGACCTGAGGCAGACGTCACGCGCGCCCAGGCCGCCAAGATAGTCGCCAACACCTTCTTCCCCGGCTGCGGTACTGATATGCCATAGACTTAGCACATGCTGGCTACTGCGTTTAGCGTATCTTCCAGGGCGCTCCAGAAATGGCAGGAAGCGGCGGTCAATACTGCCGCTCCATCCCCTTGCATCCTGATTTCGATAGTTATATAATCATCCCCGGCACGTTCTGTTTGACGCGCGTTCGGCCTGTTCATTGGCGATGGGCCGAAGACCGATTATAACACCGACAAAAATGCCGCTGTTATTATGAAGGAGGAGGAATTTTGGCTAGTCCCAAACGGATTTTGACTGCTACCGCTTTGATGGCGTTGGCGTTGCCGGTGGTGTCCGCGTACCAGTCGGCCCCCGCAACGGCGCAGACGCCGGCGGCTTTTGCAGACCCGGCTTTCCAGGCCACCTGGAACCGCACCGATAAGCTCGTGGCGGATGGCACCGTCAAGCGCTCGTTCTACTGGGGCCCCACCCCCGGCGAGACCAAGACGGAAGCATACGCCCAGGGCGAAGGCGGCACTCGCAAGGTACAGTACTTTGACAAGAGCCGCATGGAGATCAATAACCCGAACGCCGACAAGAACAGCCCCTTCTACGTCACCAACGGCCTCCTGACCGTGGAACTGATCTCCGGCAAGATGCAGGTTGGCAATACCCAGTACCAGACCCGCTATGCGGCGAATATTCCCCTGGCTTCGGACATCGACGACGCGAACGCGCCCACATATGCGACCTTCTTCCTGATCGCCAACTCCCCTCTGGGCGATCACCCGGCGGACGACCGCACCGGCCAGACCGTGGTCGAGCAGGTGAACAAAGCCGGTATAGTCTCCAAGAATAACAACTTCGAGAAGTACGGCGTCAAGTACGGCTTCTACAACACCGAGACCAAGCACAACATCGCCACCCAGATCTGGGACTTCCTCAACGCGCAAGGCCCCACCCTCAACGCGCAGGGCCAGACCGGCAACGCGAGGCTCTCGGACCCCTGGTTCTACACCAGCGGCTACGCGATCTCCGAGCCTTACTGGGCCAACGTGAAGATCGCCGGCAAGCAGACCGACGTGCTGATCCAGCTCTTCGAGCGCCGCGTGGTTACCTACGTGCCTGATGCCCCGGAAGGCTTCAAGGTGCAGATGGGCAACATCGGTGCGCACTACTACGATTGGCGCTACAAGAACGCGGGCCAGCAGGCTTACGCCAACCCGGACGTGAAGCCCGTAACCCCGGCGGCCGGCTCCCTCGGCTCCCCCGAGAACCCGATCAAGCTGGCGTTCGCGCCTTCCTCCAACAGCACCACCATCCTGGCGAGCGGCGAGCCTCTGGGCCAGCTGCTGAAGCAGATCACGGGCTATACCTACAAGGTAAGCGTGCCGACCTCCTACGCCGCTCTCATCGAGGCGATGGGCTCGAACAACGTGGACGTGGGCTTCATGGCTCCGTTCCAGTACGCCATCGCCAACCAGAAATACGGTGCCCAGGTGATGCTGGTGACCGTGCGCAAGGGTGCACTTACCTATCCGTCGGTGTTCATCACCGCCGATCCGAACATCAAGACCCTGGCCGACCTGAAGGGTAAGAAGTTCGCGTTCGGCGACCCGGCCTCGGCTTCGAATT
This sequence comes from Chloroflexia bacterium, assembly GCA_036388595.1. GTDB lineage: Bacteria > Chloroflexota > Chloroflexia > QHBQ01 > JADMIH01 > JADMIH01. The sequence goes on from DASVRN010000291.1 coordinate 5,203, forward strand.
ATCTCTACCCGTTCGCGGCCCTCAAGTCTGCGGGCTACATCAAGGGCACCAACGCAGAAGAGTACTTCGGTGCCGGTAACGTGCTGTTCGCAGGTGGACACGACAGGGTCGTGACCGCCGTATACAACGGCCAGGTGTCCGCAGGTGCCGTCTTCGGCGGCCCGCTCGATCCTGGTACCGGCGCGCCCACAGACGCCCGCACCCTCGTTGTACGCGCTCTGCCCGATGTATTCCAGAAGGTCCGCATCTTCGCCGAGACCCAGCAGATACCCAACGACACCGTTACGGTACGCAAGGGTTTGGACGATGCGATGATCAAGCAGATCCAGGGTGGCTTGCTTGAGGCTACCAACAACGTGGAAGGCCGCAAGCTGCTGTACGCCCTGTACACGATTGACGACCTGGCACCCGTGACCGACGCGTTCTTCGACCCGCTGCGCCAGGTAGCTCGCGACGCAGGTATCGAGAACTTCGAGCAGCTCAACGCTCCTCGCCCCACCGCTACTCCTACCGCCAGACCGTAACTACGGTTAGCAGGCAAAAAAGAAGCCCCGGCAATGTTGCCGGGGCTTCTTTTTTGCTCTCACTGTTATAACGCCAGCGCGTCGAGCACCAGTTGCAGGCTGCTTTCCATCTGCGTGGTCCAGTCGAAAGCGGTGGGGTCCATCAGCCACAGCAGGGTGAGGCCCTCGTGGCTGCCCGCAAGCAAGATGGCCGTCTGCCTTGGGTCTGACTGTTTTAGCTCGCCTCGGTCGATGCCCTGCCGGATCATTTCGCCCAGGAGGTCCAGGTACTGCCCGAAGTAGCTCTTGAAGAAGGCGGCGACTTCCTGCTCCCGTAGCGCGGCGGCGTAGAACTCGTAGCAGAGGGGCAGGATCGTGCGCATGCTCTCCAACTCCCCGGCCTCGTGCCTGATATATGCGAGAAGGCGGTCGCGCACCGTGCCCTCTCGGCGTACGAGGTCCTGCATGAGGTGGAGGGAGCGGTCGAGGTGGCTCTCCAATAGCGTCGTAATGAGGGCTGCCTTGCCGGGGAAGTAGAGGTACAGCGCGCCCTTGCTGAGGCCCGACGCCTCGGCTATGTCGTCCATGCGGGCCTCGTGGTAGCCGGAGCGGGAGAAGACCGCGGCCGCCGCCTCCAGTATCTGGCGCTTGCGCTCGTCGGGGAGCGCCGTGCGGGTCGCCACGCTACGCCACCCCTTCATGAGCGAGTGGGTGGAGCACCATGCGCATGCCATACCTGGCCCGGAGCGTTATCAGCGGTTCGACCACCACAGGGTGGCCCGGCACGAGGTCTAGGCGGTAGCGTTGCGCGATGGTAGCCAGTATTAGCTGCCCTTCCATGAGGGCGAAGTTGTTGCCTATGCACAGGCGCGGCCCGCCTCCGAAGGGGAAGTAGGCGTAGGGTGGACGCTGGGCCGACCGCTCGGGGGTGAAGCGTTCCGGGTCGAAGCCTTCCGGGTTCTCCCAGTAGCGCGGGTGACGGTGCATGGCATAGGGGCTGACCGTAATGATGGCACCCGCCGGGATGTGGTAGCCCGCAAGCTCGTCCTCCTCAACCGCCTTACGACTGATGGACCAGGCGGGCGGGTAGAGGCGCATCGTCTCATCAAGCACCATCTTCGTGTAGGTCAGGTTGGGCAGGTCGGCGGTAGTGGGCGTGCGCCCGCCGAGCACGTCCCGCAGTTCCTCCCTCATGCGCCTGGCCGCGATAGGGTTCTGCGACAGCAGGTACCAGGCCCAGGTCAGGGCGTTGGCGGTGGTCTCGTGCCCCGCCAGGAGGAGAGTAATTACCTCGTCGCGCAACTGCTGGTCGTTCATGCCTTCGCCCGTGTCGGCGTCGCGCGCCAGCATCAGCATGGAGAGCAGGTCGCCCCGGTCCTCGTTGTTGCGCCGTCGCTCTTCAATGATCTTGAACACCACCTCGTCAATGGCCCTGATAGACTTGCGGAACTCTACGTGTTTGGGCGTGGGCACCTTCATAGGGATGAACGGGAAGAAGAACTGGTCGATCAGCCGCCGCTGAGCGGTAGTGAGTGCCTTGCCTACAGCCTGCGACTCCCTGGTGAGGTCCAGGCCGAACAGGGCGTTACCGACGATGCGTAACGCCAGGTCGTGCATCTCGGCGGATACATCGAGCTCGCGGCCCATGCTCGCAAACCTGTCCCATCGCTCGTCCAGCATCTGAGTGGTGCTGTCGGTCATCAGCGTGCCGAAGGCGGCCAGGCGCTGGCGGTGGAACGCGGGCTGCATGAGGCGACGCTGGCTCAACCAGGATTCTCCGTCGTTGGTCAGCAGGCCATGCCCCAGGGCTTCCTTGAGGATGTTGTAGTCGAAGACGTTCTTGGTGTAGTTGCGGTTGTTCTCCTGTAACACGCGCTTCACGCCCGCCGGGTGGTTTATCAGGTGCTGGGTGAGGCTGATGAAGGTGTACTGGGACACATCGCCGTAGCGGCGGGAGACGTTGAGCAGGAAGCGCAGGGGGTCCTTGCGCATCGCCCGGATGTTGCCGATGATGGGTTCGCCCTTGGGTCCGATGGGGGTCTTTAGCGTAGCTGAGTCTGGTGTAGGGATTGTCTTGCTGGTTGTAATTGTTGCCACAGGGGGTGCTCCATCTTGTGTGTATTACTAGCTCTCCAAGAATATGACTGACCAGTCAGTCAGCAATATGGTAGCACCATAACGGGCTGTTGTCAATAGGTCTGCTAGCGTGGTCGCATTGAGACACCCGTCGATTGAAATCGAGGGCTACACCTTGCGAAGTCTGCCCTCCGGCAGACTGGTACATCTCAAAGCATCTGAAGAGACCTGATAAGATGTATTAGTCCCCGAAGGGGACTTTGCCGTTGTGTAGCCCGCGATTTCAATCGACGGGCGTCTGCTTCGCGTAAAGCTGCGCGTCACAGCCAGCGTCTAAGCGTTACTAAGGTCTATCGTGCCTTTAGCATAGGTCAGTGGTCGGGGATTAGTTGCTCCTATCCACCGGGTCGATCCACTTGCCATGCGTGCGGATGAGGTCTATCAACCTATCTACAGCCTGCTCCGTAGGTACGCCTTTCTCGACGCATTCCTTGCCCACGAACAGGTTCACCTTGCCCGGCGCCCCACCCATGTAGCCGAAGTCGGCGTCGGCTAGCTCACCCAGGCCGTTGACGATGCAGCCCATGACGGCTATCTTCACCCCGCGCAGGTGCCCGGTGGACTTCTTGATGCGCTCGGTGGTCTCTTGCAGGTCGAAGAGGGTGCGCCCGCAGGAGGGGCAGGCCACGAACTCGGCCTTGACGGAGCGCGCCCCCGCCGCCTGGAGGATGTTGAAGGCCAGGGCCACACGGTCGTCTGCGCTACCACTGCCGTTGATCTCGATGCTCTGCCCGATACCGTCGCACAAAAGGGAGCCTAGCTTGATGGAAGCGCCAATCAGCCAGGCATCCTGCGTGTCGCTGTTGGAATGGGGCTGTCCGAAATCGCCTGCCTCGGTCACCAGGTGAATTGGGTACCTGCGGCCTACTTCGATCAACCGCGTAGCCAGGAGCCTGTTGGCCCTCACCACATAAGAGGGTGTGGAATCGAAGGCGTCTACGGAGAGCACCAGGCCCCTGTGGCCCAGGGCATGCGCACGCCGGGCCATCTCAAGCACCAGACCTACCTCAGGAAAGTGTGCGGTGCCGCCAACTACTTCTTCAAACTGTACTCTGGTAGGGCGTGCGTTCACTGCCTTCAGCCAGAGAGGCACATGTGCCGGTATAGCGGCTCTCACAAGCTCTTCGTAATCCTGCCATAACTCGGTGTCGTTCGCATCTATGGTCTCGAACTCAATACCGATACCGCCTATCCCCGCGAGTTGGGGTACAATACCGGTCGCTTCTTTGACTGCCCTACCTGCATCAACGATCAGCGCGAGCGCAGACTTACCCGCGGCGGGGTCTTCCTCCTCGCCGCGCCGTTTCAGTTCCTCAGCCAGTGGAGTGATGTCACGCAGATTGGCTATGGCTATCCTGATAATGTCGGGACGTATGGCATTCTGTCCTTTGCGGCGCGCCAGGTCTGCTACGGCCGCAAAGGCGTCACGGTCGGGCATCAATCCAGGGTCTGCGACCACCGCCGTTTGCTGCATGCCACCAATTTTGACCATACCGCTCGCAACTTCGTAGGTGGGGCGGGGCACGAAGTGGTAGGGATCTCGGAGGTCCGGCAGAGTCTGCTCCCTGATTGTGATTACCTCGCGCTCGACATGCTCAAGGTTGCGAACGAGCAGGTCATTGTACGGCTTGACCAGCGCGAAGGCCACCGGCACCTCGTACTCCGGGTCCTCGGTGAGAGACACGCGTATGGTATCCCCTAGCCCGTCGTCCAGCAGCGCGCCGATACCCGTGGCCGACTTGATGCGCCCGTCCTCCGCGTTGCCCGCCTCGGTCACGCCAAGGTGTAACGGGTAGTCCCAGCCCAGCGCGTCCAGGCGGGCCACCAGCAGGCGGTACGCCTCGATCATCACCTTGGGGTTGCTCGACTTCATGGAGAAGATCAGGTCGTGGTAGTCGTACTTGCGGGCGATGGCGGCGAACTCTATCGCGGACTCGACCATGCCCTCGGGGGTGTCGCCAAAGCGGTTCATGATGCGGTCGGAGAGGGAGCCGTGATTGGTGCCGATGCGCATGGAGATACCCCGCTCCTTGCAGCGCAGCAGTACCGGCTTGAACTTCTCCTCGATGCGCCCAAGCTCGGCCTGGTACTGGTCGTCGCTGTACTCCTTGACCGCGAAGACCTTGGTATCGGCAAAGTTGCCGGGGTTGATGCGCACCTTATCGGCGTAGAGGGCGGCTTCCATCGCGGCAGCCGGGTTGAAGTGGATGTCGGCCACCAGGGGCACGTCAAGGCCCATCTCCACGAGCCGACGCTTCACCTCGCCAAGCGCGCGAGCGTCCTTCGAGGTGGGGGTGGTGATGCGCACTATCTCGCAGCCCGCCTCCACCAGCCGGAGCGTCTGCGCCAGCGTGGCTTCAATGTCGTCCGTCTGCGTCGTGGTCATCGACTGCACGCGGATTGGGTTGTCGCCGCCCACCCCAACGCTGCCCACCATCACCTCGCGGGTCTTGCGCCGGGTGTAGGCGTAGGTATTGGGCACGTAAGGGTGCCTGGGTGTCTCCGCCGCCGATTTCAATATGACAGGCTCTCCGCCCGGAATTGTTATGCTCACTTTGTATTACCTCTGCTCTGAAACGGGGTTCTGAAACGTGAAACGTGAAACGTGATGCGGCTTGCTCAATAGAGTACGTGAATACGAGCTTGATCCCTTTGTGGGACCAGAGTTCCCCCTTGTCATCCTGAGCGTAGCGAAGGATCTAAGATGTTGGCTTTACCCTGGTGCTGAACGAATAGCAATACGAGGCATAACATTCAACAGCATCCCTACTCAGCTTCTTGAGATCCTTCGCTGCGCTCAGGATGACAGGGTGGGGCTTTGGTTCTACGACATCACTCAAGTCGCATTCACGCGGCCTTCTTAGCAAGCCTCCTAACATCTAACCCTTCAGCATCGCCTACTATATATACGTACAAAATCCCTCAATAGTACAGCACTCAAGACTCTTCGTAGCCTTAGCACACCCGAAAGCCCCGCACTTCTCCTCGGCGAAACGTGTGACACTCACCGCATCACGTTTCACGTTTCACGTTTCAGGATTCCTCCGCTTTGCACGCAGGGCAGACGCCGAAGAGGGCGAAGTGGGCCAGGTTGGTGCAGAAGCCGTACTCTTTCCAGAGGCTGTCGCGCAACGGCTCGAAGAAGCTGTCTTCTACCTCGATGCGGGTGTCGCACCGCTCGCAGATGAGGTGGTGGTGCGGGTTGCCGGGCAGCTCGTACTCCATCCTGCCGCTGCCCATATCGGTGACCACCACCAGGCCCAGGCCGCTGAGCAGTTCCAGGGTGCGGTAGACAGTCGTCTTGTCGGTGGAAGGGTGCCTATGTCGCACGCGGGCCAGGATTTCTTCCCCTGTCAGGTGCCCTTCATGCTCGCTCAGCACCTCTACCACCATCAGCCTGCGGGGCGTGAATCGGTGCCCGCGTGCGCGCAACTCGCGGTCTATATCTTCCACTCTGGGATCGATTTTAGGACCATTTTTTTGTTCCGTCTTAATCACCATATCCTGTTAATTATACCAGAGTGCGCTCCATAGGCCGCACAGGGGTCACCCGGCGGTTGCCAGCAAGGCTTGAACCTCTTCCAGCGTAGGCAAGGCTGGTATGGCCCCACGCCTGGTGGTGGTCAGGGCACCGACGGCGTTGGCAAACTGCACCGCCTGGATTAGCTCCGTCTCGTCCAGGTCGCCGCGCATCAGGTGGTCCAGGTTGGGGTAGAGGCAGAACAGAAGCCCCGCCAGGAACGCATCGCCCGCGCCGGTGGTGTCTACCGTTTGTACCGGGAAGCCGGGCACGTAGATGCTCATGCTGGGGGTAAAGACTGTGGAACCCTGCGTACCCTGCGTGATTGCGAGCAGCCGCAGGTTGTCGTGCCAGAGGTCCCGTGCCGCCTGCTCCAGGTCGTTCGTGCCGGTGAGGAACGCCGCCTCCTCCTCGCTGATCTTGATGAGGTTGGCGTGCTCCCAGCCGCGCATCATCCCTTCGCGGGCCGCCTCCGGCGACGGCCACAGGTTGAGGCGAAGGTTGGGGTCGTACGACACGAACAGGCCGTTCTCCCGTGCGACGATAGCGGCGTGCAGGGTGGCCGAGGCGCTAGGTTCCGCGCCCAGTGTAATGGAGCCGTAGTGAAACACTCGTGCGCGGGCGATGTAGGGCACGTGTACCTCGTGAGGGGCGAAGAGCATATCCGCGCTGGGGTGGCGGTAAAACATAAACTCGCGCTCCCCGTCCTCCCTGAGTGAGACGAAGGCTAGCGCCGTGCGGGCCTCGCCGGTGAGGAGCAGGCGGCTGGTATCTACCCCGTTGCCGTCGAGCACCGATTGCAGGAAGCGCCCGAACTCGTCATCGCCCAGCTTGCCGATGAACCCTGTAGAGATGCCGAGCCTGGCAAGCCCCACCGCCACGTTCGCGGGCGCGCCGCCGGGTGCCTTCTCGAAGGCGGGCGCATCCATCAGCGTCACCCCCGAAACGGTGGACACGAAGTCAATCAACATCTCGCCGCAGGTGATTACGTCGGGCATCCGGCTCTCCAGAAGTTGGGATTGGCCTCATTATAAGGCACCGCAGCCTCAATTAGACGCACTTGGTTTCCGAAAGGCACAAGCCTTGCTCTCATTCACCGCATCACAAGCCTTTGGAAAGCAAAGCAACAAGAGTAGGCTCATATAGCAGGAGGTACTGAGAAATGCCAAGAATAGAAGCAGAAGGTTTTGAGCCGATAGAGGTGCCACATGGCACTCGCCTGGTGCGGGCGCTGGAAGACAACGGGGTGGATATATTGCATCGTTGTGGCGGCAATGCCAGGTGCACCACCTGCCGGGTTGAGTTCACACAGGGGGAGCCTGTCAGGATGACCGTGGCCGAGCGTAACAGGCTGGAGGAAAAAGAGTTGCTGGGGCAGGTCCGGTTGTCCTGCCAGATAGAGTGCACCCACGACATGAAGCTGCGCCCGGTCAACCTCTTCAGCCAGAGCGACCTGTCCGACCCCGGCCCGCAACCGGAGGACCATATCACCCCCGACCCGGAATGGATAGAAGCCCCACGCCACCAGCCTGGCGTGCTGTTGGACCAGGCACAGCCGCCCCTGGTACCATAGTGGCAAGTTGACGATGGCTATCAGCAAGAAGCAGGGGAAGCTAATGAGCCTCGCCTGCGTTTTGCTTTAAGTTGGTAAGTTTTGCAGGTCTTGAGACATCGTGCACCCAAAGCCCCGCCCATGTCATTCTGAACGCAGTGAAGAATCAGGTGGTTAATGATGCTGTTCAACTACAGTGACTGACTCTCCGTCTGTCATTCTGAGCGCAGCGAAGAATCTCGTCCCTCACCCGATTGTTCCCCTTTTCTCATGGCGATTTGTGGCTGTAGGAAGGGGCTATTTGGGTGCTGTTGGGCGAGATTCTTCGCTGTGCTCAGAATGACAAAGGGGAGATTGGTCCCGAAGTTCAACAGCATCCCTAGCCACCTGATTCTTGACTGCGTTCAGAATGACAAGGGCGGAGCTTTGGGTGCAAACGTCCTGACCCTTACGATTACGTCTTAGCCGTTCAGGGCGGGCATTACCTCGTTGATTAGCAACTCGGCGGTGGTGAGGTTCGGGAAGCCGCCGCAGCCGAGCATGAAGTAGTCCACCCCCAGCTCAATGAAGGGCCTCA
>DASVRN010000292.1:0-6680 GCA_036388595.1 Chloroflexia bacterium
GATTTTGTGGCCGACACCGAGTTGGAGAAGAAGGAGTCGCGGTTCAACGACGGGGCGGTTGACCCCGAAGGCCGCTTCTGGGCGGGCACTATGACCCACGATGGCAGCGCCAGCAGCAGCCTTTACCGGCTCGACCCCGACTACTCGGTGCATACGATGGCTGCCGGCCTCACCATCTCTAACGGCATAGGCTGGAGTCCCGACGGCAGGACGATGTACCATACCGACACCGAGAAGCAGGTAATCCATGCCTACGACTTCGACGCCGCTACAGGCAACATCGAGAACCGGCGCGACTTCGTCCGCACGTCTGAGGAAGAGGGCTTCCCGGATGGCCTGACCGTGGACGCTGAGGGCTTTGTCTGGAGCGCCTTCTATGGAGGCTGGCAGATAGTGCGTTACGACTCCGATGGTAAGAGGGAGCGCGAGGTACGTCTGCCCGTGGCTAACGTCACCGCATGCACCTTCGGCGGACATGACCTCACCGACCTCTACATCACCACCGCATGGAGCGGCCTCAACGAGGAACAGCGCCGCGAGCAGCCCCTGGCAGGCGACCTATTCCTGTTGCATACCAACATAAAAGGCCAGCCGCAGTTGAAGTTCCGAGGCTAACCTGAGTACGGGTGCTAGCGCATATCTCTAGTGCTGGAACTGAGTACCCAAAATTGCCCCTGTCATCCTGAGCGTAGCGAAGGATCTCAGATGCTGAGCATCTTGCTGTGTTGAACGGGCGCTATCTCTGCTCGTAAAAGTTCAACGACATCCCTACTCACCTTCTTGAGATCCTTCGCTGCGCTCCGGATGACAGGGGCACTCTTGGGTGCTGTTGTTCGGGCCTGCTCTCTTAGCCTCTTCCTGAGCCTACTATTGTGCGCAACCTTTTACAGGTCCAACACCGCCCTCACCTCGTCACCATGATGGTCGTTGACGATCTTGAACCCCACCTTCTCGCTTACCCTTATCATGCCCCGGTTCTCCGGCAGGATTTCGGCGGTGATGCGGTCCAGCTTCTCGTCGCGGCCTATCTGGACCAGTCGGCGGAGTAGCTCCTGGCCCAGGCCCCGGTCGTGCCACTCGTCGTTGATGGTGAGGGCGAAGCTGGCCTCGTTCGCCACGTGCGAGCGGCTGAGCCTGCCTACACCCACGATAGAGCGCTGCCCCGTCTGCGGGTCCAGGTGCTCGGCTACGAGCGCCGCTTCCCGGTCGAAGTCGTTGAAGCAGATACGCACCAGCCTATCGTGGGCCACGCGGTCGCCCAGTTGCAGGTGCTGGAAGTAGCGCATGTAGACGCTCTCGGTCGATAGGCGCTCGTGGAACGCCGCTATCAGCGGCTCGTCTTCGGGGCGGATGGGGCGGATGAGCAGCGGAACGCCGTCCTTGCTGGTCCACTCGCGTACGTACTGGAGCGGGTAGGGGCGGATAGCGGGCCTGGGCAGCTCGTCCTCCTTCACGTCGTGATCGTGCAACACCACACGGGCATCCAGGGCCACCAGCCGCTCCGGTGAGGTAAGCAGCGGGTTGATATCTATCTCCTTGATCCAACGCTGCTCCACCACAAGCTGGCTGAAGCGCACCAGCAGGTGCTCCAACTCCGCTATGTCTACAGGCTTGCGGCCCCTCACCCCCTTGAGCGCCTCGTAGATATGGGTGCGCTCCATCATGCGCCGGGCCAGGGTGGTGGTGAGCGGGGGCAGGCCCAGAGCGCGGTCCTTGAACACCTCCACAAGCTGCCCGCCCATGCCGAACAGCAGCACCGGGCCGAACTGCGGGTCGATGCTGCTGCCGATGATGATTTCGTAGCCGGTCCACTGGATCATCTCTTGCACGGTGACGCCCTGGAAGTGCTCGGCCCCCGCCTTCTCCCGCACCGACTGCTCTATCAACCTGTACGCCTGGCGCACCGCGTCGCTGTCCACCAGGTTGAGTTGCACGCCGCCGACGTCGGTCTTGTGCGTGATGGTGTTGGAGTAGAGCTTGACTACGATGGGGTAGCCTATCTCATCTGCCCACTTTACCGCTTCTTCCTCGGTACGGGCGATGCGCGTCTCCACGATGGGCACGCCGTACGCCGCCAGTAGCTGCTTCGACTCCACCTCCGTCAGCAGGGTGCGCCCCTCCGAGCGGGCAGCCTCGACAATCTGAGTGGCCTGCTCGCGGTTGGTGGCGCTCTCGGTGTCTGCGGGTAGGGCGGGGGTCTCGTAGAGGGCGCGGAGGTTGTCGTTGTAGCGCCACATGTAGTTGAACATGCGCACCGCCGCGTCGGGGTACTGGAAGGTGGGCACATTGGCCTGGTTGAGCAGCCTGGCCCCGGTCTCCACGTCCGAGCCACCCATCCAGCTAGCCAGCACCGGCTTGCCTTCGATTTTGGCGTAAGGCATTAGCTGTTCGGCGGTGGCGGTGGGGTCGGTCATCGCCTGCGGGGTGAGTATGACCAGCAAGCCATCGCTGTTGGGGTCTTTGGCTGCGATTTCCAGCGATTGTGCGTAGCGTTCGGGCGGAGCGTCGCCCAGGATGTCCACCGGGTTGTTGTGGCTCCAGGCGGCGGGCAGTATCTTGTCCAGCGCCTGCATCGTCTCGTCCGACAGGTCGGCAAGCTCCCCGCCCTCGGTGATGAGCGCATCGGTGGCTATCACGCCGGGGCCGCCCGCGTTGGTGACGATTGTCAGGCGCGGCCCCTTGGGTAAGGGTTGCTTAGCTAGCACCTCGGCCATGTAGAACAGTTCGGCTATTGTGTCCACGCGCAGCACACCTGCCCTCGCGAAGGCCGCCGCCAGCACCTCGTCGCTGCCCGTGAGCGAGCCGGTGTGGGAGGCCGCGGCTTTGGCCGCGGCCTGGGTACGGCCCGGCTTGATGATTATGATAGGCTTGGTGAGGGCTACCTCGCGTGCCGCCGATAGGAACGAGCGGGCGTCCCCTATGGTCTCCATGTAGATCACGATGCTGCGAGTGTGCGGGTCGTCCCCCAGGTAGTAGATCATGTCGCCCCAGCCCACGTCGAGCATCGAGCCTAGCGACACGAAGGTGCTGAAGCCCACGTTCTCGTGCGTGCTCCAATCGAGCACGGCGGTCAGCAGCGCCCCGCTCTGGCTGATGAATCCGACGCTGCCTGGACGCGCCATGCCGTTGGCGAAAGTGGCGTTGAGACCGCTGATGGGCCGCATTACACCCAGGCAGTTTGGCCCGATGAGGCGTATCTTGCCGCGCCGGGCGTGCTCCAACACCTGTCGCTCAAGCTCGACGCCCTGCGGTCCGGTTTCCTTGAAGCCCGCCGATATGACGATAGCTCCCTTGACCCCCATCTCCACGCACTCGGCCATGATGCCGGGCACCGAAGTCGCGGGGGTGACAATCACCGCCAGGTCCACCGGGTCGGGCACGGCGGTCATGCTGGGGTACGCCTTGATGCCGAGGATGCTGGCCCGGCTCAGATTTACGGGGAACACGGTGCCGCCGAACGGGCTGCTGATGAGGTTCCAAAGTATAGTGCGCCCCACGCTGCCCGCCTTCTCGGTAGCCCCTATTACCGCTACCGACTTGGGAGCGAAAATGGCATCGAGCGGGTGCCGCCCGTAGCCGAGTATGTCATGCGCTTTGTCTGTTGCCGGTTTGTTGGCAGTGGTCATCGTGTAGTCTCCAATGTGATATTCGTATTGCTAAGGCGGCGATTACCCGCGCCGTCCCGCCTCTCTATTGTAGCCGCCATGTGAACATCCCGGTGTACAGACCTCGCATAGCCGGTAATTGCCGTTCTATCCAGATGCGTGCCACGGGGTATCAGGTCCGAGCGGTTAAGTTCCGTCATGCCGATGCTGCTATTCCGGCTGCCCAGGAATCGAGTTTGGGCACTATATTGCGTCCTTGTCATTCTGAACGCAGTGAAGAATCTCGTCCCTCATGCAGATTATGCCTTTTCTTACAGGAGAGCGCCGCTTAAGGAAAGGTGGCACTTGGCTGGTGAGGGACGAGATTTCTCACTACGTTCGAAATGACAAAGTAGGGGCTTGGATGCTTTAGGAAAGGGGTAACACCTGCATGAGGGACGAGATTCTTCACTGCGTTCAGAATGACAAGGGCGGGAGTTGGTCTCGGTGGTTCAACAGCTTCATTAGCCACCTGATTCTTCACTGCGTTCAGAATGACAAGGAAGGCGCAGGATCCTGGGATCCGACCATGCCATAGTCCCCCATTACAGGTGGCATTTGTTTTGCAGGGAGCAGGGGTTATCTCGGAGAGCGCCGGATATTACGAGTTGTAGGCACAAGAGGGAGCGCGAGACCTATGACATCACCTTTCGACAACAGACGGGACGCGGGCCGCCAGCTTGCGGGGGCGTTGCAGCATTACGCCAATAGGCCCGATGTGCTGGTGCTCGCCCTGCCCAGGGGTGGCGTGCCGGTGGCGTTCGAGGTGGCACAGGCCCTTAGCGCGCCGCTCGACGTTTTCATGGTGCGTAAGCTGGGCGTGCCGGGGCACGAGGAGCTTGCTATGGGCGCAATTGCCACAGGTGGGTTGATAGTGCTCAACGACAGCGTGGTGCAGGGTCTGCAAATCACACCCCAGGAGCTGGACCGGGTGGCTGCGGCCGAGCGGGAGGAACTTGCCCGCCGGGAGCGTGAGTACAGGGATGACCGCCCGCCTCCCGAGGTACAGGGACGTACCGTGATCTTGATAGACGACGGCCTGGCGACCGGCTCCACCATGCGCGCCGCCGCCGCCGCTCTTCGCCAGCAGGCCCCCTCCCGCATCGTAATCGCCGTGCCTGTCTCCTCCCCGCAGACCTGCCGGGAGCTTGGGGCGGAGGTGGATGAGATCGTCTGCCTGATTACCCCCGAAATGTTCTACGCGGTAGGCATGTGGTACATAGACTTCTCGCCCACCACCGACGACGAAGTACGCGACCTCTTACGCCAGGGCGGCAACGGCTCCAACAACCATCCCATGTCGCCGGGCACAACCTTCAACGCCGCCAACTGAGGCTGGATTCTCCAAACGCATCACGTCAAGACACAGAAAGCGCGCCAGGTGGATGAAGTGGCATTGTTATAGGGGCAGGACCCATCCTGCTTGAGTCGGCTGTGCCCATGCGCCTTCACTCAGAACCCTATTCCGCCCTGTCATCCTGAGCGTAGCGAAGGATCTCAAGAACGTGGTCATTGATGCCGTTGGGTGAGTGGCGGATGGTGCTGACGGTTCAATGAATAAGCAGGAGCAACATCTGAGATCCTTCGCTACGCTCAGGATGACAGGGTGGGACTTGGTTCTGCACGTCCCAATGTGGTGCTGTCGGGGCATGAAAAGGCATGCTGCACCATGCTACTACACTGTGGGTCTTTAGACGGCTGCCCGAATGAAACACTAATAGTTACTGTCGGTAGACAAGTCTCAAGGTGCGTGGATATGCCTGTGGAAAGCGTCCCTCACGCGTATGGAGTGTCGTATACTTAACATAAATGCATTAACTAATGAAGACAAGAAATAGATAAGTGAGACAACAAGCAACATGCAATTAGAAGAACGACCATCGTTAGAAGAGATATTAGGCGGAGACTGTCTGTGCCCGTTCTGCGGCACACCCACCGGTGCGACAGACCTTGCTGAGGCTTCCTGGCTGCCTCCCCTGGCGGTAGCCCTGCTCGAAGAGCGTCACCCCCACTGGGAGCTTGCGCATGGTGCCTGCCCGGCTTGCGTGCAGCGCGCTATGCGTGAAGTACTGCTGACCAACGGAGAGCACAAGGTGGACGAAGCATTTGCCGCTGAGTTTTCCCTTGCCCCCGAGTTGGCCTTCGGCGTGCTACCGACCCATATGCGCTTGCACGTGGATGAGCGCTACCAGGGCCGGGGCGTCACCCTTGCTCTGGTCGACTCGGGCTTTTACCCGCACCCCGACCTCACCACGCCACGCAACCGCATCCGTGCCTGGGTGAACGCTACCACCGACCCCGTGAGCGCCCTCTTTTTCGATGAGGACGACCAGCCGGAGTGGCCGCGTTGGGACAGCGCCTCGAACTGGCAGTGGCACGGCACCATGACCAGCGCCGTGGCTGCGGGCAACGGCTATCTCAGCCACGGCTTGTACAGGGGCCTGGCGCCCGAGGCCCAGGTGGTGCTGGTGCAGGCTCGCGGTAAAGACGGCTGCATCAGCAACGAGACGATTACCCGCGCCCTCCGCTGGCTGGAAGAGCGCGGCCCCGAACTTGGCGTGCGCATCGTGAGCCTCTCGGTCGCGGGCGAGCCTGTCAAGTGGCTGGCGGGTAATCCGGTGGACGAGGCTATAGCCGCCCTGGTGACGCAAGGAGTGACAGTAGTCACGGCGGCGGGCAATGCGGGGGAGCGCGACCTTGTACCCCCGGCTACCGCCCCATACGCGCTCACCATTGGCGGCCTGGACGACCACAACAACTTCGACCCTGAAGATTTAGACCTGTGGCATAGCAACTACGGCGAGACGGTCACCGGCCGCATGAAGCCGGAGCTTGTCGCCCCCAGCATCTGGGTGGCGGCACCCGTGCTGCCCGGCTCCACCGTGGACAAAGAAGCGCGGCACTTATTCGCTCGGCGGCACCTGCGCGAGCCTGGTACCGAAACCCGGATTGCCGCGCAAAAGCTGCTCACCCCGCACTACCAGCACGTAGACGGCACCAGCTTTTCCGCGCCCATCGTGGCGAGCGTGGTGGCCT
>DASVRN010000293.1:0-5755 GCA_036388595.1 Chloroflexia bacterium
GGCCATTAAGCAGGTACAGGAACACTTCCGAGCCCATCGGCTCCACCACGTCGATCTTCGAGCGTACGATAGAGAGGTCCTCAGGGTTATCTCCTTCGTCCAGCATGCCCTTCGCGAAGCGCGCATCGTGTATATCCTGCGGCCTGATGCCGAAGGACACCTGCTTACCACTGAAAGGCAAGAGTTGTGCCCGGAATTTATCGGGTACTCGCAGACGGATAGGAGGCTCCTGGCCGCTCGTCGCACCGGGAACACTCAGGTAAACAGCCTGGTCCGCCTGCTCCACGTTGACCGTGAACAGGTTCATAGGAGGGCTGCCGATGAAGCCCGCCACGAACATGTTAGTCGGGTTGTTGAAGATGTTGCGGGGAGTATCGACCTGCTGTAGGAAACCGTCCTTCATCACCGAAATGCGGTCGCCCATCGTCATAGCCTCCACCTGGTCGTGGGTCACGTACACGGTGGTGGTCTGTAGGCGCTGGTGCAGCCTGCTGATGAGGGCGCGGGTCTCCACGCGCATCTTGGCGTCGAGGTTCGACAGCGGCTCGTCCATGAGGAAGACTTGAGGCTCGCGCACGATGGCCCGTCCGAGGGCCACACGCTGCCTCTGGCCGCCGGATAGCTGGCGGGGCTTGCGCTGCAACAGGTGCTTCAGTCCGAGGCCGTCCGCCACGCCCTCAACGCGCGACTTGATCTGCTCTTTGGGCATGCGGCGCAGCTTCAAGGCGAAGCCCATGTTGTCGAACACGTTCATGTGGGGGTAAAGTGCGTAGTTCTGGAACACCATCGCGATGTCCCGGTCCTTGGGAGCAACGTTGTTCACAACGCGGCCGCCAATGGAGATTGCCCCATCCGAGATTTCTTCCAGGCCGGCAATCATACGCAAAGCGGTTGATTTGCCGCAACCCGAGGGTCCAACCAGCACCATGAACTCTTTGTCTTTGATCTCAAGGTTCAGGTCGGTGACCGCTACTACGGGGCCGTAACGCTTGTAAACGCCGTCGAATACCACGTTCGCCATCGGACTCCTCCTAATAAATATGAAGTTTTGGCCGAATCCAACACCGGGTTTGCAGGTACGCCTGCCGTCCCGTTTTGGGCCAGGGAACAGGGGCTATTTACGAACGACCTGACTGCGAAACCCCTGTCCCTAGTCGTCCGTAAGGGAGTCTTTCAAGACTTCCAGATTCTCAAGCGCCATGCCGGTGCCTACCGCCACACACGCCAACGGGTTATCAGCGATGAAGCACGGGATGCCGGTCACCTGCGTGAGCAGCTCGTCTATGTGCCTCAGGAGCGCGCCACCACCCGTCATCACCATGCCTCTGTCGATAATGTCCGAGGCAAGTTCCGGCGGTGTTTTCTCCAGCACAGTCCGTACCGCGCCTACGATCTGCTCGAGCGGCTCGGAGAATGCTTCCACCACTTCGTTGGTGCGGACCTGTATCGTCCTGGGCAGACCGGCTACCTGGTCTCGCCCGCGCACTTCCATGACAAGCTCATCGTCCGGGTCAAGTGGAAGGGCGCTGCCGATTTCGATCTTCAACTGCTCGGCGGTACGGTCTCCGATTAGGAGATTATACTTCCGCTTGATATAAGATGCAATAGCCTGGTCGAGTTTATCGCCGCCGACGCGCACCGAGGTGCTCACCACGATGCCATTGAGTGCGATTACGGCCACTTCGGTCGTTCCGCCACCGATGTCAACGACCATGCTCCCCGTTGGCGAGTCGACCGGCACCCGTGCGCCGATAGCCGCCGCCAACGGCTCGCGTATCAGGTAGGCTTCCTGCGCCCCGGCCTGCATCGCCGCGTCACGTACGGCCCTGCGCTCCACGCTCGTTACGCCCGCCGGAATGCAAATCATCACCTTCGGCTTGAACATGCTGAAGCGCCCAAGCGCCTTGGCGATGAAAGCCTTGAGCAGCGCCTCTGTGACGAGGTAGTCCGAGATTACGCCGTTCTGCATGGGCCGCACGACTTCAACCGTGTCGGGTGTGCGTCCTAACATGTCGTAGGCCGCCCGGCCCACCGCTTTTACCCTGCCGTCCCTCGTGGAAATAGCTACTACAGATGGTTCGTTCAACACAACGCCCTTGCCTCTTACGAAAACAAGGACGTTGGCCGTACCCAGATCGATTCCTATGGAGCGACCCAGCAATTACCCCTCCTCCTGGCGCAACCTCCGACGGCGCTGTCCTACCCTCAGGCGAAGCGAGGCGAGGCGCATAGCGGCTTCGGCGTTGGCAAGGTCGGCCGTCGCGCCACGATTGGCGAGGGCGTCCTGTGCCCTGCGTCTCGCGTCTTCCGCTGCGGCGGCGTCGATCTCCTCTGCGCGTTCGGCCACGTCCGCAAGTATGGTCACCCTGTTGTTCAGCACCTCAAGGAAACCACCCGCTATCACGATGCTCTGCTCGTCGGCCCCCTTCTTCACGCGAAGCTCACCGATTTGCAGGAGGGTCAGCAGCGGCGCATGGTGAGGAAGTATACCTACTTCCCCATCCACGGACGGTGCGACCACCATATCTACGTTATCATCACTAAACACCAGCCTCTCGGCTGTGACAATCTCAAGTGTCAAAGGCATGTCTGGACCTTCCTTCTCCGGTAGGTGCATGCGGTGTCATTATACACGGTATGGGTGAAACGTGCCGGGGTTCTGAAACGTGAAACGTGAAACGTGATGCGGTTTGCGATTCTTGGTGCGTGTAGGCGATTTTGTTTTCTTGGGGGACCATACTCCCCCTGTCATCCTGAGCGCAGCGAAGGATCTCAGATGTTACTCTCACCGCTGCGCTCAACCCTCAGCACCAGCATCCACAACGTTCAACAGCGTCCATGCCCTCCTTCTTGAGATCCTTCGCTGCGCTCAGGATGACAGGGTGAGGCCATGTCCCGTAAAACGTGACTCTGTTCCCCTTGTCGCATCACGTTTCACGTTTCACGTTTCACGTTTCAGGGTCTAGCCACCCGCCTGCATCTGGGCTGCCTTCTCCACCGCCTGCTCGATGCCGCCGACCATATAGAAGGCCTGCTCCGGCAGTGTGTCGTGCTTGCCGTCCAGGATTTCGCGGAAGCCGCGGACAGTCTCGCTGGTAGGCACGTACTGGCCTTCGAGTCCGGTGAAGGCGGCTGCGGTGTACATCGGCTGCGAGAGGAAGCGCTGGATGCGGCGGGCGCGGGCTACGGTCAGCTTGTCCTCCTCGGAAAGCTCTTCGATGCCGAGGATGGCGATGATGTCTTGCAGGTCCTTGAACCGCTGTAACACCCTCTGCACGTTCCTGGCGACGTCGTAGTGCTCCTGGCCCACGATGCGCGGGTCTAGGATGCGGGACGTGGAGGCCAACGGGTCCACCGCCGGGAAGAGGGCCTGGGCCGCGAGGCTGCGCTCCAGGTTGATGGTAGCGTCGAGGTGGGCGAAGGTGGTGGCCGGTGCCGGGTCGGTGTAGTCGTCGGCGGGCACGTAGATGGCCTGCACCGAGGTGATGGAGCCGTTCTTGGTGGAGGTGATACGCTCCTGAAGCTGGCCCATCTCCTGGGCTAGCGTCGGCTGGTAGCCCACGGCGGAGGGCATGCGGCCCAACAGCGCCGACACTTCGGAACCCGCCTGCACGAAGCGGAAAATGTTGTCGATGAACACCAACAGGTCGGAACCCTGCGTGTCGCGGAAGTACTCGGCCATGGTGAGGCCGGTGAGACCTACACGTAAGCGGGCACCGGGCGGCTCGTTCATCTGGCCGAACACCATCACCATCTTGTCGAGCACGCCTGCTTCTTCCATTTCCTTGTAAAGCTGCGTGCCTTCGCGGGTGCGCTCGCCCACGCCGCAGAACACCGAGTAGCCACCGTGCTGCCGGGCCACGTTGTTGATAAGCTCGGTGATAACCACCGTCTTGCCGACGCCCGCGCCGCCGAACACGCCAATCTTGCCACCCTTGGAGAAGGGCGCAATCAGGTCTACCACTTTCAGGCCGGTCTCGAATATCTGGGCCACGGTTGACTGGTCCTCGAAGCGAGGGGCCGGGCGGTGAATAGAGTATCGCTCAGTGGCGGTAGATGGGCCGCGCTCGTCGATGGGGTCGCCCGTCACGTTGAAGATGCGGCCCAGCGTGCCCTCGCCCACCGGCACGGTGATAGAGGTGCCGGTGTCATAGGCGGGCATACCGCGCCGCAGACCGTCCGTTGTGGTCATGGAGACGCTGCGCACCCAGTCGTTACCCAGGTGCTGCTGCACTTCGCAAATGACGCGGTCGCTGGCGGCCGCGCCACTTGCCTCCTGCTCCACGCCCTCTCGTGCCGTTTCGCCCGTGATGGGGATCTCTATGGCGTTGTAGATTTCCGGCAACTGGTCGGGCGGAAACTCGATATCCACCACCGGGCCGGTAATCTGCACGATCCTTCCGGTTGCCCCCCTGGTGCCTCTTGGTGCCCTAGTTTCTGTTGGTGCTACCATAGTTCCTTCTCTCCTTTGGCTGGGAAACCCTGCTATTGCTTACACTGTTAAGCAGCCTGCGTGGCTGTCTTCGGCTGCGCGGCCCGCTTGAGCCACCAGCCCATCACGGCCCCTCCCAGGACCGAAGCGACGAACAAAGCTATAAGGTTCATGTTGGCGGCGATGGTGGAGCTAAGGAAGCTCAACAGGTACCAGTACACCGTCAAGAAGATGATAACTCCGTAAATCGCACCGCCCAGTATCCTATCTATCTTGAACTTCCTGAACAGTGGTACGTACTGCACCAGCCCCACCCCAAGCAACGTAAACACCAGCAGGTGAAGCACCAATCCCACTAACTGAGTGACTATGTTAAAGCGGTTTATCTCGGCCAGGGGCGTGCCCGTAGCTATCGACCCTATCAGCCAGAAAGTAGACCACCAGGGACGTTGCGGTGTAAGAAGGTCCGCGACCGTCATGACAAGTACGAACGCGAGTCCGCCGAGCAACCCCGCAACGGCCCCTTCAAGGAACTTCGTGCTGGTAGGTTTAGGTTGGTAAATCTTTGCCATAACGCGTAACTCGCAATCGTTGGTACGTAACCGTCGCGACGCAGGTCCTCAATGAGAGTTACGCGTTACGTGTTACCTGTGACTTACTACCGGGCCTGCGCCGCCGCGCCGCTCGAAACCTCTATAATCTCGCTGGTGATGTTCGCCTGCCGCAGCTTGTTGTACGACAGCGTCAGGTCCGAAATCATCTCCTTGGCGTTCTGCGTGGCGTTGCGCATGGCGACCATGCGCGAACTGTGCTCCGAAGCCAGGTGCTCCAGCAACGCCTGGTACAGCCGCACCTCAATGTAACGTGGCAGCAGTTGCGCCAGCACTTCGCGGTCGCCCGGCTCGTACTCGTACTCTATCTCGGTGTGGTCGCCGCTCGTCTCCTCGTCCGCGTTCATGCCCGGCAGCGCGCCCCCCTCACCGACGTGGCTCACGTCAATCGGCAGCAGGCGGTAAACGTTCGGCCGCTGCACCAGCGTATTGACGAAGTCGGTGTAGATGAGGTACACCGCGTCGGTGCGGCCCGCCACGAACTCATCAGTAACCACCCTGGAGATGGCCCTTAAGTCCTGAATCGTCGGCCTGTCACCCAGGTTGGTGAACTCGGCAAGCAGAGGCCGCCCATAGCGGATCATGAAGTCGCGTCCCTTGCGGCCCACGGCTACCACGTTCACCGGCACCCCGCCCACCTCGTTCAGGATGAAGCGGGTCGCGCGTCGCAGGATGTTAGTGTTCAACGCACCCGCAAGACCCTTATCGGCGG
>DASVRN010000294.1:0-4153 GCA_036388595.1 Chloroflexia bacterium
CAAAACCCCAATTCCCAATTCCGTCTAGCTTTCGGTCCACTTCAGGCGCACTCCGCCCACACCTATGATGTCGCCTTCGGATACGGCGGTGGGGTGCGTCACCTCCGCCTCGTTGAGGAAGGTGCCGTTGGTGGAGCCTACGTCCTCTACCCAGGCGCGGCCGTCGCGCCAGTTCAGGAGCGTGTGCTCGCCGGAGATGAACTCGTCGTCCAGCACGATGGTGTTCTCCGGCTTGCGCCCAATCGAAGTGACCGCCTGCAAAGTAAATATCGTGCCGGGCGCGAGGCGGCTGCCCCCCGACTCCACGACCACGAGCCGCCCGTACCTGGAGCGCGGTTGCAGGCTCTCGGCGGGCGGGGCTTGTCGCAAATCGCGCGTAATCACGCGCATAACCTGGAACAGGAAGAGGTAGATAAGTCCGATGAAGGAAATACGCAGCGCCAGGATGAATATGTCGAATGGTAAGGTCTGAAGGTCGGGCATGGTTTCTGAAACGTGAAACGTGAAACGTGATGGTGGTTATAGTACCAGGGCGGTTTAAGGGTTACTATGTTCCTTGAGCCGCATCACGTTTCACGTTTCACGTTTCAGCATCACTCCTGCTTGAAAAGTATCTCGAAGCCTCCGAAAGAGATCAGGTCGCCTGGGGCGAGCACTACGGCTTCGACCGGCTGGTTGTTGACGAAGGTGCCGTTGGTAGAGCGCAGGTCGCGCAGCAGGTGGTGGCCGTGGCGGTAGACCACCTGGGCGTGGTGCCGGGAGACGCGAGCGTCGTCTATCACAAGGTCGTTATCGAGGCCACGGCCCACCGTGAGCAGGGTCTTGGTCACTGGGAAGGTGCGGCCCGCCATGTCGCCGTCTAAAGGCTGCAATGAGGCGGCGGGCTGCGGGGCGTTCGACTTGATGCTTGGCACCGGGTTGGGCTGCGGGCGTACCGGCATGGCCTGGGTGCGGGGCATGGAGGCGTCGGGCGCTTCCTGGGCGACCCCAGCGACCGGCATGGGCGGCCTGTTCGTGCGCATGGTAGGCGCGCCTGCGGCCCCGGCTAGGGTTTGCGAGGCGGGCTGGTCGGTTAGCTGGGCCGTGACCTCTATGCCACGCTTCGGCACGTCGTCTCCCGGTTGGAGTATCACCTTCGGGCGCGACACAAGGGAATAGCCGCGTTCGGCTGCCAGGGCGGAAATGAACTCTGCCATCTCATGTTCGAGAGAGTGGCGGAATGGCTCGAACTCGGTGTAGTTGTCGGGGTGGAGGAAGACGTCGTAGTGGTTGGGCACGTAGGTGCGGCCGACGCTGATTGTGGGGCTGGCTTCCATCTCCCTCTCCAGGCGCTTGGCTATCTCGGCGGGCTGGATGGGAGAGCGGAAGAGGCGCGCGAACGACCCCTCCATCAACCGTTCCACGAACTGTTCAAAGCGTTGAAGCGATTGCAACTATGGCCCTCCGTCTGCGCCGACATTCTGATGCTTCAAATACCATTGGTCCAAATACTAAAGGCTTTCGCACCGCATCCCGATTATACCTTTGCCGGTAGATGAGGGTCAATCTGTGGATTTGGGAATTGGGATTTCGGATTTCGGATTTGCTCCGAACCCACGTAAATCCGAAATCCGAAATCCCAATTCCCAAATCCCTACGTAGTACATCTTTGGCCTCACGTTTTCTACGTAGCTACGACATTGTTACATACGTAACGTTACGTAGCGGCTGTCGTAACGTTGCAGTAATCTTGCTTGAATCGGCAATTTTCGCTGGATTCGAGCGTCAGTACCTGGTTATAATCTGGTCGTTACGTCAACTTCGCCGCTCGCTTATGCTGAGGGCCTTGTGAAAGCGCGTGACACACCATAGTCCTATTATGACGGAGGTCTGTCTTTAATGCGTATCGCTCGCTCTAATCGTTCGTTCTTCACCCGCGCTCGTGCCCTGCTGGCTTCTAGTGCCGCGGTCGTGACTATCGCGGCTGCGGTGCTCACCCCGGTGGCTTCGGAGACTGCTTCGGCCCGCACCCAGAACGCTCCCATTCGCTCCAACGTCACCCAGTTCCTCACGCTGCCGTTCGAGGCTTCGGATAGTATGAACATCCTGTCGGGCTGGTACTATTCCAGCTCCGGCGGCTATCATGGCGGCATCGACTACATCAACGGCAACGTGAACAGGGTAGGCGGTTGGCAGACCTTCCCGGTGATCGCCTCCGCCGACGGCCTTGCCTGCGGCAACTGCACCTCGCGCCAGGGCAACGCGGTGTGGGTCGAGCACAAGCTGAACGGCAGCAAGTACTACACGTACTACGGCCACCTTGCCAGCATCGACAAGAGCATCCCGCTTGGCGCGCAGTCGCGCACCGTAGCCGTCAAGCGGGGCCAGTTCCTCGGCTGGGCGGGCGACACCGGCGCCGGCAGGGGCGTGTTGCACCTCCACTACGCGCTGATGGACGCCAACAGCGTGCCCATCGACCCGTACAGCATCGGCAAGCTCCGCCAGTACTACCCGTCGCCTAGAAGCAACGCCCCCGGTATCGGCTGGTTCGTGAACGCCCTAGAGCCGTAGAACCAAGCGATTATGAGTCGCTCGCACGCGACCGGCACAAGTAGATAGACAAAGAGAACCCCCGCTGTTCCCGGCAGCGGGGGTTCTCTTTACAAAGGAGGAAAGGAGTGGTTAGCTCTTATTTGTTGTCTTTATATCGTTCTGATTAAGCATACGCTTGACGTTACGAAACGGATTGCAGGACCAAGCCCCCCTCTGTCATTCTGAACCCTTCGGCTACGCTCAGGGTAAACTCCGTGAAGAATCTCAAGAAAGTGGGTAGGGATAGTGCTCAACCTCCGGGAAATGGTGCTGAAAATTGACCGTAGCGGTAAGAGGCGCACCTGAGATTCTTCACTGCGTTCAGAATGACAAGGTGGCGCTTGGTCCCTACGCACGAGACATTCTCTAGTGCCTCGTAGATTAATGACCAGAAAATGTCACGGGCTAAAGGTGTCGTTAGGGGGTGCTGCCCACGCTGAGCAACTTCCTGGTGTTTGCCTCGTCCTGCCGCATCTGGGCGATAAAGGCTTCCAGGCCGTCGAAGCGTTGCTGGGGGCGCAGGTAGTGGACAAATTGCGTGGTGAGCGTTTCGTCGTACAGGTCGGCGTCGTAATCGAGGATGTAGACCTCTACCAGGCGCACGTCGTTCTCGAACATGGGGCGGACTCCGATGCTGGTGAGGGAGGGTAGCGTTTCGCCGGTGGCGGGGCGCACGCACCAGGTGGCGTATACCCCGTCGGCGGGGATGGCCTGGTTGGGTGGGGTGTCGAGGTTGGCGGTGGGATAGCCCAGTTCGCGGCCCCGCTTGGAGCCATGCACCACCACGCCCGGCACGCCATAGGGGCGGCCCAGCAGGCGGGCGGCTGCCTCCACGTCACCCTCGGCCACTGCCTGGCGCACGCGGGTGCTGCTCACCGGCTCGCCTTCAATCTCTACAAGCGGCGCGATCTGCAAAGTGTATCC
Organism: Chloroflexia bacterium; assembly: GCA_036388595.1. Taxonomy (GTDB): domain Bacteria; phylum Chloroflexota; class Chloroflexia; order QHBQ01; family JADMIH01; genus JADMIH01. Next base: position 3,496 of record DASVRN010000294.1, read on the forward strand.
CAGTTCGTCGCCCAGCCGGGCCAGCACGCCGGTGTTGCCGGTGCGGCCGTGGCCCAGCGCGAAACCCTCTCCCTCCCACATCTCCACGAAGGGCAGATATTGGCGCAGCCACGCGATGAAGTCGGGGGCCTGTACTCGCGATAGCTCTTGGGTGAAGGGCACCACTATAGTCTCGTCGAGGCCGAGGCTGTCCAGCAGTTCCAGCTTCTGCGGCAGTCGCGTGAGGTAGAAGAGAGGCAGTTCGGGCCGCAGCACTTCGCGTGGGGAAGGCTCGAAGGTGAGGGCCACGGCTGCCACGTTACGGGCGCGGGCGCTCTCCACCACGCCGGCTATGAGCGCCTGGTGGCCCAGGTGCACGCCGTCGAACGAGCCTATGGTGAGCACGGCGGGTGTGGGTTGTCTTTGTGTGAGGTCGGTAATGGTTTGCATCGCGCACCAGGAGAAGGGGTAGTGAGATTATAAGCTGCATCAGCAGGTAAGCGCAAAGGGGTCGATGTTACAATTCCGTGTGTGCCTAAGTAGGATAGCGGAACCAAACCTCCCCTGTCATCCTGAGTACCATGCTAATGAAGGAATGTCAGGCAATAGGGCTACATGCGTGTAGGAAGCCACATATGGTGCCAGGTGACGCCCCGCGATTGAAATCGGGGGCTACACT
>DASVRN010000295.1:0-16339 GCA_036388595.1 Chloroflexia bacterium
TGGGGCTTGGGTGCCCAATTCCGCTTTGGAGCTTTCGGTGAGGCAAGACTTAGTTACTTGGCTCACCTTTTTGTTGTGTTGTTAGCCAAGAGTCGAATTGGCTCACCGTCTGATCCACGGTTTGCTGCTGCCAACCATACACCGTCATCGCGGCTGAGAGGTAACGGCTGCTGTCGTCCGCCCGGTGAGAGACCGGGGACTCGCCGCGCCAGTGTCTGTGCAGGAAGTCAAGGAAACGACCGAACGGCAGCAGGCGGCGGTAGATAAGCACCCTCCGCTCCAGCATTATATCCCCGGCTTTTTGCAGGTATGGACCCGCCAGGTGCTCGACCAGGGCCTCGTTGCCGGAGAGTGACATCTCCCAAACTGCGTTCGCTAGCTCGTATGCCGGGTCGCCCAGACCGAAGCGCGGCCAGTCCACCAGCGTCACCCGGCGGTCCTCAAAAATGACGTTGCGCATGGTCAGGTTGCCGTGTACCGGGACGAGCGATGCCCCCTGCCAGAAGCGGATGTGGGCGTTGGCGTCGCCCGACACCGACTGCACCAACCCCACGAGCGATTCTTCTAATGCGGGTGGTAGCGCAGCCGTGAACTCGGGTGGCAGGTCGCGGTACTGCTCGTGCACCCGGTTCCACCAACCCGCGAGGTTGCGAGATTGTGGGGCCAGGAGTTTGGTGCTCGATGTGCGGCCATGCACCTGGTGAAGCGCGCGGGCAAGCCTCTCCGCGTGTGCTTCGGTCAGGTAGGCAGCCTCGGCGGTAAGCCCCTCCACACGTCTGTAAACGACCCCGTGGCCGCCTAGCTCGGCAGGCATCTCGCCGGACCAAACAAGCCCCGGCGCAAGCCCCTCGGCGGCATACAACTCCAACGCGGTTGCCTCTGCCTGGGCTAAGTCACGTGCGCTTCGCTCCAGGAGAGACGGTCCCACGCCCCGCCTGTCAAGGTAGTGCTTGAGCCGCAGTCGGTTGCTGCCGTCAACCAGAGTATAGGAGCGGACGCCATCACGTTCGTACTTGAACGTGACCTCCGGCTGGTTTGACTCAAGCCCCGGCAGGGTAGTGGCCCAGTTCTGGATGATGCTTAGTGTGTCTGACATAGGGGCTGTCCCGGCGTTCGACTAGCCTACTTGGAGCTGCGGATGAATTCCAGGAACTCGGCCCTGGTAGGTGGATTGTTGCGGAAGAGGCCCCGCATAGCCGACGTCACCATCGTGCTGCCGGGCTTCTTCACGCCCCGCATGATCATGCAGTAGTGCTGCGCCTCGATTACCACGCCCACACCCACAGGCTTTATCGCGTCCACAATGGTGTCGGCTATCTGGCTGGTGAGCCGCTCCTGCAACTGCGGGCGGCGGGCGAAGCCCTCTACCACTCTCGCCAGCTTTGATAGCCCAACGATGCGCCCGGCCGGGATGTAGCCGACGTGCGCCCTCCCTACAAAGGGAAGTAAATGGTGCTCGCACAGGGACTGGAACGGGATGTCCTTGAGCACCACCATCTCCTTGTGCGACTCCTCGAAGCCTACCGCCAGGTACTCGCTTGGGTCTATCGTGAGGCCGGCGAACACCTCCTCGTAAAGGTCGGCAACCCGGCGTGGGGTCTCGAGTAGGCCCTCGCGTTCGGGGTCTTCGCCCACGGCCTCCAGGATCATGCGCACGGCGGCCTGTATCTTGTCGCGGTCCAATCGTTCCTCCCTGTAGTGCGTGTGAGCGGGGCCAATCACGAGTATAGCACAACGAGTGCCTGTGATTGTTGGTTAGTTGTTAGTGGTTAGTTGTTAGTGGTTAGTGGTTAGTGGTTAGTAGAAGCTGCCTCATAAATAGCAGCCCTGAATATTGGCGACAAAGTCCCACATTGTCATTTCGAACGCAGTGAGAAATCTCGTCCTCCACCGGGATGTTTCCTCTTTCTTGCGGTGCTACGATGCTGAAAGAAAAGTGATACCTGGGTGGTGAGGGACGAGATTTCTCACTGCGTTCGAAATGACAATGTGGGGCTTTGGGTGCTCATCTCCTCATTCGCAATTGTGAAATAGGTTCTAGTTAGTGGAGGGATTTCTGGAGGGAGGGCGATGTCGTATCAGATAGAATAGGCCGAGGGCAAGCGCCGTGGTCGCGGAGAGTGTGCTAACTGTCGCGGCGATGTAGAAAACGCGAGGGCGGTAGTGAAAGCTGATGTTGTGCGTACCCGCCGGTACGGCAACTGCTCGAAAGGCCACGTTGCCGCGCAGGATAGGTGTGGGGTTGCCATCCTGCATCGCCTCCCAGCCGGGCGCGAAGTTGTCGCTGAGCACCAGCCAGCCAGCTTGCGGTAGCGAGGCTACCACCTCGACCCGCTCCGGTTCGTCAACCAGCCACGTGACAGGGGCGGTGGTACTATTAAGGTCCGGTGGAGCAGCTACGTCCTCGCCCGCATCCAGGACGACGGTGCGGCCAGGGTCCAATTCGGGCGACCTCAACACCGCCGTGGCTTCGTTCGTGTCGGATACAACGTGGGAGCCGAATACCACGTAGGCGCGGGGGAAAGCCTCAAGGTTTTCGTATAGCGCGGCGCGTTGCTCCTGGAGGATGAAAGTGTAGGGCCTGGCGCTGCCGTCTACCCTGGGCTTGCGCACCGTGGCGATGTAGCGCACGCCCGCTATGTTCAACTGGCGCTGCTCAATCGCGGTAAGCTCGAGGTCCTGTTTGCGCTGCACGTCAAATACCGGGGTGCGCAGCTGGTGGTAGAAGTCCTCGTAGAGTCGCGCGAAGGTGCCGTCCACGATTGGCTCGTACCCACGGAGGTCGCGCAGGCCGAACAGCATGGCGACATTGGGGCGCAGCAGGTTGATAGTGCCCACCATGCGGTCGTGGCCGGCATGCTCGGTCAGGTACTTTGTCACCTGCGTGGGTGGCATTATGGCCTCGCGGGGCGTGGTGGGGTTATAGCCGTGGCCGAAGGTCCAGAGGTCGGCGTAGAGCAGGGCCACGAGGAGTACGGGCGTAGCAGCAGCCGGTATCAGGTCCCTCCACCGGGCGAGTACCACCAGCGCCCCCAGCCCCATGAAGACCAGCGGCCAGTTGTTAGCCAGTTGCGCGGGATAGAGGAGGCGCGCCATGTCTACGTGGCTGAGCATCGGACTCCAGGCGCGGTCCCAACTCAGGTCTCGTATGCCCAGGTAGATCGCCAGCATGACACCAAACCCTGCCAGCGCGCCACTCGCCAGCCACAACCCGCCATCCCTCAGCCTGCGGGACCCCGGCGACTGCTTCATCAAGGCCTCGACACCGTACCCGGCCAGCACCGCGCCGAAGAATGACATGACAATCAGCCAGCGCACCCCATGGCCCGCGCTCAGTATCGGCAGAGCCTTCACAAGGTGGAAACCGGGCGCGCGTATCGCCAGCAGCAGGCCGACCACCGAACACACTGCGAAGAAAGGCACAAGACGGTCCCGCCGCCACATCGACACTGCGCCCAACACGCCCAGTCCGATGGCTAGCATGCCTATATAGCCGGTCTGTTCGTTGAAGTTGGTCAGTTCGGGCCGTACCCAGTAGGTGTCGGCCAGCGGCGTGCCCGTCCAATTGGGGAATAGCTGGCTCAGGAAGCGAAGTCCCGTTTCGCCCAGGTTGAAGGGCTGGATCTCGGCGGCACGAGCGCCAAACGCCCCGCTGGAGAACATGAAGTCGAGCGTGGGTGCGAACTGCACCGCGCCAATACCCAGGCCCAGCGCCCCGGCTGTGACGACCTGCCCAAGTCCCGCCAGCCGTTGCCTCGAACCGGACCTGAAAACGAACAGGGCATACGCGATGTAAGCCGCCCACAGCAGGCCGCACAAGAACTGCGTTTCGGGGTGCCCGCCGAGGAGTAACGCACCCATCGCCACTGCGGTAAGCCCTACCCACGGCAGCCGCCCTGTTTGCAACAGTCTGGTGCTCGTCCAGAACAGCGCGGGCATCCAGGCAAGCGACCAGGTAATCGCGTAGTTGAGCCACACGACTGCGAACCCGCACAACATAAAGACCACGCCCGCTGCGACACCCGCTGCCGCGTTCCTGCCGAGCGCGCGCATGAACCCGTAGGTGGTATAGCCAAGCAGCGCCAGCCTCAGCCAGGCCGCCCAGGTCCAGTAGTCATATGGTCCCGCCATGAAAGCCACGAGGTTCACAGGGTCGAGCACCGCTGGCTGGCCCGCCGCGAAAAAGGGGGTGCCGGTCAGGCTGTAGGGGTTCCACAGGGGGAAGTTCCCGGTACGCAGCCGCTCGATAGCGTAAGTGACGGCGGGATAGAAGTAGTCGGACACATCGGAAACGGTGTGGTTCTGGTCTATCTTCGTCCCGGCCGGAGGTTCGTGCCCTATCCACATGTAGTCGTATTTGTAGCTCAGGTCGGTGGGCAAATAGACCTGCCCGGTGACTATGGGCCGCCACAAGAACAATGCACTAAGCAGCAAGAAGAGCGCGGGCGGGCCAAGCAATTGAAGCGCCCAACGAGTGCGCGAGTTAGACACACTTCTATTGAGTACGACGCCAGCAGCTTCACCAGCAGATTCATTGGAAGTCATATGGCTCGTTTATAGGGCACTGGCCCCTGTGTGTCAATTCTTGTGTAAGACGACGTCGGGTTTTTCTTCAGTCACGAGGGCGCGGGAACGGACCTCGCTGTCCAGGTACTTTCCTCCCCGATGGGCGGTGTTTGGAACCAAAGCCCCGCCCTGTCATTTCGAACGCAGTGAGAAATCTCGTCCTCCACCGAGATGTTTCCTCTTTCATATGCTACCTGTCGGTTACTAGCTATCGGTCCTGGCAATTGCGCTACTTTGGGTGCAGTCGGACGAGATTTCTCACTGCGTTCGAAACGACAGGGGGAGCCTGGTCCTGCACTTGCGGCTTGGAGGTACTCAGTGGGTCGCAGGTATAGCACCCGCCTTACCGGCAGTCATGTGAGCGGGTTTTCGAGGTAAATCACCTGCGCTTGTCCCAGCGCAAAGCCAAGCCTAACTCATTGACATAGAGTAGCAAAGCAAGTACCATTACGATAGCGCATACTTTGCGCAATTCTGCACAATTACATCACAAACCAAACAATCCAAAACCCGAATTCTAAAATTCAAAATCGAAAGGACGCCCCCATGCCAGTTACTAAAGAGCAGGTGTTACAGGCGCTAAGCATCGTCAAAGACCCGGACCTCGGGCGCGACATCGTATCGCTCGGCTTCATAGAAGAACTCAACATAGACGACCGCAATAACGTCTCCTTCAACGTCGTGCTCACCACCCCTGCCTGCCCCGTCAAGGAGCAACTGAAGCAGCAGTCCGAGTCGGTGGTGTCCGCCATACCGGGCGTGCGTGACGTGAGCGCGAACATGACCTCCCGGGTGCGGCAGGGCATTATGACCGAGCGGCAGGGCATACCCGGCGTTCGCAACATCGTGGCGGTAGGCTCCGGCAAGGGTGGCGTTGGCAAGAGCACCGTGGCGGTCAATCTTGCCCTCGCCCTGGCACGCGACGGCGCGAGAATCGGTCTGCTCGACGCCGACGTATACGGCCCCAACGTGCCCTTGATGATGGGCACCTCGGCCAAGCCGCAGCAGGTAGGCGAGAAAATTGCCCCGGTGGAAGCCTACGGCATCAAGATCATGTCGATGGGCTTCTTCATCGACGCCGATAGCCCGGTCATCTGGCGCGGCCCAATGCTCACCAAGCTGCTGACCCAGTTCATGTATGACGTTGAGTGGGGCGAGCTAGACTACCTGGTGATGGACATGCCGCCGGGCACGGGCGATGTGCAACTCACCACCGCCCAGTCGGTGCCGCTTACAGGTTCGGTCATGGTGTCCACCCCGCAGGACGTGGCGCTGCTCGACGCGGGCAAGGCGCTGATGATGTTCAAGAAGCTAAACGTGCCGGTGCTCGGCATCGTGGAGAACATGAGCACCTTCGTCTGCCCGCACTGCCAGAACCCCACCGACCTGTTCGGGCACGGCGGCGCGCAGGCAGCGGCAGCCCGCTATAGCGTCCCGTTCCTCGGTGAAATCCCGCTGCACCTGCGCATCCGGGAGGGTGGCGACGAAGGCCGCCCCGTAGTCGTGGACGCCCCCGGCACACCGGAAGCCGAGGCTTTCATGCAGGTAGCTCGCAACCTCGCCGCCCAGGTGAGCGTGGTAGCCTACCGCCAGCAGGAGGCCAAGCGTGGCGCGCCGGTGGCCTTCTTCAGCAAGCGGTAGTGGTCTGAAATAGGCCGGTGAGGACTGGCAATGTTGAAAGGGGCACGCTCAGTCGTGCCCCCTTTGTGCATCCGCAGCCATGGCGTCCATCTATTGCAACTCAAATTTGCCCATGAGCGCACAATGGTCGCTGCTCTTCAATTGGCAGTCCACCTCGACCTGTAGCGGGCGAATCTTTGGTCCGGCAAACATATAGTCTATGCGCAGTAAAGCCACGCCCCGGTCCCTTATCCAGCGAGGACCCCACGTGTCCCCTGCGCCCGCTCCTACCGCCTTGAAGCTATCCTGCAACCCGCGTGACACGTCCCAATAACCAGGCTCGCGCTCAGTGGTGTTGAAGTCTCCCACAAGGAGTACTGCCTCATCCCTAAGCATGGCAGGCTCGATGTAGGCGCGTATGGCGGCCAACCTCGCATCCCGCAAGACGGAGTCGTAACATAGAGGAAGGCGGCAACGCCTTCCCGCCGGTGCGGGGTGCACGACCACCACGTTGAGCACCCGCCCGCCTACATCCAGCTTCGCCTGCAACATCCTTGGGCGCTCCCACAATGATGGATCAAGCTTGGGAACGCCTGCCTCCAACATGGGAAACTTGCTCAAGAGCACCATACCGGACGTAGCATCGTAGGGCGGCTGTACAAAGAAATGCGGGTAGAGCCTCAGCAGCTCCGGGTCGCGCTGTAGTGGCAGCCAATCGATCTCCTGGAACGCGGCAATGTCGGGCTGCTTTGCTAAGAGCATCTCCCGAATGGAGGCCGGGTCCCCTCCAACTTCCACGTTCCAGCTGAGGGCCGTAAACTGCATCGCACCGGGCGTAGGTTCCACTACAGGCGAGGCCAACCGGGGCATGAAACGCAGGCCAAAGACCACCAAGCAAAGCAGTAGGGCCACCCGCAGGATCACTGCTCCCCTCAAGAACGCGAACGGCAGCAGTGGAAGCAGCGGCAGGAACAGGTAGGGCGCGAATATCTGGGTGAGCGCAAGCACGCCCCCACGTTGAGGCAACATGGCGTGTACCGCCGTCAACAGCAACAGCGCGACAGGATACACCGTCGCCGTGACCACCAACACCACCCACAATTTCCGCAGCACCAACCACCTCCACATCGTCTCACACCCTTAACGTTCCCAAACCCCATCACGTTTCACGTTTCACGTTTCACATGTTATACTACCCCGCAGAACGCAGACCCCAGATTGGAGCAGTCCCGGCCTTGCAGAGACAGGATTTCGAGGCTAGCCTTGCCCCCCGCGAGGGCGACCTACTTTCCCTACCCTTCGACCAGTATGGCCGCATGCGCATCGCCCAAAACGTGCTCACCATCCTCCTTGAGGGCATGGCCGATGCGAGCTTCGGCAACCCCACGCCACCAGACTCCATCTCCGGTATTTCCCAGGCTCCCAACCAAACCGAAATCCCAAATCCCAAATCCCAAATACTCGACGTAGGCGGCTACCCAGGCGTGCTGCACCATTTTGTCAGCCCCGTCTACTTTGACGTGCACGTGCTCGACGTAGTCCCGGCTGATGGCTCCATCCCCAACTACACTCAGGGTTCGGGCATGGACCTGCCGTACTCCGACCACTCGTTCGACATCGTGACGGCCCTCGACACCCTGGAGCACATCCCAAACACCGCTCGCGACCGCTTTCTCACCGAGATGATGCGGGTGGCCCGCCATGCCTGCGTCTTGATTAACCCCGTGCAATCGGTGGAGGCGGACGTAGCCGAGGAGACTCTGGACGAATATATACGCTGGATATTGGACGCCCAACAAGAGCAGCTAAGGGAGCACCGCGACTTCGGTCTGCCCGATTTCTCTTCGACGGGCGACGCGTTTGAGCGCAACGGTTGGCGCACCCATTCCTTCCCGGCGGCCAACGTCTACAACTGGCTGCTGATGATGATCGCCAAGCACTACCTGATCTCGCTCCGAGACGAGAAGGCCACAGGCTTCGAGCGCACCCTGGACCGCTTCTACAACCTGACGTTCTCCGACTCGGACCGCACCGCGCCCGCGTACCGTGGGGTGGTCGTGGCCGTGCGTCCGGGCCTCGAACCGGCGCTTGAGCGCATCCAGGCAGCCTACCCGCCCGTGACAAGCACCGACACATCGACTACCATGCGCCTGCAACTCACCCAGGTACTCATGACGCTGCTGGACCTCAAGACCGCCAACCACGAGGACCGCCTGCTGCGCCAACAACTCGAGGCGCGCGACCGCCACATAGCGGGTATGGAGCAGCGCCTGGCCGTGCTTGATTTGCAACTCGACCGCGCCCATCACGACCTTCAACAGATGGACGAGATGAACCGCGAGCTAGCGTCCAAAGACCAGCACATCGCCAATCTTGAGTCCCGCCTCACCAACGAGCTACGCACCAAGGACGAGCATATCCTCTACCTTGAGAGGCTACTACAGGGCATCGAGCAGGGTCGCGTGCTTCGTCTGACCCGCCGCGTCTCACGCCTGCTGGGGAAATGAGGGCGGATATTTGATTTTGGATTTTAGGTTTTGGATTTTGGATTTGATGGCTTCGTCGTGACTATTTCGCTTGCAAGGTGCTCTAAAGCTTGAACCACCCTCCCGATTACATGCCCCCCGGTACATCTCCTTCCGTCCAGCCGGAGAGCAACGCGCCTGTCTTTGGGCACAATGCATCTTCTTCCCCCGAACAATCCAAAATCCAAAATCCAAAGTCCAAAATCCCGACGGTAACTGTCGTAGTGCTCAACTACAACGGCTTGCGGCACCTGGAGACCTGCTTCACGTCGCTCATGTCGCTTGACTATCCAAAGGACCGGCTGGAGTTGATGCTGGTGGACAACGGCTCTTCCGACGGCTCGTTGGAGTTCATGCGCGCGCGCTTCCCTACTGTGCGGCTGGTGGAGACCGGGTCGAACCTGGGCTTCGCGGCGGGGAACAACTTCGGGGCTGAACGGGCGGCCGGTGAGTACGTCGCCTTTCTCAACAACGACACGCGGGTTGAGCCAAATTGGCTTACCGAACTGGTAAACAGCCTCGTTGCGGGGGTAGAGCAGGGCGTGGTGTGTACCTCCTCCCTCATGCTCGACTGGGAGGGCAAGAAGATTGACTTCTACTCAGGCTCGGTCAACTTTCACGGCTTCGGGTTCCAGCCTTCGTATGGCCTGCCCGTGGACGCCGTTCACCCCGAAGCGCGGGAGCTACTCTTCGCGTGCGGTGGCTCGATGCTCATACGTCGCGAGGTCTTCCTGCACGTTGGCGGCTTCGACCCTGATTACTTCGCCTTCTTCGAGGACGTTGACCTGGGTTGGCGGCTGTGGCTCATGGGCCATCGCATCACCCTTACGCCGACCGCCGTCACCTACCACCGGCATCACGGCACCGCCACCGACGTGGGCAATCACCGCTGGCAAGTGATCTACGAGCGCAACGCCCTCTACACGATCTACAAGAACTACGAGCAGCCCAACCTGGACAAAATCCTCCCCGCCGCCCTCCTGCTCCTGGGCCAGCGCATCGTACGATTCGCGGAACTGGGCGGCGTGCAACTGAATGACTACGACTTCACCCAAGCCCGCCCTACTCAGTCCGTGGAGTCGGGTACAGACAACGTGCATAGGAACGCGGTCGCGACCCTTCTGGCCGCCGACGAGTTCCGCGCCACAATCGAGAAGATGACGCCCAAGCGGGAGTGGGTACAGGCTAATCGCAGGCGCACCGACGAGGAGCTTTTCGCCCGCTTCGGCCAGCCGGGGCGAGTGCACCTGCTGAACCACGAGACCGACGCTCCATACTCCGCGGCCCACCACGCGGTGCTCCATGAGTTCGGTATAGAGCAACTTTGGGACGGCCAACCCAAGAATGTACTGCTCATTAGCCCCGACGTGCTGCCTGTTGGGGATATCCCCGCGAGCGGCTCCGGCATCCGGGCGTGGGCGCTCGGTAAGGGGCTGGAGAGCCGGGGGCACAAGGTGCGCTTCACGATGCCCAGGGCCGCGCTACAGGGGCGCGAGAGCCAGGTGCCGCTCGAATACGTGCGCGGGGCCTGGACCCCTGAGACGCTGCAAAGCATGGTGGATACGCTCGCGCCGGAGGTGATCGTGTCGTGCGGCTGGCCGAACCTGACCTGGCTGCCGCGCGCCAACGTGCCAGTGGCCCTCGACCTCACCGGGCCGCACCTGCTGGAGCGCATCTACCAGGAACACCTTGATGCACGGGCCAACGCCGAGGAGAAACTGGCCGCTCTCGAACGTGCCGACTTCTTCACCTGCATCAGCGAGCGGCAGCGATACTACTTCACCGCTTGGCTGGCGCAGGCGGGCGTTCACCCCGACGACATTGGTACCTTCCTACAGGTCATCCCCTATTCCCTCGACCCAGAACAGCCTCAGCACGCCTGGCCGCAGGACTGGTCAGGCGAGGAGGTGCGCTTCGTCTACGGTGGCATTTTCCTACCGTGGCAGAACCCAGCACCCTCTCTGCTTGCCGTCGCCTCCGAGCTACAAGAGCAGGGGCGCGGGCGGCTTGAGGTGATAGGCGGCAAGCACCCATTCCACGCGGTGCATACGGGCGGCTTCGGGCCGCTGGTGGACCAACTCGCAACCATGCCGAGCGTGAGCATGTCGGGACTGCTGCCGCACGACGCGCTGGTGGAACGCTATACCCATGCGCATGTTGCCGTGGACGTGATGCAGCCCAACGCCGAGCGCCAGTTGGCCTTTCCCAGCCGGACGGTGCATTACCTATGGTGCGGCCTGCCCGTCATACATGCTGCCTTCAGCGAGGTAGCGAATGTGATACGCGAACACGAGGCGGGTTGGATCGTGCGGCACGACGACCCGGACGGCTTGCGCGCGGTAGTTGCCAGCATCCTGGCCGACCCCTCTGAAGCCCGCAGACGTGGCGAAAACGCGGCCCGCCTGGCGAGGGAGCGGTTTACCTGGGACCTGACGGTGGACGCGCTCGACCGCTTCATACGCGACCCCTACATTCGTAACGCCCGCATGAGCCGCACCACGCCCCGCGACGAACGCGTCGCATCTAGAGACCCGAGCCGCCACGTCACCGCAGGGGGTATAGCATCCGGCGATGGTTTGGAGCCTTCCCAGCCTCAAGTCGCTCAAAAGCTGCAAGCCGCGCACGACCGGCGGCGCACCGTCCCCGCGCAGGTGAGGGCCAGGGCGAACGACGTCCTGAGGGGCGTAAAGGGGGCACTCGGCGCGCCGCTTGGCGGGCAGGTGCAACTTCCTGAGCTTGTGGCCGGTCACAGCCTGGGGCAACGGTTCTACGTGGTGGAGAACGGCCTATCGGGTGTCCGGGTGCGGGTGGAGACGTTCGGCAGGCGCAACACCTCGCGTCTGTTCTTGCGGCTGCGAGACAATCCGGGGGCCTCCACCGATCTGTTCCACATCGAGATTCCCACTCACAACCTGTCCCAAGGCCAACTGCTCGCCCTCCGCTTCCCGCCCATCCCCGACTCGGCAGGACGCTCCTTCTATTTCGTGGCGGAGTCGCCTGATGGCGTGCCCGGCGACGCAATCAGCCTGTGCGCTGACGCCCGCCCAGGCGATCTGCGCGCCCAACGCTACGACGATGGTATCCCGGCCTCCGGCTACCTGGTCATGAGCCTCGAATACAACGGAGTGACCGGTGAACGCTAGTCCCACAGCCGTAACCCCGACCCCCGGCACCGCGCCAGGAGTGCGTAGCGTGTCGGTGGTCATCCCCACGTACAATAACCTGGCCCTCCTGCGCGAGTGCCTGCGATCCGTGCGCGACATGGATTACCCGGCGGACAGGCTAGAGGTTACGGTGGTGGACAACGGCTCCGGCGACGGCACCTACCGAGCCGTGCACATGCCGGAGCTAGGCGTGCGTTGCGTGCGGCTGGAGCAGAACACCGGGTTCGCGGCCGCCTGCAACCGGGGCGCTGCCGAATCAAGTGGCGACTACGTGGCCTTCCTCAACGATGATGCGCTGGCCGACCCGCAGTGGCTCAATCAAATGTTTGAGGCCCTGGACGATGCCGAGCCGGGCACGGTGTGCGTGGCTTCCCGGATCATGTCGCGCGATGGCAAGGAGATCGAGTTCAACGGGGCATCCTCGAACCTGTTCGGTGTGGGGCGGCCCAGGTCGGTGTGGGGCTGGCCCGACGCTCCTCAGCCGCCTGGCAAGGGTAGTCCCATCCTCTTCGCCTCCGGCGGCGCGATGCTCGTACACAGGCGCACCTTTCTCGACGTTGGAGGCTTCGACCCCAACTTCTTCGCCTACTTCGAGGACGTAGACCTGGGGTGGCGGCTATGGGTGCTCGGCCACCGGGTGGTGTACGCGCCCGATGCGGTGGTGAGGCATATAGGTGGAGCTACGGGCACTCGCCAGCCCGCCCACCGCCGCTACACTCTCTGGGAATGCAACTCGCTGGCTACGGTCCTCAAGAACTACGAGTCGGGCAACATGGAGCGGCTGCTGTCGGGGGCGCTATTGCTGCTCTACAAGCGCGCGCTGCTCGCCGCGGGTGACGCTTTGCAGCGGGAGGACTACAACCTGGGAGGGCCGAAGGACGACAATCCCGCCAACGTGGAACGTCTGCCACGAGTCAGCGTGGCTCATCTGGCGGCCATCGACCGCTTCAACTCGCTGCTGCCCGTGCTGATGGAGGAGCGCCGTCGCATACAGGCCGCGAGGGTGAGGCCCGACCGTGAGGTGCTCCCGCTGCTGGGCCGCTTGTGGGAGCCTCAGTTCGCCGGGAGCGAGTACGCCGCAGCCTCGCGCCAGATGGCCGCGGCGCTCGACCTCTACGGCCTCACCGCCGAAGCCCTACCGAACCGCGTGCTCGTCCTCGCCGGTCCCACCCATGATAGCGCCACACAAGTCGCAAGTGCTCTGGCTGCCGGCTTCCTGGTGGCGCTGGTCAGGTCACAAGTAGGGGCAGCACACACCTGGGGCCTGGACGGCGGCTACACACGCCACACGCTCGCCCCCGGTGCGCCGGAGCTTCACGCCCTGGTCCGGCATTCCGACGCTGTGCTCGTCTTCCCGGGCGCGCTGGACGGTGTTCCGGTTGAAGCGACGGATACGCCGCTTGCCATGCTGGACGCACCCTCAACCGGCAAGTTGCCGGGCGCGAGCTACTTCCAGAGCGCCGATCTTGGGGCACTACGCGAATTTTGCCGCCGGCCGGTCGCCCCTAGCAGCGTGCCCCGCCACCCCGCTTAGAGTGGGTTGCACATCGGACCCCTCCACTCCCGGATCATACGGGTCACGGGACTAAGGTCCCTATCAGGTAGGGACCCGTAGCAGGGGAACGGGTGACTAACTCCGCTTACTTGCGCCTGTTGCCTCGGTTATACTCCTCATGTACCGAATTGCCATCGCTCCAGCCGTTCGTGTCATACTCTCCCGGCACTCACACGCAAAGTTGATCCCGATATGACTTACTCAACACCGGAAGAATTTATGAATGGACTGGATGATCGTTGGCTGCTGGCGCCGATGGTGGAGATCGTGCTCTCCCTGCAAGCCCAGTCCGATTGGACCTGGCGGCACCTGGGGCGGGTGGCCCGCTACGCAGTAGTGTTCGGCAGGCGGCTGGGCCTGGGTGCGGAAGCGCTGTTGGCTCTGCACTGCGGGGCGATGCTGCACGATATTGGGAAGTTGGTGGTACCCAATGAGATACTCGACAAGGCCAGCCCGCTGGACCGCGACGAGTGGTACGCCATCACAAAGCACTCGATGGTATCCGCGCAGATGCTGAAGGCCCAGGCCATACCGTTGAGCGTGGTCAGAGTCGCCCAGTCACACCACGAGTGGTACGACGGTAGTGGCTACCCGATGGGCCTGGCCGGTGACGCGATACCCGTTGGCGCCAGGGTCCTCAGCCTTGCCGACTCTCTCGACGCGATGTCCAGCGACCGCCCCTACCGGCAGGCCCTTTCGGCAGCAGAGATAGTCGCAGAGATAGACAAGGGGGCGTCCACCCAGTTTGACCCCAGGCTGGTTAGTCTTCTCAGGCCGCTCATAGAGACGGGGCTGGAAGATGTGGTGCCCCGGCGGACCTTGCAGGTGCTCTCGGACGACCCCGCGCTGTTCCGTGAGCTATGGTTCGCCTCATACCCGTGGGGCTGGGATCTCGTGCCCTGGACTGCCGGTCTTACCGATGCGTTTCCACCGGAACTGCAAGCCGGGACCGAAGACACGGCAACGGGTGCGGTAATCGACTTGACGGTAGTGGACTGCCGTGCCGCGTACAAATTGCCCGTCGGCGCCCTGGAGGAAATCGAAGGTCCTGTATTGTGGGTCGATCCGGTGGATAGACAGGGCCCGGCCGTGCACCGCCCTCTCGACCTGCAAAGCCTCCTTTCGGCCTTACAACCGGCGGACAACTGGAGGTTCGGACAGTCGAAGGACGCCACTCGTGTGAAAGTACTCGTGGCCGATCCGTTCAAGCTGTTCCGACAGGCCCTCGCCCGCTACCTTAGCGACCAGGAAGATGTGCAGTTGGTGGGTGTGGTGGACTCCCCCTCGGCGTACCGGGTGGCCGTGGGAGGAGGCGAGATTGACGTGGCCGTGGTCGCCAGCGATTTTGTAGAGGGTACTCGTACGTCTCGCGAATTGCAGCCCGGGGACAAGTTGATTGCGAATGAGGATGGGTTAAGCGGCCGCCCCGATGTTGTGCCCTCAGTGGTGTTGGTCGCCGATGAAGACCTTACAGATTCTACGAAAATGAGTGGGGTGAGTCCTGGCGTGCTATGGGAGCCTGGACGTCCGGTCGAGGCCCAGCGTGTCTACATATCACGTGGAGCACCCGCCGAGACATTGATCGCCGCGATTAAAGCGGTTGTGGAAAGCAGTCCGAATGCGAGGGAGGCTTACGAATTAGCACCTCAACCTCCTGGGTCGCACGCGCGAGATACGCAGGTGGGCCTATGGTCCTGAGATGCGGCGCGACCAGGTACTTATTGCACTCGCCCCTACACTGTAGTAGTATGGACTCGTGTAAAGCTGTACTTGTCTAACGAGGTCAAGGTCCAATATAACCAAGGCCCATCATGTTGGACCTGGTGGAAGAAGGAAGCCATGATAACAGTGCTGATAGCCGACGACCACAAGATGTTCAGGCAGGGCCTTCGCATGTTGTTCGAGATGGAATCGGACATAAAAGTAGTTGGAGAGGCGCATGACGGCCTGGCGGTGCAGGAACTGGCAGGCCAGGTGGACCCGGATATTATCCTGATGGATATCAATATGCCGGGTGCGGATGGTGTGGAAGCGACCCGCCAGATCCTCATGAAGCGTCCGGACCAGGCCATTATCATACTGACTATGTTCCGTGAGGACGAGCATGTATTCAAGGCCATCATCGCCGGGGCTCGTGGTTACGTCCTCAAAGACGCTGACAGCCAGGAGGTGATGAGGGCGTTGCGTAGCGTGGCCGCCGGTGGCTCCGTACTCGACATTGCCATGACCGGCAAAGTCTTCGAGCAGTTCAAGCAGCTATCGCAGCAGACCCAGAAGCACAACCCTGAAGGACTTACCAACCGGGAGCTGGATATCCTTGCCTTGATTGCCAGCGGTGCCAGCAATCGCGAGATAGGCGAGAAGCTCTTCCTGTCTGAGAAGACGATCAAGAACTACATCACCTCCATTTTCCAGAAGCTCCAGACCAACGACCGCACCCAGGCCGTGGTATACGCCATGCAGAGGGGCCTGATCGCCCAACCGGCTACAAAGCCCTGACGTACATGTCCGGCAGCCGCCCTTCGACTTTGTCTAGAAGCCATCTCACAAATAGCAGCCTGGAGTACTGACGACAAAGTCAGACCTTGTCATTCTGAGCGTAGCGAAGAATCTCGTCCTCTACCGGGATGTTTCGTCTTTCTTATGGGACTCTGTTGCTGTAGGAATGGTGGTACTTGGGTGCAGAGGGACGAGATTCTTCACTGCGTTCAGAATGACAGGGCTGGGCTGATGTGCTCATCTCGTCATCCCTATTTACGAGATTACTTCTAAGTGCAAGCACATAAATATTAGTGGGTAGCGCCAATGATGGAGCGTACTAGAGCAGGAGTTTGATTGTGGCGGCGGAAGAAGTCGTAAGTGGCCTCAACGAGGGCCTTCATCGTGTCGAACAACTCGCAGTGTGTCAC
>DASVRN010000296.1:0-7439 GCA_036388595.1 Chloroflexia bacterium
ATGGCTATCGTCCCGGTGGGCCTGAGAGTAGCCCAGATTCTCTTCTACGAGGTTGGCGAGACCGCGCGCGAGTACCAGGGCAAATACGGCTCCTGGAACGACTGGTCGCCCAAGGACATGCTCCCCAAGCTGTACCGGGATTACGACCTGCAACGCGTCGGCACCAACAGGCTCCCCACCCGCAACGGTCACGAGACACTGGTAAGATAGTTGCTTCTCGTGGGGAGTAACACGTAACGCGTAACTCGTAAGGTTGTACTGTTGCAGCGGCTGGTGTGTTGCGCAATGGCCGGGAATTAGGCATACTACATTGTTGTTTGGATGTATGTAGCCGCTGCGTACACGCGGCCCGGAAGAACACCTGATTTACCGCCCTTACGTGTTACGTGTTACGAGTCACGCGTTACGAGTTACGAGTTACTCCCCACGAGAAGATAACCTATGCCATTACGTTGTGAAAGTCCCATTACGGTATGCTTTCGGACTCCCGCGGCCCAGTGCATCATGTGCAGCCGCCACTTTTGCGCTCAGCACGGCGAGGTCGATGCGTCTGTGTGCCGGTTGTGCAGCGCCTCATATCGCCGCAGGCTCCACGATGAAGCCGCCCAGGTCGCGGAGGTCGAGCGCCGGGTAAACGCCGAGGCCCGCAACAACGATGGGCTTTGCGGCTGGCACGAGTGCACCAGCGAGCTATACGCGCGGTGCGAGCGTTGCGGCGCTTCATACTGCCCGCGCCACATCAGCAGGCATAGGTACACCTACAGGTACCGGACGCGCAGGGGCATATACAAGCGGCAGGCCGAGGTCACCCTCTGCGACGCCTGCAAGCCCTACCTGGACGAGTACAAGACGGAAAAAAGCTGGCGCGACTGAGCGTCTGGCCTGTCATGCTGACAGTGTAACGTGCCGCACCCCTCAAATTACACCCACAGGTGAACGTCCATGAGCAATGCTAACCCGGAAAGGCTGCGGCCGGTGGTGCTGGTGATCCTCGATGGTTGGGGACTGCGCGAGGAAAAAGAGAACAACGCCATCGCATTGGCAGATACGCCCAACATGGATAGGCTATGGGCGGAGTACCCCCACACTGCCCTCTACGCTTCCGAGCACGCGGTTGGTCTGCCTACCGGGCAGATGGGCAATTCTGAAGTCGGCCATCAGAACATGGGGGCGGGGTTTATCGTCTACCAGGACCTTACACGCCTCGACACGTCCATAGAAGATGGCTCCTTCTATGAGAACACTGAACTCGTGGCTGCCTGCGAACACGTGAAGTCGCGTGCCTCCACGCTACACTTGTTAGGGCTGCTTGGGCCGGGTGGCGTGCACAGCCACTGGGCGCACCTGTTCGCCCTGCTGGAACTTGCAAAGCGGCGAGGTGTAGCCAAGGTCATCTATCACGCCTTCACCGACGGCCGAGATACGCCGCCTCAAAGTGGGCGGGGTTACATGCAAACGGTGCTCAATAAGTTCCGTGAGACTGGCGTGGGGCGGGTGGGAAGCGTATCGGGCCGCTACTATGCGATGGACCGCGACAAGCGCTGGGACCGAGTCGAAAAGGCATACAACGCGCTCGTACTGGGGCAAGGCAGGCGCTTCAGCGACCCTATGGAGGTGTTCGCGGCCTCATACGAAGAGGGCGTCACCGACGAGTTCATTGTGCCTTCGGTAATAGCCTCAGAGGGTGAAGATCCGAGCACGATTCAAGATGGCGACGGGGTTATCTTCTTCAACTTCCGTAGCGACAGGGGCCGCGAGTTGACGAGGGCTATTACAGACACCGAGTTCCAGGGCTTCGAGCGCGAACGTCGCCTATCTGACCTGTACTACGTCACCATGACCCGCTACGAGGAAGACCTGGACGTGCACGTCGCCTTTCAGGCCATGGAAGTCAAGGTGCCCCTGGCCCGCGTGCTGAGTGACCTGGGTCTGCGGCAGTTCCACATCGCCGAGACCGAGAAATACGCCCACGTGACGTTCTTCTTCAACGGGCGTACCGAGACACCGTTTCCAGGCGAGGACCGCGTGCTCGTACCTTCGCCCAAGGTGACGACTTACGATCTCCAACCCGAGATGAGCGCCTACGGCATCGCCGAAGAGCTGACCGCTCGCGTCGCCAGTGGTGAGTACGACTTCATCGTAGCCAACTTCGCGAACGGCGATATGGTCGGCCACAGCGGGAAGCTGGATGCCACCATGTTGGCGTGCGAGGCGGTTGACCGCTGCCTGGGGCAGGTTTACCGCGCGGTGCGGGACGCCGGTGGCGTGATGCTTATAACTGCCGACCACGGTAACGCCGAGCTAATGGTCGATCCCGATAACAGCGGCCCTCACACCTTCCACACCACGAACCCTGTGCCCTTCATCCTGGTCGCACCCCAGGGCAACCACCTGCGCCAGGCGCGTCTAAGGAGCGGGGGCCGCTTGTGCGACCTGAGCCTCACCGTCCTTGACATAATGCATATTGACGCGCCCGGCGATATGAACTGCCGGACGCTGATACAGCACTAGACGTCACCGCACGAATAAGCAACGGGGAAGAGCACATGGCTCCTACCGTGTCGTCCTGAGTGGTGCATCTTGCAAGTAAGTTACCCATACCATGACCATATTCCCCTCTGTCATCCTGAGCGTGGCGAAGGATCTCAAGAAGGTGGGTAGGGATACGGTTGAACGTAAGCCTAGTGGTGCGTAAGGTTGAACAGCGCGGCAAGTGCGGCATCTGAGATCCTTCGCTGCGCTCAGGATGACAAGGGCCGACTCTGGTTATGGTATTCGGGGCTGCTTTTTATGAGAGGGCTGCTAGTCGATAGCATAGAAACAAGGCCGGAGTCTCTGACCCGACCTTGTTTCTTCTGTAAAATTAGCGGTCATACGTAGCGTGCGCTTGGCTCGATGTCCATAGCCAGGTCGTGTTGCAGCGAATCCTCGTAGCGGTAGTGCGCGGCGGCCGCGATCATGGCTGCGTTGTCGGTGCAAAGCACTATAGGAGGGTAGCGGAAGGGCATGGGCAGCCGCTCCTTGAGTCGCGACCGGAGCAGGGCATTCGCCGCCACGCCTCCCGCTACCAGCACTTCCCGGGCGTTGTACTCAGCCGCCGCAGCCGCCGTCTTTTCGACCAGCGCATCCACCACGGCAGCCTGGAACGACGCGGCGAGGTCGGCCACGGGTAGCTCCCTCTCTACGATAGGCATCGCTGTGGCAGGCGAGGTGTGGCCGTTCGCGCCTTCAGCTTCCTGTCTCTGCCAGGGCGCGGGCTTGCTCATAACTACGCCGTATTCCTGCACCTTCCTGAGGAGGGCCGTCTTGAGGCCGCTGAATGAGAAATCGTAGGTGCCCTTCAGCCACGCACGGGGCAACTGGAAGCGAGTAGGGTCGCCCCCCTCTGAGGCCCGTTGGATGGCAGGTCCGCCGGGATAGCCCAGTCCCAGGATTCGGGCCGCTTTGTCGAACGCCTCCCCCGCCGCGTCGTCTATGGTCTTGCCGAGCATCTGGTACTGTCCGTGCCCGGTCATGAGCACAAGCTCGGTGTGCCCGCCCGACACGATCAGGTTGAGTACCGGGAACTGAGGTTCCGGCACGGTTTCACCCGCTGCCGCTTCGGGGCTGAGCCAGTTA
Organism: Chloroflexia bacterium; assembly: GCA_036388595.1. Lineage (GTDB taxonomy): Bacteria > Chloroflexota > Chloroflexia > QHBQ01 > JADMIH01 > JADMIH01. The sequence goes on from DASVRN010000296.1 coordinate 3,619, forward strand.
GAGTATATATGGCCTTCCATGTGGTTCACGCCCAGCAGGGGCTTCTGCCGTGCGAACGCTAACGCCTTGGCCGCGTTCACGCCAACCAGCAAGGCGGGGGACAAACCCGGCCCCTTAGTAACGGCGATGGCATCCACCCCGGACCAGTCTAGCTGTGCGCGCTGCATCGCCTCGTCCAGCACCGGCACAATCGTGACTACGTGCTGGCGAGAAGCAAGCTCAGGCACCACCCCGCCGTACTTCTGGTGCAGGGGGATCTGGGAGGCGATTACGTTAGCGAGTATGTGCCTGCCGTTGCGGACTACCGCCACGGAGGTTTCATCGCATGAGGTCTCGATAGCTAAGATGTTCATAGGTTTTATGCTTATTGGAGTCGGGAGCGGTCCACCGGGCGAGCTGCCGGCAGGTCAGAGTAAAAGCTGGACGTGAGGCGGGCCGCTAGCTCTTCGCGCAGGCGGGCCATGCGTTCCTCGAAGTGTGGGGAGCTTACCGGCTCGCTCCACATGATGTAGGCGTCTTCGCCGTTGTCGCTGTAGTACCGCTTGCGGACCCCGGCGATCTCCAGGCCATATTTACGATACAGCGCCTGTGCTGGCAGGTTCGACACGCGCACTTCCAGGGTGACGCGCGCGGCCTTCATCTCCGCCGCTATGTCCACCAGCCCCAGGAAGAGCAGCTCACCCGCGCCCTTGCCCCTGTGGTCGGGGTGGACGCCGATGGTGGTAACGTGCCCCTCGTCCACCATGAGCCAGAGGCCCGCGTAGCCCACCACCGGGAACCGCCTGTGCGTACTATCTTCCTCGCCGTCGGCATGGCCGTTCTTGCGCCAGGGCAGCAGTGAGGTCAGCCGCGAGAGGCCGCTGGCATGGTGCGTCTTGCTGGGCGCAACTGCTTCGCTGCCGTCGGGATTCGTCTGCGCATGGGTGAGGTGGGTCAGGTTGAAAGGCGTCGGCTCAGGTAGGCCGACGTCCCGCGCCTGCTCCGGCGTCAGGTAGCGCACCACGATGTAGCGGTTCGTTTCGGGCGTCTTCAGTTCGCGCTTGTAAGCCGACACGGGCCAGGGCATGGTAAAGCAGACCCGCTCGATGGCTGCGACCTGGGCTATGTCGTCGTAGGTCATGTACTCCAGGATGTAGGGCATACTATCTCAGCAGGTGCTCTTCATCGAGCATGGGTACCGGGCGCGTTCTGTCCTGTAAGTATACACGCTTTGCACATGGGGCAGTTCAGGAATCGGCTTTGGGTTGCAAGTAGATGGCCTGCAAAGTAGCCGGGTCGTCGGCCTCTCCCCGCTCAGCGCGCTGGAGGGCAAGCTCGGCCAGGTACCCCGCCCGCCGCAGACCGGCCGCTGCCGGGGCCACCGAAGCGTCATTGCCCATGATGCCGCTTATCTGAGCCGCGGCCGCCGAGTCCAGTTCCCCGCAGAAGAGGGTGGCGATACGTGCTTCTCTGCCGCTCTCAGCGACGACAGCCGCAAGCTCCGGCAGGGTGTTATTGGCGTAGTCGGTGAGCCGCTGCCACCTCGCGCCCCGCGTCCGGTAGACGGCCCAACCGTAGCGGCCCCTGCCGAACGCCAGCACCGCGCAAACCTGGGCGGCGGTGACCGCTACCTGCGAGTAGGCGAGCACGTCCAGGCTGGGGACCCCCCACAGCTTGATATCTAGAGCGTGGGCGAGGGTCTTTGCGGTGCTGATGCCGATGCGCACCCCGCTGAACGACCCCGGCCCGGTGGCGACGGCTACCCCCGTCAGCCCGCCTATCTCCGCACCCACCAACGACATCAGCCGCTGCACGTTGGGGAGCAACTGGGTGGTTTGCTCTCGGCCCGAGCGCCAGGTCTGCTCCGCAATTACACCTGCGCCAGGCAAATAGAGGGCCAGGCTGGCGTAGTCGGTCGATGTGTCAATGGCGAGTATCATAGGACCTGTGAATAGCACTTGCGACGAGGGAAAAGTCGCTTTAATAGCTGAAATATAGGCTGTGAGATGCCTGGGCTACGCGCCATATGCGTCCTTCTTGAACTGCTCGACCAATTCCCGGTAACGCCCGCCGAGCGCCCAGAAGCGGAGGGTGCGCTTAGTCTCGCTCAGGTGCCAGAAACGTACCACCATGTACTCGTCGGGCAGCCAGGCAGCGGCCCCCAGCGGCCACTCAATCACCGTTACACCGTCGCCGGACAGGTAGTCGTCCAGGCCAAGCGTGGCGACTTGCTCGTCTCCTTCAAGGCGGTAGAGGTCGATGTGGGACAGGTGCGCCCGCTCGCCGTCGTACTCGTTGATGAGAGTGAAGGTGGGAGAGTTGACGTAGCGGGCGTCGATGCCCAGGCCCTGCGCTATGCCTTGAGTGAAGGTGGTCTTGCCGGAGCCGAAATCGCCTTCGAGGAGGAGCAGGTCGCCGGGCTGGAGGAATTTGCCCAGGTGCGTGCCGAGCCGCCGGGTCTGTTCGGCCCCGTGGCTGACGATGTCGAGGTCTGCGACTGCTGGAAGCTCACCCTTGATCAATGCTATCTCGCCCCCGCTTGCCCGGAACGTCTCTGCGCCCGCTTCTGGAGCACCCGCCTATACACCGCCACCGTCTCACGAGCCGAGCGGTCCCAACTGAACCGTGACGCTTGTTCCCGTGCCATCGCGGCGAGTTCTGCCCGCAACTCCCCATTAGATAGGACGCGCTGCATAGCGCCGAGCCAGGCTGTTTCGTCGCCGGGGTCGAGCAGCAGGCCCCCACCGCCCACCACCTCAGGCAATGCTGACGTGTTGGAAGCCAGCACCGGTGTACCGCATGACATGGCTTCGAGGGCAGGCAGTCCAAACCCCTCGTATAAGGAAGGATAGGCGACCGCGGTGGCGACATTATACCACAAGGGTAGCTGCTCATCTGGCACGCGGCCCAGGAAGATCACGCGGCCCGATTGGGTGAGGCCAAGGCGCTCGGCGGTGGAGAATATCTCATCATAATACCACCCTTTGCTGCCGCCGACGTATAGCTTCACGTCCTGCATGTCGGGGTCCTCCGCCAGCGCCGCGAAGGCCCGAATCAGCATGGGGAGGTTCTTGCGTGGCTCAAGCGTGCCCACGTAGAGCAGCATTCGCCCGGTGATACCCTGCTGCGCTCTGAACGCCTGCCGCTCGGCTTCACTCACGGGCCTGAACTGTTCGCCAACGCCGTTGTGTACGGTGGTCACTTTGCCGGGGCGCACGCCAAGCAGATCGATCACGTCCCGCCGGGTGGACTCCGAGACGGCGATAACGTGGGCGGCGTGGCGGGCCGACCACCCGGTCATGGCGCTCAGGTAGCGGCGCTTGGCCGGGTGGAAGCTTTCGGGCGAGCGGAGGAACACCAGGTCGTGAATAGTCACCACGGTGGGGCAGGCGGACAGAACGGGCCGCACGTTCACCGGGCAGTGCAGCAGGTCGAGTTTGTGCCGCAGGGCCGCGCCGGGGAGAACAAGCTGCTCCCAGGCGATGCGAACGGGGGCACGTTGCGTGGGGAATCGGCTCCTGGCGAGGGTGAGGTTCTTGGGCCGCCGTGCCTGCACGGCTTCGGGCAGGGCCTCGTTGCCGGTGAAGCCTGTGAACTGTAGGTCGGGCGCGACGGCTGGTAGCTGGAAGAGCAGTTCGTCTATGTAACGGCTAAGCCCCGCCTGGCGGTAGCTGCCGCTGAAGGAGAGTAGGTGTGCATTGATCCCGACGCGCATATTGACATTATAACCCCGCGGCGCACGTGCTTGCACTCTACTGAAATTGACGTAATGTCGCGCCCGGAGTAGTACTTTTCTCCTACGACCTATTGACATGACATAATACCTCTCGTATACTCCTTTC
>DASVRN010000297.1:0-5375 GCA_036388595.1 Chloroflexia bacterium
CCACAGTTGTAGGCATATGATCTCCATCGTGGGTGAGGCCGGATACTTAACCAGCCCTAGAGTCGGCACTTTCGATGCGACGCGTCCAGGTAATCCATCGTAGCGCCAGAGGGTGGAATCTCTTCTTCACTGCGACTAATCTTGACGTAAACGTAAGAGTTAGATATAATTCTAACATGGTTGCTTCACAGTCTGGCGAAAAGGTGACACGGACTCCTAAGATCGACGGTGCTTCCGAGCGGTTCTTCCTCATAGGGGAGGCGGCGGAGCGCACCGGGCTAACCCATCGTACGATTCGCTACTATGAAGAACTGGGCCTCCTATCGCCCCCGAGCCGCACGCACGGCGACTTTCGCCTCTTTTCCCCGGGTGATCTAGAGAGGCTCAAGGAGATAAGCAGGCTCAAGAACTTGCTCGGCTTCTCCCTGGCCGAGATCAGAAAGATTGTGGAGGGCGAGGAGGTCCTGGGGCAGCTACGGAGTGAGTACCGCGCCACCGGCGACGCGGCTCGCAGGCTCACGCTGCTGGACAATGCGACCAGGCTAACCGACGCGCAGCTTGAGCTGATTGAGGCCAAGATGTCGCAAATGGAGGAGCTAAGGACCGAGCTGGTGGCGCGCCGATTGCGATACGAGGAAAAGCGCCGAGAACTGGAAGAGGCTCTTGGTATCGCACCTATTCACACTGAAACTACGACATAGTACAGGTGCACTAACTGATGACGATGCAAATTACCTCAGAGAGAGCTAAAATCGAGGGCCGCAAGCAGGCCGATGCTCTCTCGAAGTCTACGGTGGAGCGCGAGCTTACTAGCCTCGCTACGGCCGAGCCTGTAGCCGCCGATAACCCCCAGCCGAACATGACTCCGCAGCCGTGGGTACCGCTCTTCGGTTGGAACGTGCGCCTCCCAATGGGGATGCGCGCGCTTCGGCACCGCAACTTCAGGCTCTTCTGGACCGGTCAACTGGTGTCGCTGGTCGGCACGTGGATGCAGATGGTGGCGCGCGGCTGGCTCGTGCTGGAGCTAACCCACTCGCCCTTCTGGCTTGGCATGGTGGGCTTCGCCAACTCTGTGCCGGTGTTGCTACTCTCGCTGTGGGCTGGAGCTATCGCCGACAGCGTCTCGAAGCGGAGGCTGGTGATAGTCACGCAGGTCGTGTCCATGGTCATGGCCTTCATACTCGCGGCGCTAACGTTTACCAACACTGTCGAGGTCTGGCATATCCTCGCTGTGTCGGTGGTCCTGGGTACCGCGTTCGCCTTTGACGGGCCGACGCGGCAGGCCTTCACCGTAGAGATGGTGAACGGCAAGGAAGACCTGATGAACGCCGTCGCCCTCAACTCGGCTATCTTCAACGGGGCGCGCGTGCTTGGACCGGCCATCGGTGCCGTCGCGTTGGCGTTGCAGGGTCCGGGATTGGCTTTCTTGCTGAACGGCCTGAGCTACCTGGCGGTGCTGTACGGCCTGTTCAAGATGGACGTAAGAGAGCCTAAGAAAAAGGCCGACTCGAAGTCAGGCAAGCAGATACTCGATGGCCTGCGCTTCGTGGCGGGGGACAAGATAATCGGCCCACTGATGATCATCGTGTCGGTCGTGAGTGTCTTTGCCTTCCCTTACGTCGTGCTGCTGCCTATTTTTGCAGACACAATACTACACGTGGGCGAGACCGGCTACGGCACGCTCATGGCCTTCTCAGGCATCGGCTCCTTGATTGGGGCGGTTGGGCTTGCCTTCCAGAGTGGTAGGTCCACCGTAAAACGCGGGAGGCTGGTGCTGATTGGCTCGATAGGGCTGCCTATCTTCCTTGCCATCTTCTCGCTATCGCCAAATTACCTGCTCTCCCTGGCGATGCTGGTCGGCATCGGTTGGACCATGATTGCCGTCAACGCAACCATCAATACGGTGGTGCAGACGAACGTGCCGGACGAGCTACGCGGGCGGGTCAACGGCGTCTTCGCCTTCCTCTTTATCGGCATGGCGCCCTTCGGCAACCTACAGGCGGGCCTCATTGCCGACCACTTTGGCGCACCTATGGCGCTGTTAGTCGGCGCGGTCACCTCTCTGGTAGTAATTGCGTTCGTGCTGCTCAAGAACAGGCAGATTATGTCGCTCGCCTGATGGTGCTGATTTCGCGGGGCCTGTCGCCTGGAACGACAGGCCCGTTTTGTTACCTGAAGCCCAGGGCCGCCTCAATCTCGAGCGCCCGTTCGAGCATCCTGTTCGCACTCTCTAGGTCGTTCGCGGCCGTGTAAAGGCGTGCCAGCCGCCGGTACGCACGAGCATACTCCAAAGAATTGTTCCGGGCGAACTCATCCATAGGTACCTGGCTGCCCAGGATGCCCCTGAGCGCATAAGCAGGTTCGGGCGGCAGAGCAGGGGCGGGGTCGCTCGGCTTCACCAGGCGGTTAGCCAGCCCGTACGGCTGCCGGGAGTAAGCCGGGGCAATGGCATTACTTTCGCACCCACTGGGAGCGGGCACTTCGTTGCATGGAGGCCCCATCAGCAAGAAGGCGGCGTGCGTTTCGGCGTTCCTGTCCACGAAGGAAGTGAGCAAGTCAAAGTAGAGGCGGTCCAGCAGTGCGGCGTCGAAAGGTTCCCCGTTCACCCATTTGCGCTGCTCAGAGGCGAATTGCCCCGCCAGGTCACGTGATTTCTGCATCAAGAATGGGTGCAGCCGTTCAAGCTGGCCCAGGTACCAGGGGTAGCGGAGAAGCGACTTATCCACGATGGCAATATCGGGGCGCAGGCCCTTTACCTGCTGGAGGTAATAGGTGGGAGCGTAGAAGTCCCAGTAGTCGGTGATGAGCACGCTGTTCTGCGGAAGGGTGGCGAAGACGTTTTCTACGAACTGCTCCGCCAGCCTGTCGTCGTGGTGGTTCTGCCGGGGGTACTGAACGACGCCGCAGACCAACACTAGGGCCGCTACTGCCGCCGTAGCGGTTACCTGCCACCTCCGGCGGCGAGCGACCAGTTCTTCAGGGTGAATCTGCCTGCTGTCGGTTGGTATGCCCACGAACCATGCCACGATCCCTCCACCAAGGCATACTAACAGCATGATGTAGAAAGGCACCATGTAGGGCTCGATTTCCGAGATGCCATACGCGAGCGAAAAGACGAAGGTCACGAGGGCGGTTGTGGCGAATGCCGCAAAGACGCTTATTGAAGCGCGCGCCAGCATGTACGCCCCGCCAGCCGCGGCGAGTACGACAAGTGGAGTCAGCAGCAACCACTGCTGCGATGCGTAGGTCACCACCCGCTCCAGGTTGTCACCCGCCGTGCCGAACAGGTAGACGCGATACTGCCAGCCGCTAATGTGCCTGTAGAAGTCATCCCAGGTGGTAGGTGCGCCCCAGTTCATCACAGGGGACTGGGAGGAGCGGACCGGGAGGTACAAATAGAGCAGCAACGGTAGGAGCGCGGCAGGCACCGCTACGAACCAGTTGCTCAGCAATGCCTTCAGGCGCAACCGCCAGTCGCTACCGGCCAGCAAGACCACCAGGATGCCGGGTACCAGCAGGATCGTCATCATGTGGTTGGTAAGCGAGAGGCCACCGGCGATGGCGGTTACCAGCAGCCATCGCCGGGTCGCGTTACGGTCTGCCCGCTCATAGGCCGCCCTGTACCTCATAGCTGATAGGAACAAGAACACTACGAAGAAGTAGTGCAAAGTGTACATCTTGGCTTGCGCCGTGCGGCTCCAGAAACTGCTTGAAGCGCCGAACAGGGAAGCCACCAAGCCCGGCAGTATTAGCTCATGCCACGGCGAGGTAACCGTCCCTTCGGTTGTCCTGGCTGCCTCTTCTGTCCTGCCAACCTGTTTCCTCTGTCGCTTGCTGGCGCGTCCCTGGTGTTCCTGGGCCACCACGGCCACGGTTCGCCTGATGTGTCCGCCGACTTCCAGGAGCAGCAGGAAGAGCACCATTACGGTCATCGCTCCCCAGAACGCGGAGAAGGCGTTGACTCGCCAGGCCACCTCACCCGGCAGGAGGTGTGATGCTACATATCCCAATAGCACATAAAGAGGATAGCCGGGGGGATGCGCAATGCCAGGTTCGTACAAGGTCGTGATTAGCTCGCCGCTGTCGATGAAGTTGACCGTGGGTGAAGTCGTTGACATGTAGATTAAGAGCCAAGCCAGGAAGAGGGCAGTCGCGCCTATGACCGTGGGGCGGCCCTCGGCGGCTCGAACGCGTGCCAGCATGAGGTCTCCAGTCGTTGAGAGGCTGCACCTATGTTACCACGTGGGACGCAAGCAGGCCAGCGGGAAACCGGGAAAATTGAAGGTGCGTGGAGCATATGTTATAGTCCTGTATATGTCGAAGTCTCGTACCCTGAGCACCTTCCCCGCAAGGCGCTTCATTGCCGCCTGCTGGTTTGTACCCGTCGCAATAGCATGTACGATCTTGCTCGGGGCATGCAACGTATCCGTTAACGACGATGGCCCCCGCAGGAGCCTCTTTACTCCGACCCCGCTGGGCACCCTGCCGCCGGGCTTTGAGGAGGAGGAACTGCCGGAACTCAACGAGACGGTAGGTCCGGGCACCCCGGTCAACACGCGACCCCCTCGTCCCTCGAGCACGCCGATACCCACCTCAACGCCTACTCCGTTACCCACCAACACACCTACGGTTACGAACACGCCCGGCACGCCGTCGCCAACCCCCACGCCCACCAACACGCTGACTCCGTTCGCGACCCCCACACCGTTCGCTACGTTCACACCGATTGCCGCCCTATCGACCGTGACGCCGCGGCCGTTCTGGTCGCCAACTCCACGGCCGACCCGCACGCCGACGAGCCTACCGACTTCCACGCCTACAGAGTCGCCAACCCCGCTGACTATTCCGCTCCCGGAGGGTACGGATACGCCTGTGCCTGTGGATACACCCCTGCCCCTAGATACCCCTGTGCCTGCGGACACCCCGGTGGAGACTTTTACTGCCGAGCCTGCCCCGGTCCCGACCGACACGCCCACTCCGCCGCTGGGCGAGCTATTGACGCCTGTAACGCCATGACCCTGTCAGCCGTGAAAAATAGTCGAGGTTGTGTAGCATGAGCAAGAAGGTTGGTGTGATCGGACTGGGGGCGATGGGCCTACCGATGTCGAAGCGCCTCTTGCAACAGGGGTACGACCTCGCTGTGGTGCCGCACCGCAACACCGCACCCGCAGAGGAACTGGCGGCACTGGGCGCTACCGTCCTGACACGGCCTTCACAGTTGGCCGAGCAATGCGAGGTGGTTATTACCTCGGTGCCGGACGTGCCGCAGGTGGAGGAGGTCCTTTTTGGAAGCGGCGGCCTCAGTGCGGCGGCATGCGAGGGCCTGTTGTACATCGACATGAGCACTATCACTCCCACAGCGGCGGCAGAGCACT
>DASVRN010000298.1:0-2530 GCA_036388595.1 Chloroflexia bacterium
ACCTGCTTAATGGCCAGACGTCGTTCGTAGCCCGCGTGGACGCCCGCACCGAGGTGGAGCCTGGGTTCGTACACGAGATGGCATTCAACATGGACAAGATGCACGCTTTCGACCCTGAGACCCAGGTGTCGCTGATCGACAAGAGCAAGTACTAGAACATACGGCGTGCGGAACTAGAGGAGGTTTGTTCTTTCTAATGTCAGATGGTAAGACGTATTCACTGGTCGTAGAACCACGTGAGCAACTAAAGAAGGCCAGCCGCAAGCTGAACCGTGAGGGGCTGGTCGCCGGCGTGGTCTACGGCCACAATGTAGAGGCGCAGCCGGTGCAGGTTTCGCAGCGCGAGTTCGACCGCGTGTACCTGCGCGCCGGCAGCAACAGCCTGGTAGACCTATCGGTGGGCGAGGGCACTGAAGCGCGCAAGGTGTTCATTCACCAGGTGCAGCGTAACCCGCAGACCCACACGGTCCGCCACGTAGACTTCCTGGTGGTGAACCTCCGCGAGGAGATCACTTCGACCGTGCCCCTGGTACACGTGGGCGAGTCACCCATCGTTGCCAACAATGAGGGCGTACTGCTGTCCCAGTTGGACCACGTGCTCGTAAGGGCATTGCCGATGGACCTGCCCTCCCTCATCGAAGTCGATATGACCGTCCTCGATGAGATAGGCAAGTCGATCCATGTGTCCGACCTCACCATCCCCGCCAACGTGACGCTCCTGACTTCTACCGAAGACATGGTAGCCCGCGTGGTCGAGATGCAGCTCGAGCCTGCGGAGGAGGAAGAAACTCCTGAGGAAGGCGAGGCAGCCGAGGGCGATGCTGAGGCTGGTGGCGCTGACGAGGGTGCCGCGGCTGAAGGTAGCGAGGACGAGAGCTAAATCTGGTTCCGCACACGTAACAAGGAGGTTGCAGCTTTTGCAACCTCCTTGTCATGCCGGCAGTTTTGCAACTATCATCGATGAAGCACGTATATAATACATACCGCACATGGGAGCACCATAAATGAGCAGGATTGTTTACGATATCGCGAATACATTACTAACCATCGTCATGCTGGCGATCATTATCCGGGCGTTCCTCTCCTGGGTCTACCCGGTAGGCAAGGACCCCTGGACGAAGATTTTGCTGGACCTCACGGAGCCGATACTGGCACCCATACGCTCGGTATTGATGCGCATCCTGCCTATCCCGATTGACCTCTCACCCCTCATAGTAATCCTGCTCATCCAGTTGCTTCAGAGTATGTTGGCGAGAGCGTACTTCGGCAGAGGGTTCTAGCAGGGCCGCATGCACCAACCTGGCTCAACAGCAAGAAAGACCCGTAGCGCGTACTGTGCTACGGGTCTTACATTTAACCTGACAACGGGGCTTCTCACATGACTGAACCTATCTCAAAAAAGCACCGCAAGAGGAGACGAGCACATGGCCCCCTGTTTGTCATTTCGAACGTAGTGAGAAATCTCGTCCTCCAGCACCCAAGCATCAACTTTCCTTCAGCAAACACGGACCACAAGAAAGTTGTGACATCCTGGCGGAGGGCGAGATTTCTCACTACGTTCGAAATGACAAGGCCCGACTATCAGGTCGCAATCAGGCGCTTCTTTTTCCCCGTAGACTTTACTCGGGGCTGTCCTCCATCGAGGGGTTGCCGGGTTCGAGTTGCTTGGTTTGCTTCAGGTATTCGTAGACCATCTGGCTCAACTCGGCGCGGGTTATCTCGGCTGTGGGCCGGAAATTGCCCTCCTCGTCAGGCGTGATGATGCCATGCGCGAAGGCAGTCTCCAGGTAGACAGCGCCAGGGTAGCCGGAGGGTACGTCCAGGAAGATGCCGGAGTAGTCGTATTCAGGCTTCCAGCCCGCGGCCTGCACCCAGTTCCTCACAGCGTCGGCCCGAAGTACGCCCTCGTTCGGCTTGAACGTGCCGTCGGTATAGCCTTTCATCGAGCCCCGCGCCACAGCAGTCTCCACATAGGTGTAAAGCGCGCTATCCGCCGGTACATCGCTGAACCTGCCGTCCGGTGGCTTTATCAGGTTCCATTTCATCACGACTGCCAGGAACTTGGCAAACTGCGCCCGCGTAACCTCTGCGCCCGGCCTGAACGAGCCATCCGAGTAGCCCGCTATGATGCCCTGGTCGCTGAGGGTCTCAATCGCCTCTGAGGCGGGGTCGGTGAGGGGCACGTCGTTGAAGCGGGAAGCGGCTTGTACGACCACTTCCTGCCGCGACACGTTCCCGGCGGCGTCGGAAGCGCTGACGTGGATTATGAAGTCCCGGCCCTCGGCCTGTACCGTGGCGGTGAAGACACCCCCGGCTTCTTGGGCGCGTGTGTCGTTGACGGCTACAAAGGCCCCCGGCTCCGTCTTACCCTTCACCAGCACCGGGCCGGGCTGCACGTGCGCGCCATGTGCGGGCGTGTCGATGATGAGGGCGGGCGGGCGCATATCTACTGTTGTGTAAGCCTGCGCCTTGTCCGGCCACGGCTCCACGTTGCCCGCCCCGTCCCTGGCCCGTGAGCGGAACTCGTAAG
>DASVRN010000299.1:0-40477 GCA_036388595.1 Chloroflexia bacterium
GGGGCGGTACCCGGTCCATATACGTGTTCTTGCAGAGCGGCCCCCGCGACCAGTATGGGACCTGGCTCGAGCTCAAGGACACCTGGGTTGAGGGCGAGCCGGTGCCGACGGTAGAGGGTGGCACGCCCGATGGAGGCTACACCCCGGTGCGCGGCTTTGGCAAGATCTGGGCTAACAACCCCACCTTGCGCCAGAAGATCGGTTATGCTACCGAGCCTGAGACCACCGTGGACGCCGTGTGGCAGCCGTTCGAGCACGGCAAGGCGCTCTGGACCAGCGACCGCACAATCCGCATGATGTATGAGGACGGCATCTGGCAGCACTTCAACGATACGTTTACGAGTGAGGACTGAGGACTGAGGACTGAGGACTGAGGACTGAGGACTGAGGACTGAGGACTGAGGACTGAGGACTGAGGACTGAGGACTGAGGACTGAGTAGAAAGCAGAAAGGTGGTTTGGTGTATATACCAAACCACCTTTCTAGTTAATCGGACCTTATTAGACCCTCAGTCCTCAGTCCTCAGTCCTCAGTCCTCAGTCCTCAGTCCTCAGTCCTCATCACTCGTCACTTAGATGCCCAGTTCTAGCCGAGCGATCATGCGCGGGGGGAAGCCGAGGCTTTTCATCAGGTTCTGGGTTTCTTGTACGGCGTATTCGACGCGGTACTGGACCAGGGTGGCTGAGCCGTCTATGGTGTCTTCGTCGGGGACGGTGAGGACCATGTAGGAGGAGCGGGGGTCGCCATCGCGGGGCTGGCCGACGCTGCCGGGGTTGATTATCATGCGCGGGTTGTGCATGTCGCCGTTCTCGCCATGCCGGTATGGCCGCACGTTGATCCGCATAGGCTCCCCGGCTTCGGGCACCAGGGCTTTGACCACGCCTGCTACATCGCGGAAGATGAGAGGCACGTGCGTATGCCCCACGAAGCAGTAGCGCGACTGGAACAAGGGGAAGCACTCGGCGGCATCGAACAGGTCGAGCAGGTACTCCCACATGGGGTCGCGGGGCGAGGCGTGCACCAGCGTGATGCTGGACGAGAGCACGGTCATGGTGAGGGGTAGACCTTCGAGGTAGGCCACGTGGTCCTCGGTCAGCGCTTCGCGGGTCCATTCGAGCAGGGCGCGGGCGTCGCGGTTGAAGGCCCTCGGTTCGAGGCGGCCCAGCATGCCCCAGTCGTGGTTGCCGGGCACGCACAGGTGCGGGTAATGCGACACGGCGGCCACTACCTCGTTGGGCTGCGGGCCGTAGCCGACCAGGTCGCCCAGGCACCAGAGCGCATCAACGCTGCCCATGTGCTCCATGACGGCTCGCAGGGCAACATAGTTACCGTGTACGTCGCTGATTATGCCGATGCGCAAAGTTGAAAAGCGCCCTCTCTTCGGGATTTGGGTCACAGGATGTCTCGTGCATGATATCACACGCGGCAAGTGTAGACAACGGGAGACTGGTCCTGTGGTGGGGTGCGATACGCGCATGGTCCCATGATGACGCCCGTTGATTGAAGTCGAGGGCTACACAAGGCAAAGTCTGCATACGGCAGACTGGTACACCTCAGACTATCCTCACAGACCCTGTAAAATGAATCAGTCTCGTAGGGACTTTGCAAGGTGTAGCCCTCGATTTCAATCGACGGGCGTCATCATGGGAGCCTGCCGGTACCGTGCAACAGGGGATTTTCTAGGGGGCAGTAACTCGCTACCCTACCCATCCCCTCTCAACCCGCCACAACGTGTGATATATTGCTGTTATTACCATGCAGCAAGCAGAACTGGTCACACCTGAATACCAGGTGCACGCGGAAACCCAGCAGGCTCGGACAAGCCTTGCTACGTACCTGCCTTACATTATAGGTGGACTCCTGGTGCTGTTCGCGGGCGGGCTGTATGTGCGCACGCTAGCCCCTTCCGTCATGCCTGGCGACTACGCTGAGTTCCAGTTCTGCGCGGCCATCCTGGGCGTGCCCCACCCGACTGGCTATCCCCTCTATATCCTGCTGGGCAAGCTCTTTACCTTGTTGCCTTTGGGTGATGTGGCCTACCGGGTGAACTTCTCCTCCGCGGCGTATATGGCTGGGGCGGTGGGGCTGCTATACGCCATGTCGGTGCGTCTTTTGAGGCTGGCTGGTATGTCGAGGCTGTGGTGGTGCGCTGCCGTGGGTGCGGCCCTCTTCGCGGTGGCTCCTACGGTGTGGTCTATGTCACTCGTGGCGCGGAGCTATGCGCTCAACGCCCTGCTGGTGGGGAGCGTCATATTTTGCCTGGTTAGCTGGCGCAACACCGGACGCGCGGCCTGGTTCTTCGCCTCTTGTACCCTCATTGGCCTGAGCATGGTGCATCATGGCACGACGTACCTGCTGCTCCCTGCCTACGGACTCTACCTGCTGCTGGCGGAAGTGGAGCGTTATCGTCGCGGGGAAGATAAGCGACCCTGGCTGCGTCGCGGATTGGGTGTGGTTGCCTTCGGGATGGGGTTCAGCCCAATGCTCTTCCTGGTGTACCGCTTCGTCTTTGGCTCACCTTACTACTGGGGCAACCCAACCACCTGGAAAGACTTCTTCAGCCTCATCACGGGCGGGCCGTTCCACAACCAGGTGATGGGCTTTGGCACCGACCTTGGGACCCAGCTTGGCCGCATAGGCTTCGGCATAGGTGAGCTTTCGGGCCAATACACGCCGCTGGGCATCGTACTCGGGCTTGTGGGGTTGGCTGCTCTCTGGCGGCTGCGGTGGGCCGAGGCTGGGCTGCTGACGCTCATGCTGGTCGGCAATTTCCTGTTCGCTATGAACTACTCGCTGGTGGGTTACCTCTACTTCATACCGACGTACCTGATATGGGGTGTGTTCATGTCGTTCGGGGCGGGGTGGCTGCTGTACGTGTTGCTCTACTCGGGTAGACGCGGGACTAATGGGGTGTTAGTGCAGGCTACCGTGGCCGCTGTGGGGGTCGTGTTGCTCTCCGTGGTGACTTCGCTGGTGGGCACACGCTTCACGAACCTGGACCTCAGCGAGCAGACGGCGGTGCGCGATCAGGCCCTCGCCATGCTGAACTCGGCGGCCCCCAACGCCAGCCTATATCTCGACTGGGAGGAGCTCTCGGTTATTCGCTTCTACCGCCTGGTGTACGGCATGCGCACCGACCTGGCCCTGCACTCCGGCGACCCCGAAGGCTGGCCCAAGAATGTCTACTGTGACGTGACAGCGGGCACTCCTACATACGTTGGCAAGTTCGCCGGGGCTATTCCAGCGGGAGTGACCAATGACTTCGAGCTAGAGCCTGCGCCTATGGGGTGGCGCATCACCAGGGTTGTAAACCCTCGCCTCTACGAAGTGCCGCCCTGCGGCATGTGCGCTACCTGCCGCTAGGAGGTGACGGTCTCACCGAGCCGTTGCAGGTGGACCAGCAACACGTGGATATCGGAAGGAGTGACGCCCGCGATGCGCGAAGCCTGGCCCACGGTTGCCGGACGGAAGCGGGCCAGCTTCTCCTGGGCCTCTCTCTTGAGGCCACTGATCTCCAGGTAAGGAAAATCGAGTGGTATTGCGCGGCCTTCAAGCTTGCGAGTGCGGGCCACCTCCGATTCTTGCTTCACCACGTAGCCGGAGTACTTGGCCGCTATCCCCGCCTGCTGTGCTGCTTCGTCCACGAGAGGGTTCGACAGGTTCAGCGCGGGCAGGAGAGCGCCCAGGGCCTTGTACTCCGTGGTTGGGCGGCGCAGGTATTCCAGCATGGTCGTGTGCCGTCCCTGCTCTGGAGGCTCAAATCCCTGTTCACGCATCCGGGCCGCGACCGGAGCCGTAATGACGCCTTCACTGATCTTTCTCAGAGTGTCCGCTATGACTTCGTCCTTGCTCAAGAGGCCTTCGTAGCGTTCCTCGCTGATGAGGCCCAAAGCGCGGCCGATGGCGGTGAGGCGCAGGTCGGCGTTGTCCGAACGCAGGAGCAGGCGGTACTCGGCGCGGGAGGTCATCAGGCGGTAAGGCTCGCGGTGCTCCATGCTGGTGAGGTCGTCCAGCATCACGCCTATATAAGCCAGGTGGCGGGGCAGCACCAGGGGCTTCGCCTCGCGTATCGCGTCCACAGCTTCGCTAATGGCGATCTGTAGCTGCTCGCCCGCGCTCTGCGGTGCCTGTACCGGCGGCATGTTGTAGCTGGAAGCGCCAGCCATGCGCCGACAGTGAAGGCCCGCGTTGATGCCCGCCATGATGCCCTGGCCCGCTGCCTCCTCGTAGCCGGATGTGCCGTTGATTTGGCCCGCCAGGAACAGCCCGGCCACGCGCTTGCTCTCAAGCCACGGGGTGATTTCGCTGGGCGGCACCGCATCGTACTCCACCGCGTAGCCAATGCGGGTAAGCTCGGCCTCGCGCAGGGCGGGGATGGAGCGGATAAGCCGCCACTGCACGTCCTCAGGCAAGGAAGTGCTGCAACCCTGCACGTATACCTCACTGGTTCGCCAGCCCTCCGGCTCCAGGAACAATTGGTGGCTTGTCTTGTCCGCGAACCTGTTGATCTTGTCCTCGATAGAGGGGCAATAGCGTGGCCCTACGCCCTCGATGTCGCCGTTGAACATAGGAGAGCGATGCAGGTTCTCGCGTATGATGGCGTGCGTTTCGGGTGTTGTGTGCACCATGTAGCAGGCCATTTGGGGCCGCCAGTAGGTAACGTCCGGCTGTGGGTACACGGGCAGCGGCTCCAGCGTGTCGGCCTCAATGCGCTCGTGGCTGAAGTAGATAGGCTCCACGCTGCCGGGCTGAAACTCGACCTGGGAGAAGTCAATACTACGGGCGTCGATGCGGGGCGGCGTGCCCGTCTTGAGGCGCATAAGGGGGATCTGCAACTCGCCAAGCACCCCGGATAGCTGCATCGAAGGTGCCTCGCCCGCCCTGCCCGCGGACGCGCTGAACTCGCCGGAGATGATGCGCCCGCGCAGGAAGGTGCCCGTTGTCAGCACCACGGAACCGGCCCGGTACTCCCGCCCGGTCGCCGTGGTGATGCCGACTACCTTGAGGCGGCTACCGTTCTCCAGAGCGCGGTCCGCGGCACCAGCGACGTGTTCAAGCGTTGGGGCAATCTGCTCAATATTGGCCTGTGGGTTGAGCGGTTCGAGCAGGAGGCCGTTGACGCTGCCCTGCTTGAGGTGCAGGTTGGGTGTGCTCTCCAGCACCGTCTTCATGGAGAGGGCGTACAGCTTCTTATCGCACTGCGCCCTCGGCACCTGCACTGCCGGGCCTTTGCTGGCGTTGAGCATGCGCACTTGCAGGGAGTTGCGGTCGGTGTTGCGGGCCATTTCGCCGCCGAGCGCGTCAATCTCCCTCACGACGTGCCCCTTCGCCGGGCCGCCCACCGAGGGGTTGCACGGCATCAGCGCAATAGTGTCGAGGTTGAGCGTGATAAGCAGCGTGCGGTGCCCCATGCGCGCAGAAGCCAGGGCCGCCTCGCAACCTGCGTGCCCCCCGCCCACTATGATGACCTCGTACCTGTCGCCGTGCGGCATGCCGTTAGACACCGTTCTGCTCCCTCTTCATTTTTTGTGCTCTACCTCGTATTGTACCAAATCCATTCCTTGCACCATTACGCTTTTCGGGCACGCCACCATCATAGACGCAAATTTGCTTCGGTGACTTTCTGGTACCAAAGCCCCCCTCTGTCATCCTGAGCGCAGCGAAGGATCTCAAGAAGATGGAAAAGCGATACTGTTGAACGCTATGCAACATTGTCCTGCTCGTCCAAGATCGGTGCGAGTGAAGCATCTGAGATCCTTCGCTGCGCTCAGGATGACAGGGGGTCGCTTTGGTCCTGTTGCATAGAAGATCAGAGCTTGCTCCAATTTGTGACCTGCAACGAAAGGGAGTGATGCGTCAAACGCATCACTCCCTAGACACTACCTTTTTATCTATGCTGCTAGTCAGCCGCCAACCAACGACTAGGCGGAAGCCCTGTTGCCGTTGCGAGAGCGGCGCTGGTCGCGGCCACGGAAGCCGGAGGAGCTTGAGTTGGTAGGGGCCTGGTCTGAGCGACGCGGCCTCTCCTGCTGCTCTCCCTGCGAACGTCGCTCCGGCGCTGGCCGCGAGTCCGACCAGGACCCCCCTGAGTTGGAGGACTGGGGCCTTGTCGCTTCAGCGGCGGGCTGGGGACGGCGGCGCTGCGGCTCGCGGGGTGCGCGGGCGAACTCGTTGCTCTTAGCCGGGGCAGCCTTGCGGTAGTCGAAGCCCGCCACCGTGCGCCGCTCGACCTTCGCGCCAAGCACTCGCTCGATGGTGCGCACCATCACGGCATCCTCTTCCGAGACGAGCGTGAAGGCGTCACCAGTCTTGGCGGCGCGGCCCGTGCGCCCGATGCGGTGCGTGTACGCGTCGGCGGTGCTCGGTATGTCGTAGTTGATGACGTGAGAGATGCGCGTCACGTCTATGCCGCGCGCCGCGATGTCGGTCGCGACCATGATCTGGTACTTGCCGTCGCGGAAGCCGTCAAGGGCGGCCTGGCGGCGGTTCTGCGACAGGTTGCCCTGTAGCGAGGTGGCGTTGTAGCCGGCCTTCTCCAGGTTCTCGCCCAGCCGCTTGGCCCGGTGCTTGGTGCGGGTGAAGATCAGCACCGACTCGGTATCGGTATGCTTGAGCAGTTCCATCAGCAGGTCGGTCTTGAGGTGAGCGGGCACCGGGTAGAGGGCGTGCGACACCGTGGCGACGGGCGCGCTGTGCCCCACCTGCACCGTTACCGGGTTGTGCAGCACGTCGTTGGCGAGGCGGCGGATGTCGTCCGGCATGGTGGCCGAGAACATCAGCGTCTGCCGCTCGATGGGTACCTGCTTCAGTATCCGGCGAACGTCGGGCAGGAAGCCCATGTCAAACATGTGGTCGGCCTCGTCGAGCACGAGCACTTCCAGGTTCTGCAAAGTGAGCGTGCGCTGGGAGAGGTGGTCGAGCAGGCGGCCTGGGCAGGCCACCACGATTTCTACTCCCCTGCGGAGCGTCTGGATTTGAGGGTGGAGGCTCACGCCGCCGTAGAGGGTCACGCTGCGTATCCCGGTCTTCACACCGAGCGACCGGATAGCCTCGTCTATCTGCTCGGCCAGTTCCCTGGTGGGAGCGAGAATGAGCGCGCGTACGTGGCCGCGAGGGCCGTCTAGGAGGCGCTGCAAGATGGGCAGCACGAAAGCGGCGGTCTTGCCGGTGCCGGTCTGGGCCAGACCCATGACGTCGCGGCCCTGCATGACGGGCGGAATAGCCTCATTTTGAATCGGGGTGGGCACCTCGTAGCCAAGGGCCTGCACACCCGCCGCTATGCGCGGATCGAGATTGAACGATTTGAAAGTCACTGTAAAGTCCTTATATGTGCGCGGTGCCGGTCGTCTAAACAACCGCATAAAAAAATGAGCCTTCGGACGACCGGGCTCAAGCAGAAGCATATTTGCGTTTGGCCTGCATATTATCGACATAAGTATTATACCCGCTGTAAGGCGAAAGGTCAAGTGGCGTGCACACCCAGGGCTGTCCATGACCTGATATTTGCACCTAAAGCCCCTCCCTTAGTCATTCTGAACGTAGCGAAGAATCTCGTCCCACACAACCGAAGCAACACCTTTCTACATGTCATTGTTCTCCCATGAGAAAGGGGAGACATCCTAGTGGAGGACGAGATTCTTCACTGCGTTCAGAATGACAAGGTCCGGGAAGGACTCACCTATCCAACTTTGCCTCTACCGTTTCTGATGGCATGTGAGGCCAGTGGGACTTTGCTCAGCTACCCGGAACTCATACTTGAGATGTATTGACTCACCTCGGTTCCGGTGCTACAATGCTGATAGAAATTCAAATTATTGAATAATTGAGAAATCATGTTCACCGACAACGTCATCTACAACCCACAGACGGTCTCGGTCCAGGTAGCCCTCGAACCTGCGATCAACAACTTCAACAGCCTGAGCACGCTGTCGAGCATAAAACACCTGTCGGGCTTGCCCTCCTGGGTACTGGAAACGGCGTCAGCCTTGCCTAATCGCACGCGGCAGGTCAACGACATACTATTCGAGGGGTTATGGAAGGGTATATGGCCGCGCAAGAGTTGGCCCGCATTCACGGATTACATAGACGCCCTGGAAGCAGAGGAACCCACTGCCCTGAGGGACCGCGCCCTGTCATGGGTTTTGCCTGGCGCGGGTCAGGGGCAATCGCCCGCCGAAGCTCCGGCGCTCCTGGACGACGTTGAGGCGTTCCTCGACCACCTTCGCAACTACTTTGCCTCAAAGAAGTACGACGAACACGTTCTAGACCTGGACCTGTACCGGGAGGTGCATGCTTTACTGAACGACCCCCCGGGCTTGCGGCGGCTCGTGGTGGACCACCTGAGGCTTATGTGGGAGACCGTGCTGGAGCCGGAGTGGCGGCGGGTGCTGCCAGAACTGAGCCAGACCGTGGCCGCACACTCGGAGCGCGATTACCAGGGGCTTACTCCGCTGGAGGTCATACGGCAGGTGACCGGGCGCGACATGAGCGGCGCGGGCTGGACCGAGTGGGGCACCACCCTCGTCTTCGTGCCGTCCGCGCACCAGGGGCCGTACTTGAGCCGCTACGACAGCGAGGATGGCCGGACCAACTGGGTTATCTTCGGGGCGCGGGCTCCCCAGGACTTCACCAGCGGCGGCAGGGTACCGACAAGAACGGAGCTGGCGATGCGGTTAGCGCCGCTCTCGGACGACATGAGCCTACAAATTCTGGAGCTACTGAAGCGCCACGGTGAGCTAGGCGCGCAGGAGATCATCAAGATGTTGGGGTTAAGCCAGCCCAAGGCTTCGCGGCACCTGCGGCAGTTGAGTGCCACCGGCTACGTTACTGAGCGGCGTTACGATGGTGCCGCCAAGCTGTACAGGTTGAACCTCGACCAGGTTGAGGACACTATGCAGGGCCTGCGCCGCTTCCTGGAGCAACCCTGAGCAGCCGGGCAAGGAGCGGCCCCGGCAACGAATTTAGGCCTCCGTTCAACATAGCGAGCAGAACACAACGTCAGATACGGCATACCGGCGAGGTGACATGCTTGAGGAGTTGAGAGGATGAAGAGCATACAGACAGAATCATGAGTGTAGAGATCGGAGGAGATAATGTTTGCATACGGAAGACACACCCACACCTGGCGTTCACGCTCCTTCCACTTCGCCATACCGCTGAACCCATTCCGCCCCCGCCGTTGGCTGGCGATAGAGCTTGTTAAGATGTCCACCGACAAGCGCAGAGAGGAAGCTTCAGCAGAGGCAAATCTCAAGCTGGACGCCCGGCGGCACAAGCCGGTTGAGATGAGGCAGCAACTCGAAGACTATGTATTGGGACAGGTCACCCGGCGCTCGATGTAAATCGCCCGGATGTGACACGCAGCCCAACAAGGCCAGAGGCGTAGCTTGTAATTACAGGCTGCGCCTCTTGGTTTAACTTGCTCGTGGACTTCAAACGTGCTCGCCACCTCGTAGGTTGGAGCGACAAAGAAGAGTGGAGAGACGTAACCTTACGTCTCTCCACCCTGGACCTTCGTTGATTGGATGTTATAGAACTACTGCTGAACGAAGATGACCGTGTAGTAGTGCATGCCGTCCGCGCCGACCGCGTGGCCCACGCCCACCGAGGTGAAGCGGCCGTCCAGCAATATCGCCTTGTGCGCCGCGCTGCTCATGTAGCTCTCTATCGCGACCCGGCTGGCCTCGGCGTCAGGGTAGTTGTTGCGGGCCAGGATTTCGCCAGCGAACTTGTAGCCGACCTTGTACTCGCCCAGCATGCCCAGGAACTGCTTGCCATCGGGCGAAGTGTGGCTGAAGTAGTTGCGTGCGGCCATGTCGTTGCTGCGAGAGCGGGATATCTCCGTCACCGCGGCTTGCAGCTTCACGGGGGCCACTCCGGCAGCTACGCGCTGCTCGTTGATCGCCTGCATTATGAAGCTCTCGGCCCCATCCAGGCTTACCGACGCGGGTGCTTGCTGTGCGGGGGGTGCCGGGGCGGGAGTGGTGCGGTTGGACTGCGAGCCGTAAGCTATGCTGCCCAGGTGGCTGAGCTGGATTGCCTTGCCGGTGCGGGCAAGTTCCGGGTGGTACTCAAAACGTGCTCGCTCGAACCACTGCACGGTCAGGCCGTTCTCGTTGAACTCTTCCGATAGCGGCAGGCCGAAAAGCTCGAGGCCGCCGTTCTGCTGCCAGTAGGTGTAGAAGCCGCCGCCCAGCGAGTGGCCCGTGGCCGGGAAGTAGGCGCGGGTTTTGGACGACTTGAAGGGGGCTACCTTGGCGAACTGCACGCCCTGGGTCATGTCGGCGCCGAGGCGGCTGAACAGCACCGGGCTGAAGGCCATCTCAGGGTGCGACTCCATACGTACGCGCTCGAAGTACTGGACGACCTGGCCGTTCTCCACGCGCTCCTCGGTCAAGGGGTACCCGATTCTTTCGAGGCCGTAGCGGTTGAACGTGTTGAGGAAAGTGCCGCGCACCGACTTGCCGGTGGGGCTGAAGTACTGGCTGGCTACGGGTGCGCCGGTCGCGGGCAGCACTTCCGAGGTGCGGGTGCTCGCCGCGGTGGCGAACGACATGGACTGGAGCATTATGGCTCCGGTCATGAGAACCGCGCCTGCCGTCCGCAGGAAGCGGGTACGTGCCGTGTTGGCTTTCGCGTTGTTGGGGGTGTTGTGGATTGTTGCCTGCATAATGTCCCTCACATATTGGTTGGGACAGCAGGTGCGAGGACTTTCCGTTTCCGTGTTGCTTACGCCGCACAATTCGCGTCGAGAGCGGATAAAAGTGGAACTGGATACATCCTGGGCAACCTGGCTGTCTTAGCTCTTTCGAGCTTTAGATCCATTGGCTTTGCGTCCCCGCCTTTCGACGGGTTTGCCTTTTTCCTTGATAATTCGGTTGTAAAGACTACCGGATAATTGCTCTGGGTTTGTCACCCACCCGCATTGTAAAGGGTGTCAAGCCCCTGTGGAATGGGGTTATTGTCCTATTGTTACCCCCCTGCTTGTGCTAGCCTGTAAGTACGGCCCCGAAAATAACCCTAAATGATTAGGACGGCCTATGAGCGGCTGACGCTCAGAAGCCCCCAAATGGCCCCAAATGTCCTAATACCCTACTACTTCTCAGGCGTGTTATAATCCCATGTTCAGACTAGGAGGAGCGCAAATGGGCTTTATCGAAGACGCCGTAATCAAGACTTTGGATAGGATGTCCCCCGAAGAGCGGCATGAATTGATAGTAAACGTGGTGCAACACATGATCTCCGGCATGTCCGCTACCGAGCGGCTTGGGTTGATGGAACATGTGGTGGAGCATTTCCTCGACGGCCTGTCCCAGGAAGAGAGGCAATCGACCGTGCGCGAGCTTGTGCCTGGTCTGCTTGCGCAGCTCATGCGGAGCGGCAACATGAACGTGGACGAGCTACTGTGGGCGGCTATGGGCTCGTTGGGCGCGTTGGAACAGTCGGAAGGCAAGGAAGGGAGCGCTCCGCCGGGGCGCACGAACACTACACCATCTCCAGCGAGCAGCCGCGATGCCGTTTCTGAGTGAGTTCATCAACAGGACCGTATTTGATAGCAGGGGCGATCCACTAGGCAAGTGCGTTGACGTTTACGTCAACGTGGCGGAGGGATTCCCGGAGGTGGTGGCCCTGGGCCTGTTGCGCAACGGCCAGGAGTTCTTGATCTCCACACAAGAACTGGTGAAAATGGACCGTAAAGGGTTACTCTTGAGCGGCAAGCTGCGCGATCTCACTGTGTACGAGCCGAACGGCGACGAGATCGGGCTGGCGCGCAAGGTGCTGGACCGGCAGATCATCGACATCAACGGCAGGCGGGTAGTGCGTGTCAACGACTTGCAGTTCGCCAGGACTGCCGGCAAGTTCCGGCTCGTGGGGGTGGATGCCACCCCGGAAGGGCTGGCCCGCCGCATCGGCTTGGAGCGACCCCTCGGCAGGGTGCTGAAGACGCTGGGCCTGCGCGATACGTCGGGCACCATCCCGTGGGACCAGGTGGACCCCACCGCGATAGGCCCGGCAGGCATACCCCTCAAGGTGGCCCGCAACGACCTCACCAAGCTGCACGAAGCCGACCTCGCGGATATCCTGGAGGCGCTCGACGTGGAGGCGCAGGACTACGTGCTCTCAACGCTCGACCCTGAGACGGCCGCCGATACGCTCAGCGAGATGGACCCGGAGCGGCAGGCGGCCGCTATTGAGAGCATCGAGCCGGAGCGCGCCGCCGACATCCTGGACGCCATGCCCCCCGACGAGGCCGCCGACATCCTAGGCGACATATCACCGGCGCGCGCGGCCGACCTGCTGAACCGTATGGAGGCGGAGGAAGCCGAGGACGTGCGCGAGCTGCTTGCCTACCAGGAAGACAGCGCGGGCGGCATCATGACCAACGAGTTCATTACCATACCTGTAGACCTCACCGCCGCCGGTACGTTGGAGCACCTGCGCCAGATCGACCCGGAATCGGAAGGCATTCACTACCTGTACATCACCGACGCGGAGGAGCGCCTGCTGGGGGTAATCTCTCTGTGGCGGCTGATACTGGCCGGGCCGGACATGCCCGTAAGCGAGTTCATGGTGGCCCCCGTAATCAGCGTGCAAGTCACCGACTCGAAGGAGGATGTGGCCGCCACGCTTGCCAAGTACAACCTGCTGGCCGTGCCCGTAATAGACCCCGAAGCTCGCATCCTCGGCATTGTCACCGTGGACGACGCCATCGAATCGATCATCCCCGCAACCTGGATGCGCAGGCTCCCCCGTGTATTCAGCTAGCGGACGAAGGACGATAGACGATGGACGATAGGAGACGAAAACGCCAAGACGCCAAGACACCAAGGACCCGCCAAGATTAAGGATTGTTG
The DNA here is from genome assembly GCA_036388595.1 of Chloroflexia bacterium. Lineage (GTDB taxonomy): Bacteria > Chloroflexota > Chloroflexia > QHBQ01 > JADMIH01 > JADMIH01. Next base: position 12,855 of record DASVRN010000299.1, read on the forward strand.
TTGGGTACTAACCACTGACCACTGACCACTAACCACTGACCACTAACCACTAACCACTAACCACTAACCACTCCTACACCGTCCATCGTCTACTGTATAATATCGCAGTCACTCAGTAACTCTCGCGCTCAACGTCGAGCCGCCGATATTGTCTATTATGAACAAATCTACCACAGTCGCACCTTTTAACGACCGCACTGACGCGGGTCGGCAGTTGGCTTTAGACCTGCCGCGCTTCCTCAGTGGGCAAGACCCGGTTATCTTGGCGCTACCAATGGGTGGGGTGCCCGCGGCTGCTGCGGTGGCGAACGAACTTAACTTGCCGCTGGACCTTATCGTATCGCGCAGGATACCCGCGCCCGGCGGCCTTGGGCTTAGCGGTGAGGATAGCGTTGGTGCGCTTACCCCCGACCGGACGCTGGTAGTCAATACCGATCTGGTGAAGCAAATCGGCTTCAGCGACGAGCAGGTGGAACAGCTTTCCATACCTGTGTGGGCAGATGCCCAGCGCCGCCAGCAACTTTACAGGCGAGGCCGTCCCTACCCGGACCTGCGCGGCAAGACGGCAGTCATCATGGACGATGGGCTGACCACGGGCTATACGATGATGGCGGCGGTGATATCGGTGCGCAAGCTGGAACCTGCTCGCATCCTGGTAGCCGTGCCGGTGGCTTCGATTGAGGCGATTGAAAGGCTGGGCAGCTACGTAGATGAGCTACATGCGGTCAGAATCAGCTACGAAGACCCCTTCGCCGTGGCAAGCTTCTACAAGTACTACGCTCCGCTCAACGACCAAGATGTGATCTGGACTATGGACTTCTTCTGGGACCAGCACCCGCTCCAGGGCTACAGCGAAACATTCTGAAGGAGCTGAACGCCAAGACGCCAAGACGCCAAGGACCACGCCAAGATTAGGTAGAGCTTAGAGAGTACAAGAAGGACCAGGTACGTGATATCGTACTTTGGTCCTTTTGCTTGTGTAACAATCTTATTTATCTTGGCGCGTCCTTGGCGTCTTGGTGTCTTGGCGTTTAGAAAACCCGGCGGATTAAACGAAAAAGCCCTGCCAGGCAGAGCTTCAACAGTAGCGCGTAGGGGATTCGAACCCCTGATCTTCTCCTTGAAAGGGAGATGTCCTGGGCCTCTAGACGAACGCGCCAGGTGTAACTTACGGACCTCAGCTTCCGATAATAGATCAGGGCGTCCCAATCCAAAATCCAAAACCTAAAATCCAAAATGGAAAAGTGGGCGAGCCTGGTCTCGAACCAGGGACCTCAGTCTTATCAGGACTGCGCTCTAACCAACTGAGCTACACGCCCAAGCACGAACAATTATATCAAACTCGCGTACCCTTTGCAAGTCGAACCCCCCGTACTCCACGGCTGCGTCAAAGTCGAATGTAGAGGCCAAGGGAGGGCGTTGTCATTCTGAGCGTAGCGAAGAATCTCGTCCCGCAGCACATGGTTGCCCCTTTCTTCCCGCCACTATCTCTGTTAGGAAAGGTGAAACATCCCGGTAGTGGACGAGATTCTTCGCTGCGCTCAGAATGACAAAAGGGGAGCAAGTGTGCTGCCCTCCTACTTTGACACAGCCGTGCTCGCACTCGACCTATAGTAAGAGTCGCCTCATGGGAATTGCTGAGTAGATACGGACTCGGGTGTCGGGGCAAGGGGGTCGGGCCACCACTGGTATCGTTCCAGGCTCACTGTGAAGTCATGTCGCACCTCTACGCCTTCCTCCTCAAGCTCCCGCCTGTGCTGCTCCATGCCTCCCCAGCCGTAGACAGGGGCCAGCCTTCCCCAGCGGTTCACCACCCGCTGGCACGGCACGCTGGCGGACGACGGCGTGTGGTGCAGCACCGAGCCTACCGCACGCGCGGCGAAGGGCACCCCCAGGTAGGCCGCAATCTGGCCGTAAGTTACCACCCGGCCCTCCGGCACTGAGCGCACGAACGCCCATACACGGTCTCGGAAGTTGTCTGCCGGTGTGATGTCTGGTTCTGGCATGTTGTTACTTAAAGGAGTGGGGCCACAAACATGAGAGGCCGCCTGGCACGCCCATGTCCGTGGCCCCCACCACTTAGAACAGCCGAAACTACTTGACGTCAGCCTTGGCACCCTGCTCTTCGAGCCTGGCGCGGAGGGAAGCGGCCTCGTCCTTGGTGACGCCGGTCTTCACAGGCTGCGGTGCGCCCTCGACCAGGTCCTTGGCTTCCTTGAGGCCCAGGCCGGTGATTTCTCGCACGACCTTGATGACCTGGATCTTGTTCGGGCCGAAGTCGGTGAGGATCACGTCGAACTCGGTCTGCTCCTCGACAGGCTCGGCAGTAGCGGCACCTGCGCCGTCACCACCAGCAGCAGCGAAGCCGCCGCCCATCATCACGGGGGCAGCCGCGCTGACGCCGAAGGTCTCTTCCATGTCCTTGACGAGCTGCGAAAGCTCGAGCACGGTCATGCTCTTGATAGCGTCGAGAATATCCTCGCGGGTAAGTGTTGCCATTTTCGTTCAGTCTCCTTTAGTTGGCTATTTGTCTTTGGTTGCTGCCCGGCCCATGCGAGCCGGAATGATAAATGGTCGTGTTAGGCGGATTCGGTGTCGCTGCCTGCGTCGGTGCTGTCCTCGGTACCTGCCCCGTCCTCAGTGGCCGTGGCGTCTTCCGTGGTGGCAGCAGCTTCGGTCGTGGTAGCGTCGTCAGCGGCGGCAGTCTCTTCGGGGGCTGTGTCGCCCGCCGACTCGGCCGCACCGTCTGCGTTCGCCGTCTCAGTCGTCTCAGCGGTGTCAGTCGTCTCAGTCGCACCGCCCTGCTTGTCGATGAGGGCGTTCAATACGTTCAAGACGCCACGGATTGTGTTGGCGAGTACGCTCACCAGGCTGGTGACCGGCATGTTGAGCGAGCCCATGATCTTGGCGATGTACTGTTCGCGGGGCAGAATCTTGGTCAGATCGCTCACCTGGTCGGCGTTCAATATCTGCTTGCCCGCCAGGCCACCGCGTATGGTAAGGATCCTCGATGTGCGGACGAAGTCCTGGAGCACCTTGGCAGCGCCCGGAATGTCGTCGCCCACAAAGGCGATGGCTGTCGGGCCGTCGAGCAGGGTGCCCATTTCATCCACACCCGCGCGCCTGGCGGCCAGCGTCGTCAGCGTGTTCTTGGAGATGTGGTACTCGACGCCCTTGTCGCGCAGTAGGCGACGCAGGTTGTTCAGGTCCGACACGCGCAGGCCGCGATAATCGGTGAAGATAAGCACCTGGCTACGGTTGAACAGTTGGTTCATCTCCTTGACTGTTTCTTTCTTGCGTGCTGTTGGCATGCTTTCTTTTCTCACCTCCTCCCAATTTGGGTTCATGTTAGGTTCATGTTAGATTGCAACTTACAGAATCAAAAATCCCCTTGCCTGGAGACACTCGCGAGGCAGGGGATGCATTTAGCATACGTGCGCGCCCGTTTGCGGCCACATTGTGGCTCATGGGGTTGCTCTGCTTGCCTCGGCGGGCTGGTATATTAAGCGTCTACTCGACGCGCCTGCTGTCTCTGGCTATTTTCTTGTGTGTTGTCGGCGGAAGCCAACATCGTATTATAGCTGGTTGATGGTCCGATGTCAACGTCCGCGCCCGAAGTCTGACAAATTTGCATGGAGTTGTTATGGCAGAACCCGGCCCCGCCCTGGTCATTCTGAGCGTAGCGAAGAATCTCGTCCGTCAGTATATGGTAACCCCTTTCCTTCAGCCACAGTGTGCCGCAAGAAAAAGGAAACATCCCGGTAGGGGACGAGATTCTTCGCTGCGCTCAGAATAACAGGGTTGGGGCAGTGTGCTGGTACCCAACAGCCCCTAGCGCGTGAACCAGCCCACCGCTTCGCGAGTGATGTCCCCCGGCACTGTATGTGGGCCATCGAATTCGTGGTAATTCACCTCGTAGCCGAGGCGTTGTAGCTGAGGGACTATCCGCCTGCTGCACCTGTCAATCGGTAGCACCTCGTCGCGGGTACCGTGGGAGATGTATATGAGCGGTTTGCCTTGTTGCCGTGTGGGTGCCATGAACCCGGGCGAGAAGGCGATCACATGAGTGAAGAGGTCGCCGTTGATGAGGCCCAGCGACAGCGCGTAAGACGCTCCATCGGAGAAGCCGCCCACCGCGACGCGTGCCGGGTCTACAGCATAGCGGCCGAACGTCTTCGACAGGGCCTGGTCGATGTAGGTGACGTCCGGGCCGTAGTCGCTCATGATTACGTCCCATGTAGAACCGCGCGACTGAGGGGCAACGAGTATGAGGTTGGCGTCGTCAGCCAGCGGCTGAAGCAAGGAGATACCATGCTCAGCGTTGCCGCCCGCCCCGTGCAGCAACAATACCAGGCCCGCGGGCCGGTCGGCACTGTACCCGCTCGGCACGTAGACAAGGCCGTCATGCCGCTGGGCTATTCCGAGGGGGTGCTGCCCGGCCTGGCTTGCACCGTCTGTAGGTGTTGACGCGCCGGGTCGTGCCCCGATTACACCCTCGTCGGGGTCCGCTTGCACCGGGGCGGGCTGCGGGGTCGGCGTGGGCTGTTGCCCGCCGGTTGGAGTTTGCATCTGTGCCTCCCTATCAGTTGTTACGGTCCCGGGCATTATGCTGCGGCCTGGGGTAGCGCCGCCCGTGTTGTCTTCAGGGCCGCACGCGGCTGCGAGTGCCAGCACAAGGCCAAGCAGTCCGACATAGAGTGAGCACCGGCTCGCAAGCAGCAGCTTACTCCTGGTCGCTCCCATCATTCATAAATCCTCTCTGCCCCCGTTCCCAAGTTGCGTTGTAAAAGCAAGATACAGGCCGGATAACAGATAGTTGTACCGCCAGGTGTGGCGTGGGAAATGCTCTATTGTGAGTGCGGAAGGTAATGGGGCGTCAGGGACTTTCGGCCCATATCCACTGCGACAGATTTTGCGTATGTTATAATTGAAGAGCCGCGGTCTAGTCCCAAAAGAGAAGAATAGATGCTGAAGATTGGAACAAATAAGTCCAGGAGCCACCTTGAGGGCATAGCAAACCCCACGGCCGGCGAGGACGGGTTTCTCAGGTCGGACAGTAAGCTCCAGGCACGCAAGCCGGTGCCTTTCCTTCGTATACTCGGCAACCTGCTAATTGTGGCGGGTCTCGCTTTGCTGCTGGGTATCGGCGGTTGGTGGGGCTATACGCAGTGGGAGAACACGCAATCCCTGGACAGGGCTGTTCAGGGGGGCCTCGTTGTGGAGCCGACAATTGATGTAGCTGCCCTCGGTTCCAACCCCGCTACTCCCACAGCGGCCCCTCCTACTCCTACAACGGCAATTATAGAAGAACTCAAAGACCTGACCAACGATGCGAGGCCTGCTCTCGGTACGCCTCTCATTCCGACCGTTACCCCGGTGCCGGACAACTCACCACCTATTCGCTTGAGCATCGCCAGCGTGGGTATTGATTCGGAAGTCGTGCCTGTGAACTGGGCTATGATCCCCGCCAAAGGGGGAGGGATCAAGCCGGAATGGCAGGTAGCCGACTACGCGGTGGGCCATCACGCGGGTAGCGTCAACCCCGGTCAGGTAGGCAACGTGGTGCTCTCAGGGCACGTTGACTACAAGGGAGAGGTCTTCCGGGACCTGTTTGATGTCAAGGACGGCGACCTGGTGACCCTCTACACGGAGAAGGGCCAGTATATGTACGTCATCACCAATCGCGTGCTGGTGCAAGAAGAGGGAGTATCCGAGGAGCAGAAGCGCCAGAACGCTCGCTACATGGACCCCACCCCGGACCAGACGCTGACTATGATTACCTGTTGGCCGTATGGCATTGACACTCACCGCTTCATAGCTATCGCCAAGCCGTACAAACCCGCCACAAGCGAGGAGAGCGAATTCTCCCTCCGCTAGCGCACCCACAACAACCTGCTAAATCGAGAAGCCTGGAACTTGAATGGTCCGGGCTTCTTGTTAATAATTTCACTTGTGCTGCCTCCCGGCTCTACCTGGCGATTCGCGGCATGAAAAAGGGCACTTCGCGCCTGTATTGCTCGTATTCCTCACCGTGTCTAATGCCCAGTCTGTAGTCCTCGTGTAACGACCCGACTACGCCGTATAATCCAAGCAACACCGTTAGCGTTATACCCTTTGCGGTGACCCTGCGCGAGAACAGGGCGAAGAGGAATGGGCCAAGGTTGGCCGGGTGTCGCACCACGCGGAAAGGACCCACTATCTTCAGGCCCTTGTTTTCGGGGATAGGACCTTGTGCTTCGTCCTCAGGTGGTGGTGGATTGCCGCGCAAGTAGGCCACGATCTGCGGCACCCCGTTGAAGTGGAGCGGTCCCAGTATAAGGCCGGTCCAGGCGGTCAGTCCGGCAGCGGATAGTCTCAACAGCAGAAGGAGCGTGCCAGGCAGCCCCTTTACATGGAGCACCTCACGGTCGGGGACACGGGCCAGGCTTCGTACCAGCCAGATGAAGCTTAGCCATGCCTGGACATTGTAGAAAACGCGGTACAGTCCGTTGCGTCTCCGAGGCCCGAGCAGGCGCTCAGCGGTCCGCTTGGCGGGGAGTGACGCCAGGAGGCTATGGAGAAGCGCCCAAAGAGTGCAGTTCCGCACGATGGGCCACACTATGCTCCGGAGAGGTTTCTGGCGCCCCGATAATAGGTTCCTCTTCGGCATGGACCTGCTCCCGTCAGACTGGCAATGAAATCCCACTTCCGGGCGCAACAGTCCGGACTTGGGGCTATAAGGGCCGGAGAAATGTGCTCTCTAGGAGAATCCCGACGGAGAGCCTGCGCTATCGTCCGTATCTATGGTGCTCCAACTGCCGACGTTCTGAAGCTCGTCACGAGTGAGGCGCTCTCCTGTGTTGCGGTTGGGGTGGGCCTCATCTTCTCCCTCGCCCTCTGGTACGGCGCTCGCTCCAATCTCGACCTCGCTGCCTTCTCGCCCCGGCAGCCCCCACGACGTACCTGTCCGCTCGCTGTCGGAGCCTTCTATGATGTCGCCGTATTCACCATCTCGTGTCGTAGGCGAAGTGTCGCCTGCTGTCTCGTCGGTCGCCCTCTGCTCGGCGGGGATAGCCCGGACTATGTTCGGATTCTGTGAATCGACTTCCAGGTTCTCGTCGGTCACGCGTGCGTTGGCGCTTACGTCCTGGTCAAAGTTACCACTCATGGCGCACCTCCTTTACAGTCAGCCTGTAGCAGTAATTGTGCCCAATCGTAGGCTCGTGAGGAAACTTTCAAGATATGGGCACGAGGATTAAGCGATATTAGCTTCTATAATCTCCAATTTGGCGATTTGGCTAATGACCATAACCGTCTAGCTGGCTTAGCGCGTGTGGGAGCACTGGCAGAATAGCTTCCAGACACTCCTTGACGGCCTTTGGCGAACCGGGCAGGTTGATTATCAGCGTATGGCCCCTGACCCCGGCCACCGCGCGCGACAGGGCCGCCATAGGGGTCTTTGCCAGGGAAGCCGCGCGCATAACCTCTGCCAGTCCGGGTACTTCGTAGTCGAGTACGTTGTGGGTAGCCTGCGGGGTCACGTCTCGTGGGGAGATGCCCGTACCGCCGCTCGTTACGACCAACTTCACGCCCTCAACCTCTACCCACTGGAGCAGCGCCTTCTCAATGTCCTCCCGGTCGTCAGGCACGATAGCAGTAAGGACTTCTTCTACCTCCAATCTGCTACGCAAGATTTCCGCCGCCACAGGCCCACTTTCGTCCTGGTACACCCCCGCGGCTGCTCTGTCGCTGATCGTGAGCACTGCTGCCTTCATAGCTTGTCTCCTTCCATGCTTTCGCCAATCCCTTGAGTGTTGCAATTATGGCATAATAGGCGGCAACGGGAAACTTCGGGAGGAAGCCTGATTGAAGGGCCTAAGGGTGCGAGTTGCCAGCGGGGCCGTCTTGCTCGCGGTGGTGATTACGGCAATCTGGTTGCAAGGTCTGCTGCTGATGCTGGCGCTCCTGGCTGCCGGTGGACTGGCCGCGCACGAGTTCTACGGCATAGTGCGTCGTGCCGGTTACGCGCCGTGGTACCCTGTTGGCCTATCGCTGGCTCTGCTACTGGCGCTGCGCGGCTACCTGGGTGGCGACCTGCTTTCCGGCACCCCTTACCTGGGTCCCAGCGTGGCGTCAGAGGTGCTCGTGCTGGTGCTGGTGCTGTTATTAGCGTTGGCACGGCAGGGACTGGACTGGCGTGGCAGCTTGCGGCTAGGACGTTCTGTTGGAGCGGTGGGCGGGGAGATTGCGACTGCTCCCGGCCGCAGCCCCTACCTGGCGTGGGCCGATCTTGGCCTCACGTTGGGTGGCGCGATCTACACGGGCGGGCTACTGGGCTACGCGCCTCTGCTGGCCGCGCAGGCTAACAGGGACGGTGCAAACGCGGCCTTCAACTGGCTCCTCATGGTGCTGCTCGGCACCGCCGCCTGCGACACGGGGGCATACTTCGTGGGCAGCCTCTTCGGCAGGCACAAGCTCATACCCCACGTCAGCCCCGGCAAGACCTGGGAGGGCCTGGCAGGTGGGGTGCTCGGCGCGGTAATCGCTGCCGTGGCGTTGTCGGGTCTGCTCGGCTTGAGCGTACCCCAGGGCATACTCCTGGGACTGGTAGTGTGCGCCGCCGCCGTATCGGGCGACCTGTGCGAGTCGCTGTTGAAGCGGGCGGCAGGGGTGAAGGACAGCGGCCACATCATCCCAGGTCATGGAGGCGTGCTCGACCGCATAGACAGCATCCTGTTCGTCCTACCGGCCGTCTATTGGTTCGCGCAAGCGACCTAACGGAATTACGAATTACGAATTACTAATTACGAATTACTAATTACGTAACACGGACCATTTATCACACGCACAGGAACCAGACTTATATTTCGTAACCCGTAACCCGTAATTCGTAATTCGTAATTCGTAATTAGTAATTCGTAATTACCTCAGGGAGTGGCCTTATGGCTTCGGCTGATAAGAATGAGAAGAAAGTGAATTATGAGTGGAAACCCAGCAGGGGCTGGTATATCGTGATCAGGGCTTTCTTTACAATTGTGTTCCACACGATTTGGCCGCTTCGTATAACGGGGCAGGAGAATGTGCCGCGTACGGGTGCCGCGATTATCGTTTGCAACCACCTCAGCCTGGTGGACCCCTTCGTCGTGGGGTACGGGGGCAATCGCATCGTGAACTTTATGGGCAAAGAGGAACTGTTTCGCCTGCCTATCCTGGGCTTCCTCATCCGCAAAGTTGGCGCGTTCCCTGTTGACCGGAGCAGGCGCGACCCCGCCGCGATGCGCACGGCGTTGCTGGTGCTCAAGTCGGGGGAATTGCTGGGCATGTTCCCGGAAGGCACGCGCAGCACCACGGGCGAGATGCTGGAGTTCCGTGCCGGGGCCGCCCGCCTGGCCGCCCGTACAGAAGTACCGCTAATCCCGGCAGCTCTGCACAACACCAACAAGGCGATGCCTCCAGGCAAACTGCTCCGTCCCGCACGCATCAGCATTCGCTTCGGTGAGCCTTTCGAGCTTAGCGAATTGTACGACCGCAAAGACAAAGGGGAAGCTATGGAGCGCGCCCTCCAGACCATCAAGGAGCGAATTGAGGCGTTGGCTGAAACGTGAAACGTGAAACGTGATGTCCATATCTACTAGCCGCCTGCTGCTAGACCGCTGTGATATAATGCGCCATGATTCCTGAGCAGGCTATTGACCGGGCGCTTGAGGAGGCGAAGCGGCTGGGTGTCGAGTACGCTGAGGCGCGGGCTGAGACCGGCGTTTCAGAGCGGGTGCACGCCCGGAATGGCGATGTGGAGCGGCTTGGCTCGGACACGGATAGCGGGTGGGGCATCCATGTGCTGTCAGGCGGTGGGTGGGGCTTTGCTTCCACTGCGTCCGTAGACAGCAAGGGCATCAAAGAGACGGTCGCTCGGGCCGTTGAGATCGCCAGGGCCACTGGCACGCACCGCAAGTCGCGTTCTGACGTGTCGCTGATGCCGACCTGGCAGGGTGAGTACCGGACGGCGTTGCAGGAGGGCCCGTTTGAGGTGCCTCTTGCCGAGCGTGTGGCGCTGGCGCAGGAGACCACCCACCGGATGCTTGCCGCCGGGGAGCGGCTGAAGGTCGCTACTTGCACACTGTACGCACAACGCGCCGATAAGCTGTACGCCAATACACTGGGTGCGCGCCTGCGCCAACTTATCACCTACGTGGGTATAGACCTTCGTGCTACGGCCACCCACGAAGGCTATTCTTACCGCCGCTCGCTGGACGACGAAACACAGGCTGGCTGGGAGTTCGTGCGGGCGCGGGACCTGGCATCGCAGGGGGAACGTGTAGGGCGTGAGGCAGCCGAGCTTGTGGCCGCGCCCTGGGCACCTTCGGGGCCGCGTACTGTGATCCTCGGTTCGGACATGGTAGCGTTGCTGGTCCACGAGTCGTGCGGCCACCCAACCGAACTCGACCGGGTGCTCGGCTGGGAGGCGGCTTTCGCGGGCACCTCGTTCCTCATGCCCGACATGCTTGGCACATTCCGCTACGGCTCGCCGCTCGTGAACATGACCGCCGACTCGCTGCTGCCTAGCGGGCTTGGCACGTTCGGGTGGGACGACGAAGGCACACCGGCCCAGCGCAGCGCCATTGTCCGAGATGGCATATTCACCGGCTACCTCACCTCGCGGGAGAGCGCGCTGGCGATAGGGCAGCGGTCGAACGGCTGCGGGCGGGCGATCTCCTGGGGCCGCATCCCGATAGTTCGCATGGTCAACCTTTCGCTCGAGCCGGGCAGCGGGTCGCTGGAGGACCTGGTATCGCAGGTGGACGACGGCCTCTACCTGGAGACTCCATCCTCGTGGAGCCTGGACGATAAGCGGATGAACTTTCACTTCTCCGCTGAGTTGTGCCGCGAGATCAAGGGCGGCAAGCTGGGCGAGTTGCGTAAGGGTGCCTCGTTCCAGGGCCGCACGCCCGCCTTCTGGGGGTCGGTGCGCGGTATCGCCGGGCCGGAGGAATGGCACCTGTGGGGCTTCCCGCACTGCGCCAAGGGTGAGCCGCTGCAACTGTGCCCGGTGTCGCACGGGGCCTCGCCCATACTCGTAGACGGTCTGCAAATGAGCGAGCACAGTTAGGCACATCACTCGTGAGGGACTTGGCTGATGGCAAGTAGCGACGCCAATTGGGGGCTGAAGGGGGAGGCCGAAGCGCTCTCCATCCTTGAAGGCGCCCTTCGCGGCTCTGCGGCGGATGCTACGGAGCTTGTGTTGCTGGGTGACACCACGCATGTCACTCGCTATGCCAACTCGGAGATACACCAGAACGTCTCGCAGGGGAACACGCGGGTGGCGGTGCGCGTAGCTGTGGGCCAGGCCTCGGCGCGGGTGTACACCAACTCGCTGGAAGTCGCGGACCTGCGGAAAGCCATCGAAGACGCCGTGGCGCTCGCTCGTATGCAGTCACCCAACCCTCGCTTCCTGGGCCTGCCCACACCCGATGCTGGGTATGACCTCGTAGAAGACCCGCCGCAATCCTTCTTCACCAGCACCGCCGAGCTTTCGCCGTCTGCAAGGGCGGAAGCTGTAGGGCACGTTATCGAGGCTGCGGCTGCCGAAGGATACACCGCGTTTGGTACGTATCGAGCATCCGCTTCCGAGCTTGCGGTGGTGAGCAGCACCGGCATCAGGGCATATGCGCCCTTCACAACGGCATACTTGAAGGCGCTGGTGGAAGGCACCGGTGGGACGGGGTTCGGGGATGCCTACGACCGCGATGCCCACAGGCTTGACGCAGGCAGAGTGGCGGCCCAGGCCGTCGCCAAATGTCGTGGCAATCATGACCCACGCAAGATACCACCCGGCGACTACCAGGCGGTGTTCGACCCTAACGCGGTAGCCGACATGGTGCGCTTCCCCGCCGTGTGGGGCATGGGCGCCCGACAGGTGCTGGACGGCCAATCGTTCATGTCGGGCAAGCTGGGCGAGCGAGTAGCAGGCGACGTGGTGAGCATCTGGGACGACCCCAACGATCCCCGCTGCCTGCCCCTGCGGATTGACTATGAAGGTCTGCCCGCGCACAGAGTTGACATAATCAAGAATGGTGTAGCCGTTGGGCCGGTGTACGACTACCAGACCGCAAGGGAGGCGGGTACGAAGTCCACCGGGCACGCGGAAGCCCCGTTTGGTGACTTCTTCTCAGGCCCCACCACCGACCATATAGTCATGCCTACGGGCACCACGAGCGTGGAGCAGATGGTCGCCAACGTGGAGAGGGGCGTGTGGGTAACGCGGTTCCATTACACGCACACGCCCGACCCTAAGCGCGTAATTGCTACCGGCACCACCCGCGACGGCACCTTTCTCATTGAAGATGGCAAGGTCGTGGGCGCGCTGAAGAACCTGCGCCTGGAAATGGGCGTGCTCGACCTGCTCTCTTCGATACAGGAGGTAGGAGAGGGCAAGCTGTGCCAGGACTGGTGGGCCGCCAACGGCATGAGCAGCACCAACTACTTCGTGCCCGCGTTACGCTTCGGTGCCTGCCGCTTCACCGGCGTGACCACATTCTAGCAGGCTTGCGTGGCTGCGCCAACGTGTCTGGATGTGAGTCTCATCTCTGTTTTGTTCGGAGAAGGCACCCAGTCCGTTTCACGGTTCCTCACGTGCTTGACGCCCCTCTACCTGTCTGCTATGCTCCTGTTAGGCATGAAGCAGGCCGGTGCAGGCTGGGCTGACTCTCATGTTCTAAGGCACTTTTGAAAGGAATAGCGCGTTGCGACGATTCCTTCTGAAGTGTGAATGGAGGGCATTGTCTTATGTCAGTAGCAGTCGAACCGTATTACTCGCCGGAACAGTACCTCGCCCTTGAGCGAAAAGCTCAGTCTCGGAGCGAGTACGTCAACGGTGGCATCTACGCGATGTCAGGCGCGAGCCGAGAGCACAATCTCATATCCCTTAACATAGCGGGTGAGCTTCGCGCGCAACTGCGGGGCCAACCATGCGAGGTTTACATCAGCGACATGCGCGTCAAAGTTAGCGCTACAGGCATGTATACCTATCCCGATGTTGTGGCAGTGTGTAGCGAACCTGTATTCGAGGACGCGCAAGTAGACACCCTCACCAATCCCACTGTGATAGTCGAGGTGCTGTCGCCATCCACAGAAGGTTACGACCGGGGAGAGAAGTTTGCCCACTACCGCAGACTTGAGTCGCTCCAAGAGTACGTGTTAGTAGCGCAGGATAAGGTCCGGGTAGAACATTTCGTCCGTCTTGACGATACCAGCGGCCAATGGGTGCTTACCGAAATCAGCGAACCAGGTGGCACTTTGCACCTGACGTCCATCGGCTGCGAACTGTCTCTTCGCGACATCTACGACAGGGTCGAGTTCCCCGACAGCGTGGCACACTAACCACTGAAGTCTCACGCGTGGCTCACGTGGGCTTTACGCCAACCCTATTTCCTCATGCCTTTTTGATGAAGCGGCCGGGGTTCCGTACCGTTGCTTGTCGGGGGTTTCAGTCCTCAGTATAATGCCCCGGCAAACACTAATTCATGGCATCTCCAGGTATCTAGCCCATTAAGGGAGACTTTATGAAGTTACAGGATCGTGTGGCGGTAATTACGGGTGCGGGGTCGGGCATCGGCCGGGCCATGTCGCTCCAATTCGCACGTGAGGGGGCGCGCATCCTGGCCGGGGACGTTAATGGCGAGGCTGCACAGGCTACGGCGGACGCTGTGGCTGCCGAAGGTGGTACGTGTATGGCCTTCACCGTTGACGTGGTGCAGCCTGAGCAGGTGCGGGCCATGATAGAGCAAGCTATTTCGGTATACGGACGTATAGACATTCTTTGCAACAACGCGGGCATCGGGTCCACCACGGACGTGGTTGCCTGTGAGCCTGACGAGTGGGACCGAGTGATGTCCGTGAATGTCAAGAGCGTCTATTTGGGCTGCAAGTACGCCATTCCGCATATGATTGAGCAGGGCAGTGGTGTGATCGTCAACACGGCGTCGGTGGCGGGCATGGTGGGCCTGGTGAAGAGAGCCTCGTACAGCGCCAGCAAAGGGGCCGTGATCGCGTTGACACGGCAGGTGGCGATAGAGTACGTCGAGCAGGGCATCCGGGTGAATTGCCTCTGCCCCGGTACGGTAGATTCACCCTGGGTGGGGAGGCTGCTCGACCAGGCGGAGGATCCCGCAGCGGCGCGGCAGGCACTGGTGGCGCGGCAGCCGATGGGCAGGCTGGGCACTCCAGAGGAGGTGGCCGCTGCTGCACTATATCTCGCCTCGGACGATGCCGCTTTTATCACCGGGACCGGCCTGGTGATTGATGGTGGGTTGACGGCCCGGTAGGGACGGGAGTAGCGGTGATGTGGAGGGTGCAGTGACCGCAGGTGTGACGTTAGAGCATTACAAGATGCGTATCGGTGCGGAGTGGCGCGGCTCCAGCGATGGACGCACTCGCCCCGTGCTGAACCCGGCCACCGGAGAAGCCTTTGCCGAGGTGCCGGAGGGCACCCGCGAAGATGCCAGGGCCGCCCTCGAAGCCGCGCAGGCCGCGCAACCCGCGTGGGAGGCACTCACGGGTGTGCAGCGCGCGGCCTACTTGCAGCGGGTCGTCCAACTGGTACGAGAGGACTCGGAGCGGCTGGCGCGCCTGGTGGTGCGGGAACAGGGCAAACCCCTGGTGGAAGCCCGAGGCGAGATTGGCGGCACGGCGGCTTTCTTCGAGTACCATACTTCCTTTGCCCGCGTCCAGGTGGGTGAGATCGTCGCCTCGGACAACCCCAACGAAGATATCTGGATCAGAAACGTGCCTTTTGGCGTTGTAGTGGGCATCATCCCCTGGAACTACCCCTCGGCGCTGTTCGCCCGCAAAGTGGCCCCTGCGCTCATGGCGGGCAACACAATTGTCGTGAAGCCGCACGAGGATACGCCCCTCAGCTCGCTAGCACTGGCGAAGATTTGCGAAGATGCTGGGATACCGCCAGGCGTGGTCAACGTAGTCACGGGTGCGGGTACGGTTGTGGGTGACGCGATGGTGCGCGACCGTATTACCCAGCTGGTGACCGTTACCGGCTCGGTGCGGGCGGGCCGCGAAATTCTGGCCGCCGCCGCCGAGAACATCACGGTCGTGTCGCTGGAGCTTGGGGGTAAAGCGCCCTTCATCGTCATGGACGACGCCAACCTGGACGCGGCGGTTCGCAACGCCATCCACGCGCGGTTTGTGAACTGCGGGCAAGTCTGCACCTGCAATGAGCGCACCTACGTCCACCGCCGCGTGTATGACGAATTCCTGGAGCGCTACTCGAAGATCGCGGCGGGCCTGCGGATTGGCGACCCGATGCGCACCGACATCGACCTGGGGCCGAAGGTGAACCAGCTGGAGTTGGAGAAGCTGGAGCGGATGGTCGCCAGGGCGCAGGAGCAGGGAGCGCAGGTGGTTACAGGCGGCGGCAGGCCAAGCGGCGCGGAGTTCGAGCGCGGCTTCTGGTACGAGCCTACCGTGCTGGCGAACGTGACCAACGACATGGACATTATGCAGCAAGAGGTATTCGGCCCCATATCCCCCGTCATGCCCTTTGACGATTTTGAAGAAGCTATCGCCCTTGCCAACGACAGCCGTTACGGCCTGACAGCCTACCTGTTTACCAACGACCTCAAGCGTATGATGCGGGCGGTGCGGGCGGTACGCTCCGGCGAAATCTACATCAACAAGATTGGACCTGAGCAGTTGCAGGGCTTCCACACCGGCTACGGCCTGAGTGGCATGGGCGGCGACGATGGGCCGCACGGCTTCGCGCATTACTTCCGCAAGAAGACGGTGTACGTCAACTACGGCGAGCCTTCCACCGAGGGCCTCATGCCTTACGACCAACCCGCCACAGATTTACCACCACAGTAAACAAGATGGACGTAACCACCAGCAACGACGCACAGGGCCACGCCATCCGCCAGCCTGCGGCCCTCATCGCCCTCAACCCTTACGAAGCGCGCACGGTGGCAGCCATCTTCGAGCGCATGTTCCCGGCCGACGAGCATGGTCCCGGTGCCATCGAGATAGGGGTCGTCACCTACCTGGACCGCGCGCTGGCAGGTGCCTACCGCGACAAAGTCGAGACCTACCGCGTGGGCCTGGCGACGTTGGATCAGGTAGCACGGCGGCAACACGTCACGCCCTTTGCCGATTGCAGCGCGGAACAACAGAACGCCCTGTTAGAGCAACTCGAACGGGGCGCTGTGCCCGACTTCCGGGTGCCCTCACAGCGCGAGTTCTTCGACATGATGCGCCTCCATTTGCACGAAGGGCTTTTCGCGGACCCTGCCTATGGGGGCAATAAGGACAAAGCGGGCTGGCGGTTCCTGGAGCACCCCGGCTTTTGGTTCGAGAACTCGGCTGAGGAGAACCTGGCTACCGAACCTGCTCTGAAGGGTGGTGTTATCCAGTCGCTGGCGGATGTGGGGTACTCGCTGGACGGCGGGCCCCGCGAGCCTGTGGAGATACCCGGCTACGACCCTCAACGTGGCGGCGAACCCCCGGCGGGACCGGCTGACGTGGTGCTGGTGGGGGTGGGGGCCGCGGGGGCTATGGCGGCGGCTATCCTGGCGCAAGCCGGGCTGCGGGTGGTGGGGTTGGAGGCGGGGCCGTGGCGCACCAAGCGCGATTTCGTGCCCGACGAGCTTGGGTCGGCCTACTATTGCAGGGGAGGCATGGGGCCGAAGTTCCTCAGCGAGACGCCACGATGGCGGCGCACCGCCGACACCCCCTCCCGCGAAGCCACCTTCAGCCTTGGACGCATGATGAACAGCGTGGGAGGCTCGGTGATCCACTGGGGCGCTGCGCTCCGGCGCTGCCACCCGCACCACTTCAAGTACCTCACCTACGTGCGCGAGCGCTGGGGCGAGGGGGTGTTGCCCGAAGGTAACACCCTGTCCGACTGGCCCGTCACGTACGACGACCTGGAACCTTACTACACGGAAGTGGAGTACATGATCGGCGTGGCGGGTGACGGCGACAGCAACCCCTACGTCCGGCGCAGCAAGCCCCTGCCCATGCCCGCCCTGCGGCCCTTCACGATGGGCAATCTCTTCAAGAAGGCAGGGGAGGTGCTGGGCCTGCACCCTTACCCCACGCCCGTCGCCGTGAACAGCGTGCCCTACAACGGCAACCCCGCCACCCGCTACTGCGCGTGGAGTGGGGGATTTGGCCCCTTCAACGACGAGAGGTGGTACCCAGGCCACACGTGGGTCCCCCAGGCGCTGGCGACAGGCAATTTCGACCTGCGCACGCATTGCCGGGTGGTGCGGGTGCTCACCGACAGCGAGGGGCATGCGCGTGGCGTGGAGTACGTGGACGCCAATGGCAACTGGCAGGTGCAGGAGGCGCGGACCGTCATCCTGTGCAGCTACACCTTCGAGAACGTGCGGCTCTTGCTGCTGTCCGGCGACGGGCGGCACCCTAACGGGTTAGGCAACAACACCGGGCAGGTCGGCAAGCATATCATGACCAAGATGTGGTCCGACGTTTCGGGCCTGGTGCCGGACGTGGTCTTCAACGCACATACCGGCCCGGCGGCCCAGATGTGGAGCCTGGACGACTTCATCTCGGAGGACTTCGATTCGGCGGCGCACGGCTTCATCGGTGGGGCCACCCCGAACATCGAGAACCAGCGGCTCCCAATACAGATCAGCCGCGAAAATATACCCCAGGACGTGCGACGGTGGGGCCAGGATTACAAGGACCACCTGCGCGAGTGGCAGCATATCGCGGCAGTGCGCCTCCAGCCGGACGCCCTCTCTTACCACTCTAACTTCCTCGACCTGGACCCCCATTACCGGGACCGGAGCGGGCTGGGTCTGCCCCTTATTCGCATCACCTACGACCTGCAAGAGAACGAGCAGCGCGTGTCGGAGTACATGGAAGCACGCGCCGAAGAAATCCTGCGGGAGATGGGAGCGACCAGGACATGGCGGGGGCCGCGTTTCGGCGGCGTGGTGAGCAGCCACGAACTGGGAGGGTGCCGTATGGGCGAAGACCCGGCAGGCTCGGTGGTGGACCCCGGGCTGGCGGTGCATGACACGCCTGGGTTATACGTGTTCAGCACGGCGGTCTTTCCCACGTGCCACGGCGTGAACCCTACGCTGACGATGTGGGCGCTCTGCTACCGGGCCGCCGAGCAGCTTGTGGAGCGCTTGGGCGGAAAAGTCGCCCCGCTGTAATGCTGTAACAGCACCTGGAAGAACTGGCGACCCCACGAAAGGAACCGTATATGAAGATCGAGCACATTGAGACCGGATATTACCGTCTTCCCCTGGAACCGATGGGCGACGCGGGGCATGGCTTTATCGACTCTGAGGAGCTAATTACCCTCAAGCTCAGGGCTGAAGGTCTTGAGGGACATGGGTACTCTTACACCATCGGTAGGGGCGGGCAGGCCATACGCGCGCTGATCGAGCACGATATAGCTCCCCTGCTGATAGGGCAGGACGCCAGCAACATACAGGGGTTGTGGGAGTTGATGTGGCAGCGGCTGCTTTATGTCGGGCGGGGCGGACTTGCCTCCTTCGCCATTGCCGCCGTGGACATCGCGCTGTGGGACCTGTACGGGCTGCGGGAGCAGAAGCCCCTTTATGCGCTCTTCGGGGCCGAGTCGCGGGAGATACCGGCTTATGGTTCGGGCGTGGACCTGCCCAAGCCGTTGGACCAGTTACTCGCACAGGTGGAGGGCTTCATGCGAAGGGGTTTGCCTGGCGTAAAGGTGAAGCTGGGCCGGCATGACCCCCAGGAGGACGAAGAGCGAGTTGGTGCAGTTCGCAAGCTTATCGGTGACGGCATAGACCTCATGGTTGACGCCAACATGACGTGGACCACCGAGCAGGCCTTGGAGAGAGGGCGGCGCTTGCAGCAGTTCGGCCTCTACTGGTATGAGGAGCCGACCATACCCGAGGACGTTGCGGGGCACGCTCGGTTAGCGCGGGAGCTTGACGTGCCCATAGCCATAGGTGAGAGCCTACACTCGCCGCACGAGTTCAGGCGCTACGTGGACGAAGGTGCGGTGGAGGTCTTGCAGATAGACCCGGTGACCAATGGCGGCATTACCTCGTCGCTACAGGCGCTGAAGATGGCCGACGAAGCCGGGCTGGTAACCAGCAGCCACTACACGGACGAACTGAGCGCACATTTGCTGGTCGCCTCCCGGAACCCGGTCTACCTGGAGAAGCACGCCTTCGCCCTCGACCCCTACCTGCTAGAGCCTCAGCAGGTGGTGAATGGCCGAGTTAGGCCGACGGAAGTGCCGGGCACGGGCATGAGGTTTGACGAGCGGGCGTTAGAGCCGTTCCGCCAAGCATAAAGCAGGGGCACTATGCATAGTGCCCCTGCTTCATAATCCTCTGTTTGGACTCGGCAACCACACTCCCCCTTGTCATCCTGAACGCAGTGAAGGATCTAGGATGCTCCTATTACCCCGTTGCCGGTGCTCTGTCGCCATGTTCCTTACCGTTCAACCTCGTCCCTATTCCGGCTTCTTGAGATCCTTCACTGCGTTCAGGATGACAGAGGGGTGTTTGGACCCTTCGTTCGAGCATAGGGGCTTTTGCATCAGGTGACGATGCAAAAGCCCCTACGCCTCGCCACCGCCTAATAGTTCGCTCTCAAGGTCGGTTCGCACTCGCCGGAGTGCAGGTGCTCTATCAGGTCGTGCAGCATCGCCACGGCCACTGCGTCGCGGCTGGCCTCTTCCAGCTTGAAGGTGGTCATCAGCACGCGGCCCCTGCCGTAGCGGAACTGGACCGTATGCACCGCCGGGTTGCCCACCCACCCCGATACCATGCCCGCCAGCAGGTCGGGTTGTACCGCCTGGTCCTCGATGGGCAAGCCTACGATGGTGCCCCTGGGCATTACAGAGGCGTACGGCAGGCTCAACGGGTTCTGCACGTTGAGTCGCTTGTGGACGTCGGGCCGCAGCCAGCTAAAGCTCGTCAGCCAGCTACCGCTATACGCCCCGCCGCGAGGCTGCACCCAGAAGAAGGGGCTTGGCCCTTCGCTGATGAAGAGGAGGTCGCCGCCATCGCGCACCCACCTGAGCAGTTCGGGTGTGGGGTAATTGGTGATGGCGAGCCGGGTGTCGAGGGTTAGCTCGGTCTGCACATTGTAACCTAGCTTTCTCAAAGTGGGGCGCAGGGTGATAGGCTGCAAATCGTCCTCGGGCGGGTTCTCGGCCCGGCTGTCGTCGGTGGGCATCCACTCAAGCCCCTCACCCGGAGGCCCCAACAACTCTCCTTCATGGATGCCAGGCACCTCGTCGCGAAGCATTACGGCCACCGGCTCTTGCATGGTCGTCGTGCGCAGGCTGGAGGGCAGCACCAGCAGGCTTAATTGGTTGCGGGCAAGCTCGTTGTCGCCCGCACCGCTTATCGAAAGCCGCACGTCCACCATGCGTGTATGTTCGACCTGCGGCAGTTGCCAGTGCACCCGGCCCAGGTAGCGTGTTCCGCCTCGCTGAAGCGCGGGGATTCGGGTCTCGCCCTTGCCAACTCCATCTATTGTCCACTTCAGCACGGGGTCGGACCAATCGGCACCACTGAAGCGTGACGCGTGCAGCCGGGCCAGCACTTGCCTGTCGTCCCAGCAGTTGTAGGTCTTGATCTGGGGCACGATAACGTCGGGCGAGTTTATCATGTTGAACAGGTCGTGGTAGACCTTCGGGTTGCGGTAGAAGTCGAGCAGGCCGTTGCTCTCCCAGTAGATGTCCGATAGCTCGGTGATGACGTACCCGACGATGTTGGGCTGCCGCCTCATCGCCTCGATCTCGTACTTCATAGCGGCGAACTGGTGCCACTGGGTGGCCCGCGCGAACTCCTCGTAGTCACCGAATATCTTGTCGAGGCCGAACCGCTTGAAGCGCTCGTCCGTGCCCCTCGGCCAGCCCGGCTCGCCTTCCCAGCCGCTCCACCACGGCCCGATCCCGAACCAGGGTGGGTCTTCGCCGTACGACTTGCGCAAAGGACCAAGCTCTGGCAGGCCCCAGTTGCCGAACTCCGATAGCACCAGCGGTTCGTGGCCCGTGCGCTTCGCGTCGCCGTGGCTGGAATAGGTCCAGACCGGGCGCATGTTGAACTGGTCCATCATGGCCCCGAACGAGGCGGCCTGGTCGGGTATGTTGCCGTAGAAGTGGAAGTCGTCAAGGTCGCTACGAACGTGGATGTTCGGACCCCAGGGGTGGGCGCAGGGCGAGTTGTCCACCACCAGGCGGGTGGGGTCCAGCGACTTGCACAGGTCGTACATGCCGTCCACCCACCTGCGGTCGGAGGCGCTGAGGGGCAGGCTGGTGCCCCAGTCCTCGTTGACTATCGTCCAGATGACCAGCGACGGGTGGTTGAAGTCGCGCCGCACCATCTCCTTCAACGTCTGCTCCACGCGGCGCTGGATGGTCTCTCCCAGGTCCAACTGGTTTGCGTGCAAGGTGCCCTTCACGTAGAAGGTGCGCCAGGAGGGGATTTCGGCCCATACCAGCAGCCCCATCTCGTCGGCCAGGGCGAGGTAGACCGGGTCGGGCGGCTTGATGTGGCACCGAAGGCAGTTGAGTCCAAGCTCCTTCGCCTTGCGGAACTCGTCCGCAAGGTACTCGCGGGAAGGTACTGTGTAGATCGTATCGGGGTACAGGTCCTGGTCCAGCGCGGATAGCAGGTAGATTGGCTCGCCGTTGAGGAGTATGTGCCCCTCCTCGGTGCGAATCTCGCGGAAGCCGAAGCGGACGCTTACTTCGTCAGCCTCGCCCCTTGCCGCATGCAGAGTTACATTGGCGGTGTACAGGTGTGGGTCTTCCAGGCTCCATAACTTCGCGCCGTCTACGCTCAGGCTAAGTTGGTAGGACTGCTGCCCGGCTGCCAGTGGGACGGAGGACGTTACTGCGTCCGAGCCTGAACCTATACTCACCTGGAGTGTGCCGCTCACCTGAGCGTCTCCCGATGAAGACACCTCTACCTCGACCCGCGCTTCGCCGGTATGGATGTCGGGCGTTACCTGCACGTGGCTGATATAGGTCGAGGGCACCGCCGTGAGGGTGACGTCCTGCCAGATGCCGCCGGCATTGATGTACCATTCCTGCTTGCCGTGGGGCACGTCCTCGGCGTTGAAAGGGGGCTTGCTGACGCCGGGGTCGCCCGGATAATCGGGCCACCTGGGCAAGAAGATGCCCTCCTGGGCCGAGTCGTACACGCGCACGAGGATTTCGTTGCTGCCCGCCC
Organism: Chloroflexia bacterium; assembly: GCA_036388595.1. Classification (GTDB taxonomy): domain Bacteria; phylum Chloroflexota; class Chloroflexia; order QHBQ01; family JADMIH01; genus JADMIH01. The sequence continues at coordinate 35,051 of DASVRN010000299.1, forward strand.
GGAAGTGCTGTCTTGCCGCTATCGTGAAGGGCGTGTAGCCCCCTTCGTGCTCGGCGGCCAGGTGGCCGTTGATGAAGACCTGGCACCAGTAGTCCACCGCGCCAAAATGAAGCAACAGTTCTCCCGCGAGACGGTCTTCATCGAGGTCCACCGTTCTACGGTACCAGGCATAGCCGCTATAGTGCTGCAAGTCCGGGAAAACAGCCTGCCAGGGCATGGGCACTGTTATGGTCCGGTCGAGTGACAGGGCGCTGATGTCAGCCGTCCCTTCGGGGTCGAGACCGAACTCCCAGGAGCCGGAAAGTGACTCCTCACGTCGCATGTTGGAACCCTCCGTGGTATAAGTTTGGGGTGCAGGAGTAGCTAGCAAGTCTTGAGCCAATGAAAGGGATTGTCGCTTGTTTTTTTGGATGAATGCAACATTCTTGTTAGTGCAGGCTTGGGACAGATACCAGGCCCACAGCAACGGCAAAGTGGCAGAGGCGCAGGGGAGACGGAGACCAGCACCACCGGAGGTTGGACTTAAGTTCACTATAACTACGCGTGGCCCCGGCCCTTGTGGGGTCAATGGCAGCAAAGATGGCATGCTACTTGCAGGTAATTAAGGCTTGTCCGATGGCTTCCCAACCGTTCCACACGAACTATTGACAGCCTACCGGAATTGACGTATACTTTGCGGCATCGATCCAGAGTCTTTTGCGTCGATCTCGGTTCGTCAAGGTTGTTCTCCGTAGCAGCAAGGGATGTGCAATGACGCACGGCAAGAGCCTACACCTGGAGGCAGGAGCCCCCGATGAGACGATCGTTGCCATGCTCAAGGCGTTGGCTTCTGTGCCGCGCCTGCGAATCCTCCAGATGCTCTCCGACGAGGGGCGCACCGTCAACGAAGTAGCCGAGGCACTCAGCCTGCCCCCCTCTACCGCGGCTGCTCAAATCAAAGTGTTGGAAGATGCCGGTTTCGTACGTTCCGAGTTGCAGCCCGCGAGCCACGGCCTGCAAAAGGTCTGCGCCCGGACTTACGACAACCTCACACTACAGTTACCTTATCTGCCCGACACGCCCAGCAACAGCACCGAGGTCTCGATGCCGGTGGGCGCTTACACTTCGTTTGAGGTTACACCTACCTGTGGCCTGGCGTCTCCCGCGGGCCTCATAGGCTACCTGGACGACCCGCCCAGTTTCTACGAACCCGACCGCATACATGCAGGGCTTGTCTGGTTTCGCTGTGGCTACCTGGAATACACGTTTCCGAACCGGCTCCAGAAAGGCTCCACCCTCACCAGCGTGCTGGTCAGCATGGAGATCTGTTCGGAGGCCCCGTTGCACAACGACAACTGGCCCTCGGACATAACACTCTGGATCAACGGCGTGGAACTGGGCACCTGGACCTGCCCCAGCGACTTCGGTGGCGAGCGCGGACGCCTCACCCCGGAGTGGTGGGACAGCAAGGACTCGCAGTTCGGCGTGCTCAAGCGTTGGCTGGTGAACCACGAGGGTTCGTTCGTGGACGGGCACCTGCTATCGAGGGTGACGTTACGCGATCTCTCAGTCGAAAAGCGGCCCGTAATTACGGTGCGCGTCGGAGTCAAGCCCGATGCCGACCACATGGGGGGCATCAACCTTTTCGGCGCAACTTTTGGCAACTACCCACAGGACGTGACCCTTCGCATAGAGCATAAAAGGGATACACGCCAGAACAATAACAACCATCACCACTAACATTGCTCTATGAGCAGGAAAGGAGGCACACTCTCAAACATGGCAATTCTTGGGTTCTCTCGAAATTTGTAACGGACTAACCAAGGAGGAAATGACAATGTGGTCTAAGGCAAGAAAAAATCTCAGCGTGCTGACAGTAACCAGCATCCTGTGCGTGATGCTGGCCGCCTGCGGAGACGGTGGTGGCGGTACCGCCTCAACGGCGACCGTCGGCCAGACCGGCGGTGACCAGCCTACGACGGCTCCGGTCGGCGCTACGGAAACTACCGCTCCTGTTGGCGAGGAGACCGTGGCCGCAACTCCCGCCGGCGAGGCTACCCAGCCCGCAGGTGGCGGCGACATGGCGTTGCCCGAGGGTTGCTCGAACGTAGAACTCTCCTACTGGAACCCCTTCACCGGGCCGGACGGCCCTTTCATGGGCCAGATGGTAGAGGCGTTCAACGGCGATAACGCGAACGTCAAGGTGACGATGACGACCCAGGCTGACTACTACACGCAGATCCAGACCGCTGCGGCTTCGGACACCCTGCCCGACGTGGCTATCATCCACGCTGACCAGGTGGCGACATGGGCATTCCGCAACGTGCTGCGCCCTATAGACGAGGTCGTTACGGCGACCGGCCTGAGCGAAGGCGACTACCCTGAGGCAGTATGGGCTATGGGCGAGGTCGCGGGCAAGCGTTACAGCATCCCGCTGGACATTCACCCCATGACCATGTTCTACAACGCTGACCTGCTCACGGCAGCCGGCATCAACGAGCCGCCCACGAACAGCGAAGAGTTCGAAGCAGCCGCTCAGGCTGTAACCGATAAGGGCCAGAAGGGCTTCATGCTGACCGCGGGCTTCCCGATCCAGCAGATCTTCTCGATGCTGCTCTATCAAAACGGCGGCAGCTGGTTCAACGAGGACGGCACCAAGGCGACGTGGAACAGCGACGCCGGCGTGCGGGCCCTGACGTGGTTGAAGGATGCCCAGACCAAGTGGTCCGAGCCGAACCTCGAAGTTGACGCCGAACTGGCAGCCTTCAAGGCAGGCGGCGCGGGCATGATCTGGAACGGTATCTGGCAGACCACCAACGTCACGGGCGAAGGTGTGTCGTTCAAGGGCGAGGCCGCGCCCGTACCTCAGCTCGGCACCACGCCTGCGACCTGGGCCGGTTCGCACCAGTTTACCCTGCCGGTGCATAAGGCTGGGGCCGACGAGTGCAAGGACGCCGCCGCTGGCATGTTCATCAAGTACATGGTGGACAACTCGGTGACCTGGGCCCAGGCGGGCCAGATCCCGGCTAACAACGACGTGCGCGAGAGCGCCGAGTTCAAGGCCCTTCCGCAAGCCGTGCTCGCCGAGTCGGCTGAGGCAGCTTTCTTCCCGGCTGTAGTGCCAGGCATCACGGATGCTTTCCAGTACCTGGATACGGCAGTTGGTACGGTGATGTCAGGCGCGGAGACCGACATCAAGAAGGCTCTCGACGACGCTGCTGCGCAAGCAGACCAGAAGCTCGCCGAGAACAAGGAGACCTTCGGTGATGCTCCTTCGGGCACCCCGTAACACGCGCTGAGTCGTAAAGGACCGGCACCGGGGATGGGTCAGACCCATCCCCGGTGCTGACCCTCAATCTCTCATTGCAGACGAATAGACAAGGGGGTCAACATGGCGACAATCGCAAGGGAGGGAGAAGCCGTCGTTGGGGGTGCCATCGGGCGGAAGAAGTTCAACTGGACGCCTTACTTTTTTATCCTGCCCCACCTTATCTTCTTCGCGGTGTTCCTCGGCTACCCCTTCTTCCGTGGCCTCTATATGAGCTTCACGCAGTACGACTACCTGAGGCCCGAGGCCACGAAGTTCGTCGGGTTTCACAACTACGTGCGGCTCTTCACGCCGGGAGACCTGACGTTCAACGTCTTCTGGAACTCCATGTGGAACACTGTGCAGTTCGTGCTATACAGTGTGCCGCTGTTGGTAGTCATCCCGCTGGGGCTGGCGGTGCTCCTGAATACCAAGCTCCCCGGCCGTAACTTCTTCCGAGCGGTATACTTCTCCCCCTGGGTGCTGTCGGTGGCCGTCATCAGCTTGCTGTGGTGGTGGATCTTCCAGAGCCAGGGCGGCCTGATGAATCACTATCTCGGCCAGATGGGGCTGGAGACGCCGCGCTGGTTATCGACTCTGCCTGCCGCCTGGGCGGCTATCGTAATAGCCACGGTCTGGTGGACTATCGGCTTCAATATGATTATTCTCCTGGCAGCGCTTCAGGATATACCGGGGGAACTGTATGAAGCTGGGCAGATAGACGGTGCTACAGGCCCGCAGGCCTTCTTCCGTATTACCCTCCCTCTGCTAAAGCCCGTGATGATCTTCATTATCATCACGACAATCATAGCCTCGTTCAACCTGTTCGGACAACCACTCCTCATGACACGAGGCGACCCTCGTGTGGCAGGCGGTGGCGGTGGCACGGAGCCTGTCATGATGCGTATCTACCAGGAAGGCTTCGCTAACTCCGCTCCCGATCAAGGGCTGGCTGCTGCCATGTCCTTCGTCGTGGCCGCGATTATGATCATTGTCTCGGTCGTAAACTTCAGATTGTTCCGCCAGGCTGACTAGGAGGCGTTTATGGCTACTACAACTTCAGTTCAACCGAACGCAAGTGAGGCGAGCGAGGCGGCTAAACGCGAGACTGTGCGCCTCGAGGGGAACGTCAGGCGTAACAAGATCATAGGGTACGTTATAAACTACGTGATCCTCTCTATCCTGGCGCTCATCTTCTTGCTACCCCTGGTGTGGATGCTTTCCACCTCGCTCAAGCCGAAGCGCGAATGGTTCTCCGCAACTATAGAGTGGATTCCCAAGACCTTCACGCTGGAGAACTACACCAAGATCTTCGGCAACGCGACCACGCCAATCGAGCGGTGGTTCCTCAATAGCCTTTTTGTCGCGACGGTTTTCACAATCCTGATACTGGTGGTCGATGCGTTGGCTGCCTATGCCTACGCGAGGATGGAGTTCCCAGGCCGCAAGCAACTCTTCGGTCTCTTGCTGGCGACACTGTTCTTGCCGGGCATCATGTTCCTCGTCCCCAACTTTGTGACGGTGGCAAACGTCGGTCTGCTCAACAACTACGGGGGCGTGATCCTACCTGGCCTGGCCGGTGTGTTCGGGGTCTTCTTCCTGAGACAGTTCTTCGCCGCACTACCGAAGGAATTGGAGGAGGCCGCCGAGATAGATGGGGCCAACCGCTTCCAGACCTTCTTCAAGATAGTGCTGCCGCTTTCCAAGCCCGCGTTGGCGACCCTGGCGATTATCACCTTCCTGGCTAGCTGGAATGACTTCCTCTGGCCCTTGCTGGTGCTCAAGGACCGCAACCTGCAAACGCTGCCTCCGGGCCTGCGTACCTTGCAGGGTGCTTACACCTCCGAGTACGGCCTGATGATGGCGGGCGCGGTGATCGTCGCGATACCTGTGTTGATCATCTACATAGCGATGCAGCGTTTCATCGTGGCAAGCGTGGCCTCCACAGGCTTGAAAGGCTAACCCGCTCGGGAGAAATCACGGTCAACTTAGCAACGCCCTACGAAGGACTACTATCATGTCAGGCGCAACCACAACAGTTACTCCACAGGCTGGCGAGGCCCCTTGGCCCGGTTACCGCAACACGCCAAAGCCCCGGTCCAGACTAAATTGGGCGGTCTGGATCGTGGCTGCGCTTGCGG
>DASVRN010000300.1:0-9842 GCA_036388595.1 Chloroflexia bacterium
GACCTGCCCGAAAGCTCCTGGGGCCATGCGGGCACCCACGTCACCTGGATCAACCCCGAAACTAGCTGGATGTGGGACTCGGTGCACGCCGCCGAGATCCGCATGGAGGAGTTGGTGGAGCGGTTCGCCAACGCTAACGGCGATGTAGAAGCGGCGCTCAACCAGGTGGCCCGCGAGCTAGTGCTGCTCCAGGCAAGCGACTGGGAGTTCCTCTACACGACCGGGCAGGCACGCCAGTACGCCACCGACCGCTTCACCGAGCACGTAGACCGCTTCAACGCCCTGGCCGACGCGGTAGAAAGCTCACCGGAGCAAGCCGCCAGCCTCGCCCGCGAGTATGGAGAGCGCGACAACCTCTTCCCCGACATAGACTACCGGCTGTTCGCCCGCAAGCAACCTGTTTGATGCAAAACAAAATCGGGGCACCCGCCCCGATTTTTCTTTTCACGTCTATCCTAGCTGCGGTCGCTGCTGCCCAGGCCGCCCGCCGCCCCACCGTACTGGCCGGGGCCTGCGGCATCGTCTGCGCCTTCCTGGCCGCCCTTTATCGAGCCAGTGCGGGCGTCAAAGCCCTCCATCTCCACGGTGAGGTCCGTGCCGGTGCCCGTTTCGCCAAACTCACCGAACTGCGGGCCGGGAAGCCCTACCCCGCTGCCACCTTCACCCCCGCCGCTGCCAACCTGGACGCCCGCCGAGTCGAAGGCCGAGCCGGAGCCGCCTGCGGAGTCGCTGGTGCCGTAGTCTTCAATCTCAAGTTCGGGGTTGTTGCCCCCGTTGTCGTTGCCAGTGTCGTTGCTGTTGCCGTTACCCATAGCTTGCTATCCTCCTGGTAAGAGTATGCCGGGTACTGCGGGGTTGCAAGCATCATGCCATGGGGTTCTGTTTCTGAAACGTGAAACGTGAAACGTGAAACGTGAAACGTGAAACGTGAAACGTGAAACGTGAAACGTGATGCGGCTTGCTAAACAGTGTACGTGAATATGAGATTGCTTCTGTTGCGGGACCAACTCCCCCTTTGTCATTCTGAGCGCAGCGAAGAATCTCGTCCCACAGCACCCAAGTAGCTCCTTGCTATTAGTAAGCACTTTCGTCAGGAAAGGTGTTATACTTCCGTGGAGGACGAGATTCTTCGCTTCGCTCAGAATGACAAGGCTATCTTTGGGTGCTAACATCGACGCTACCCTCTTGAGATTGCGTTGAGTGATGCAGCGGCCTTTTGCGTCGCCTAGCGGAAGCTGATCTTGGGCGCTAACGCTTGCGATACACCTGGATGAGGTCAATGTCACCTATATCTACCCGGTCTTCGGGGGTGTAGCCGTAGTTGGCGGGGTTATCTTCGTTGTAGATTATCGCAAAGTCGTACTGCTCGCCTGGGGTGGCGTCTTGCAGAGGGCCTACTATCGGGTCGTAGATGGTGTGGTAGGTGGTGACGTACCGGCGGTCGTGGCCGAGCAGGTTGGGCAGGGCGGTGTTCGTGAGGCGCAGCTTCGAGGGGTGGTCGGCCAGCAGCACCGAGGAGCCAGGCGGTATGGCGGACTTGAGCCTGTCGAACCTCCCCGCAGCCCTCTTCACCCGGTAGACCACAGCTTGCGAGTTGGGGGCGGGCTGGCCGTAGGGGTCCACGTCCGGCAAGCGCACCACCGGCTCGAGCCTTACGCCCTCGACTGATATCCGCTCCAACTCGGCGCGCTTCTCGTCGTTCAACAGCCCACCCGTATGCACGATGACGTATTGCACCCCCAGCCCCTCGATAATGTCCAGCGTGCCGGGTGTCGGGAAGCGGCGCATCTCCGAGAATAGCCGTTCGTAGCCCGGCGGGATGATGTTGGGGCTGCCGTTGAGCATGGGCCGCCCGTGAGCCACCCCGTACAGCAGGTATTGAGGGCTGGTGTTCACTGCCGTCTTGTCCAGGCCCACCGGCAACTCAAGCAGCAGGGCGTCTCGTGGTATTATCGCGTCCGCTTCCGGCCCCGACAGCCACCTGTAGAGCGGTGGCGCATCCTCTCCCAGCCCTCGCGTGATGTAGCGCAACCCAGGCGCGAAGAAATCGAGCATCACCAGGAACAGCGCCACGCCCCCTACGATGCCCGGCCGGAGAAAACCCTTGTCCCGGCTCCACCACATCAGGCGGACAATGCCGAACCCGGCAAGCGCCCCTATACCGAGCATCGCCAGCAGCACAAAGCGGTGCGGCACTCGCACAGCATCGAAGCCCGGTACGTAATCGTACAGCCACCCGTACCATGGCATCAATACGCCCGTATCACCAAGCCCATAAGAGTCCCAGTGGAATGTGGGGCCAAGGCTCAACACGAACCCGATAATGACAATGGCGGCAAAAAACGCCCGGCCCGGCCCCCTCCGAAACACGCGAGACGCGGCAAACAACCCCACCAACGCCAGCAAGACGGCAACCACCCCCGGATACATCTCGCGCTCGGCGCTGGTCTCAAGGCCGAACATGCCCTTCTGCACAGGCTCGTACCAAAGGCTGGTTGTGGTGGTGCGCAGCAGGCTCAACGGCCCCGCGCTCCAGTACTCCACCTCTTCCAGGCTCCGGTTGAAGCCAAACAGGTTCTTGTAATGATTGTACGGCCGCACGAAGGGGTATATAACGGCCAGAGCAACCACCCCTACCAGCCCCAGCAACGCCCCCTGTCCCGCCAGCCTGCGCCAGTCCACCCGAGGCGGCGGCACCCTGCGCAGCTTGCTCCCTATCCAGCCGCCAAGCCGGGCGTGTCCCAGGACGTAATAGAGCAGGTACACACCAAACAGGATGGCTTCAAAATAGGCGTAGTAGCCCGCCGAGAGGGCTTGCAGGACGGCAAAGAAGGCGAACAAACCCAGGTACAGCAGGCCACGGCGGTCGAGCAGGCGCGCACTGGCGGAGGTATGCTCCACGAACAGCACGAGGAAGTAGAGGCCGAACACCATCCACTGGATCGCCTGGATACCCAGGTGCCCATACTGCCCGTAGTGCCAGGGGGAGAAAGTGTAGATTATGCCCGCCGCGAGGCCCGCAAGGCTGCTGCCCGTGACCTTGCGCACCAGCAACCAGGCCGCCAGCCCGCTCAGCATGTACGACGAGAAGGTGACCAGGTTCCAGGCCAGCAGCATATTGCCCGTCAGCCAGATTACGGGCGCGGCGTAGATGCCCTGCGCGATAAGTAGCTCGTTGAGCGCGAGGTCGTTATCCAGGGGATAGAGGCCCTGGCTGTCGTAGATACGCAGGGGGTTGGCGCTGAGATTGCGGGCTATCTCGGCAAGCTGGCGAGCGGTGTCGGTGCTATCCAGGGCGTCGGGCACCGTAGTCGCCATGTGCGTCACCAGCGGCCAGGTGTACGCCGCCGTCGCGACCAAAAAGAAGAGCACCGCGAACCAGCCCGACCTGAGGAACGCCCCCGCTCTACCCGAGGACGGCCCGCCTACACTCTCCTCTACCCGCTCTCTACTGGCTGCTAACGTGGTTGGCGCTGTCATGGCTTGGGCGATTATAGCACACCAACTCGCACGCCTGATGCAAAGTCTCTGTGCCCGACTAGCAAGACCACAATCGGATTTGTCATCCTGAGCGCAGCGAAGGATCAGGTGGGTAGGGAAGAAGCTGCATTGCAGGACTCAGACGGCATTGCCCCCTTCGCTCCCCTATTGCAACAGAGCACGACTGCCACCTGATCCTTCGCTACGCTCAGTACCATGCTAATGAAGGAATGTCAGCCAACAGGGCTACATGCGTGTGAGAAGCCCCTTATGGTGCCAGGCGACGCCCCGCGATTGAAATCGGGGGCTACACTCTGCAAAGTCCCACAAGGGGACTCCCTCTACTCCTCTACCCTCCTACTCTCTCTAGAGTGGCCCTCCTGCACAAAGGCAGTCCCGCAGGGACTTTGCAAGGTGTAGCCCCCGATTTCAATCGCGGGGCGTCGCCTGGCACCATATGTAGCTCTATTAGCTGACATTCCTTCGTTAGCTAGGTACTCAGGATGACAAGGGGTGCTTTGGGTGCCGCTATAGGTGCATGTGACTCTACACGTACCCTGGTCAGCATGGGTACGTAAGAGGCAGGGAGCGCGTGGCATGGTATAATATAGGTGATAAGAGACTAGAACATATTATCTAGAAACGAGCGCGATATGCCCCCTAAACCCAAGAGCCGCACGATGTTCGTTTGCCAGCAGTGCGGCGGCGAGCAGCCCAAGTGGACCGGACGCTGCCCCGACTGCGGCGAGTGGAACACCTTTGTCGAGAGCACCGTAACCACCTCCACCTCGTCCTCCGCGCCTGCTTATACCCGCGCCGAAGGCGGCACCGGCAACCGTCCCATGTCCATAGCGCAGGTGCAGAACGAGAACTTCACCCGTATCAAGACCCCCGGCGACGAGTTCAATCGCGTGCTGGGCGGGGGTATCGTGCCCGGTTCGCTGGTACTGATAGGTGGAGATCCAGGCATAGGCAAGTGTGTGGTTGCGGGTACGCGTATCATAGACCCGGCAACCGGAGCCTACAGGCCAATCACCAGCTACGGCGAGGAGGGTGGTAGAGTACTGGCTGTGTCCCCTCAAACGTTGCAAGTCAGCAGTGAGAAGGTTGCCGCGTTCTACAACCGAGGTGTGCGGCCCATAGTTGAGATGACTACTAAACTGGGCCGCACCTTGCGATGTACGCCGGACCACCCTGTGCTGACGTTAGATGGCTGGCGTCCCGTGGGTAACCTGGACCCGGGTGCGCGTATCGCGTCCCCAAGGTCGCTGCCATACTTCGGCAACAAGACTCTTCCCGAAGCCACCGTAAAGCTACTCGCCTATGTGCTGTCAGATGGTTCGGCGCAATCCTCCATTACGGTGACAAGTCTATTGCCTGAGGTTGCGGAAGACCTTCGTGGCATTGCCTCAGCTTTCAATATGCGTCTCGTGGCCTATAAGAAGGCCAAAACGCGAGCCATGCAGTACCGCTTCTGCAACGACATTACGCAACGCGCACCTAATAGGGCAAAAGTGGCCTCGGCGCTGAGGTCTTCCAGGGAGCGAGCAGGTATCAGTTGGCAGTCCTGGGCGCGGAAGGCGGGAGTTGAGTACGGCATCCTGAATGCGTGGCGTAGGGGTGAGACGGTGCCCAGCGCCGCACAGTTGGGGAAGCTCGCCACTGCTGCCGGAGTACCTGTCGCTGATTTGGAACCGCAGGCGCGACACCTGGCCGAGATGAAGACCCCTATCGCCAGACTCCTTGAAGAAGTAGGCTTGCGTTACAGGACGGCCGCCAATAAGCTGGTGCCCCAATGCATCTTTACACTGCCCCGCGATCAAATGGCGTTGTTCCTGAAGGTACTCTTCACCTGCGATGGGTCGGTCTACGTGAATGGAGCGGGGCAACCAGGGGTCTCGTACAGCACTATTAGCAGACAGCTAGCAGAGGACGTGCAGCACCTGTTGTTGAGGTTCGGCTTGGTTGCCAAACTGCGCGTTAAGACAAGTCAGGTAAACGGGTCCAGCTACACGGCGTATGAGCTGGTGCTGCTGGGTGTTGCAGAGGTGAAGCGATTCCTCTCAGAGATTGGCATTATGGGACGCGAAGAGGCCGTATTGCATATCGCGGCCCTACCCGAACCGGGGCTGCCTTCTACACAACGCGATACTATCCCCACGGGCGATACCTTCTGGCGGCACTTGCAGAAAGTGAAGGGCAACCTCACCTATGCAGAGTTGACTCGGCTGGCGGGTACGAAGATAAAGAACCACAGGCATGATCGCCCACTTTGCCGGGCCACGGTGAAGAGATTAGCCACTGCGCTCAACGGCTCTCATCTGAACGCGCTAGCTGAGGGTAATGTTTACTGGGACGAAATAGTGAGCGTCACGCCTGCCGGTGAGGCCCCTGTGTACGATATCAGTGTACCGGGGAAAGAGAACTTTGTAGCTAACGACCTGATCATCCACAACTCGACTCTGCTGCTGCAAGTAAGCGGCGAGCTGGCCTTGTGGGGTGATGGGGCTATCCTCTACGTGTCGGGCGAGGAAAGCCCCCAGCAGATTAAGCTGCGCGCCGCTCGCCTGGGCATCAACCCGGAGCGGCTGATGCTGCTCTCGGAGACCGATCTCGACTCGGTGCTGGGGCAGATTGAGGCGTTGCAGCCGGAGCTTGTCATTATCGACTCGATACAGACGATGTTCGTGCCCGATCTGACCTCGGCGGCGGGTTCGGTGAGCCAGGTGCGCGAATGCACGGCCCGGCTAATGCGACTCGCCAAGATGCGCAACATCCCTATGTTCCTGGTGGGCCACGTCACGAAGGAGGGCGCGCTGGCGGGACCCCGCGTGCTGGAACACATGGTGGACGCGGTGCTCTACCTTGAGGGTGACAGGTTCCACCAGTACCGTCTCCTGCGCGGCGTGAAGAACCGCTTCGGCTCCACCAACGAGGTGGGCGTGTTCGAGATGGGCAACGAGGGCATGATCGAGGTGACTAACCCCTCGGCGGCGTTCCTGGCGGAGAGGAGCGAAGGTGCCCCCGGCGCTGCGGTGACGGTGACGCTGGAGGGCACGCGGCCCATCCTGGTGGAGGTGCAGGCGCTGACCTCCCCGACCTCCTTCGGCATGCCCCGCCGCACCGCCAACGGCATCGACATGAACCGCCTGCTGGTGCTCACCGCCGTGCTCACCAAGCGGGTGGGCCTGGGCCTCTCCGCGCAGGACATCTACGTGAACATCGTGGGCGGCCTCAAGATAAGCGAGCCGGCGGTGGACCTGGGAGTGGCGGTGGCAATCGCCTCGTCCTTCCGCGAGGTGCCGGTGTCGCCGGAGGTGGTGTGCATAGGCGAAATCGGCCTTTCGGGCGAGCTGCGCAGCGTGGGGCAATTAGAGCGCCGGTTGCTTGAGGCGGCCAAGCTCGGCTTCACCCGCGCCGTCTACCCGCCCACCGTCGGCAAGAGTAAGCTGGTGCTGCCGAAGGGGTTGCAGGGCAGGTCGGTAGCCACGGTGCAAGAAGCTATAGAATCCGCTTTGGAGCGCTAACACGGTGCCGGAGTTGCGCAGGCGAATTGACGATTCTGAGAGTGCCCTGGGCTGCTACTGGCCCGTGCTGATAGTACTTGCAACTACGGCTTTGATGTTGCCTTGTGTAGGGATATTCACGCTCATGGAAACGCTCGCTTTGACACGTGGCGGCTCGGACCCTGACCTCACATCATCGGTTGTAGACACATTCTTACGGTCGCCGTACCGGTATCCTGTATTTATGCTCGTGGCCTTGATTGTATACTTGGGTGTGTTGGGCGCACCCCTGTGGCCGAAGGTTCGCAGTCGTTTGGAGAGTAGTATTGAGTGGCCTGCGGGCGGCTATGCTATCCTGGCATTGCTAGCTACTCTGCTTTTCTGGTACGTCAACATAGTGCTTATTAATAGATGGCTCAACTCCATCTACTAATCAGAACCATCTTGTGTGGTGTGACGTGGCCTGGCTCATTGGAATACACTAACGAATATGTGCATCCTTTAAGATAATAGCCGCGATGCGTAGGAGTTTATGGAATGACAGAGGAAACAACCAATACCGAACCGAAGTGGCAGGAGTCCGACTCCGAGACGTTCGTGGAGTACGGCAGCTACTTTATCCCAGACCGCGAGGTGCAGACCGACATCATTTGCAGCCTGATACCGCCCGCGTCCGGTGAGGCCCGCATGCTCGACCTGTGCTGTGGCGAGGGCGTGCTCACCTATGCGCTGCTGGAACGCTTTCCTGATAGCCGCGTGCTCGGTTACGACGGCTCGGAGACGATGTTGGATACGGCAAAGGCTGCGCTCTCCATCTTTTCCGAACGCTTTGAGACGCGTCAATTCGACCTGGCTGATACCTCGTGGCGCGACTTCCCCTGGCCCCTGCACGCGGTAGTCTCCTCCCTCGCCATCCACCACCTCGATGACGAGCAAAAGCAGCAGCTTTTCCGTGACGTGTTTGCTATGCTGGAGCCGGGCGGCGCGTTCGTAGTCGCTGATATAATCCAGCCCACTTCGGGACAGGCGATGGCACTGGCAGCCAGGATGTGGGACGAGACGGTGCGCCAGCGTTCCCTCCACCTGAGCGGCGATCTGTCGGCTTACGAGGAGTTTCACACGCTGGGCTGGAACTCGTTCGCCGCCACCGAGCCGGACCCCCTCGATAAGATGTCGTCCCTGTTCGACCAGCTAAAGTGGCTGGAGCAATCGGGCTTCGAGGGCGTTGACGTGTTCTGGGCCAAGGCCGGGCACGCGGTGTTCGGCGGGTATAAGCCCACGGCCGTGCAGAAGCTGTAGGTTGCCGTAACTCGTAATTCGTAATTCGTAATTCGTAATTCGTTACGCGTGACGTTCTATCCTATACTGATACACCATGACACCCATACCCGACGCGCCCATCCCTACCCCAGAGCCTACACCCGTGCCCTACTTCGGCTTCTTCGGGGGTAGCCCCGATCCGCTAGTCAACCTGCTGTTCGACCTGGGCCGCGCGCTGGTTATATTGCTCATCGCGCTGTTCCTGGCGCGGTGGGTCAAGCGGTGGGTGGTGCACCTGTTCGCCCGGAGCCGCATCAGCCTCAACATCGGCGTGCTGGTGGGCAACATACTCCAGGCGCTGGTGATAGTGCTGGGGTTGACCCCGTTCGCCGCAGTGTTCGGCCTAGACTGGGCGGCCGTGGTGACGGTGCTCGGCGCTATTGGCCTGGGGCTTTCCCTCGCCATGCAGGACCTGCTCAAGAACGTGGTCGCGGGCATCTACATCCTGTTGGAACACCCCTTCAAGATAGGCGACCGCATCAGCGTCAAAGATGCTACCGGCGTAGTGCGCAGTATCGAGCTACGCACCACCATCCTGAGCACGGACGAAGGCTTGCAGGTGGTCGTCCCCAACAACGTGGTGCTGAACGAGATCGTCACCAACCGCTCGGCGTCGAACTTGCAGAGGCAGGTGATCGTCATACACGTACAAAACGCCAGCCTCACCAACACCACAGCCCAGGTAAACGCCGCCCTGCGCGATTTTACTGACATCGTAGCCAGCCCCGCGCCCGTGGTGGCCCTGGAAGGAGTCACCGACGGCACCGCCCGCTTCCGAGTCGAGTTCTGGGTGCCCGCCGGTACGCACCTGTCCATTACCCCGCAGGTAGTGGAGGCCCTGCAAGCCCGCTTCCCCAACGCCAACGTGACCGTTGTTTAGCGGCGTGCGTGTCGCACCACAAGGACATGATACGTGAACGAGATGAAGGCTAGCGTGAGAAGGTTGGGCGTGCTGGGGGGGTCGTTCGACCCGGTGCATATGGCGCACCTGCTCGTGGCCGAGACCGTGCGCGAAGCCCTGTCGCTGGACCTGGTGCTGTTCGTACCCACGGGCGTGCAGCCTTTGAAGCAGGGCCGCCCGGTTGCGCCCGCCGAGCACCGCCTGAAGATGCTGGAGTTGGCCCTCCGGGATAACCCATGCTTCGACATCTCGCGCGTGGACGTAGATAGGGAGGGACCGTCCTACACGGTTGACACGGTGAGGCAGTTGCGGGAGGAGTGGGGCGGCGAGACGCTGCAAATGTGGTTCATAGTAGGGGCCGACTCGCTTGCCAGCTTCCCCAGATGGCTCGACCCCGCGGGCATACTGTCCCAGGTGCGTCTAGCAGTGGTGAGGCGGCCCGGCGTGAGTGTGGATACGGCGGTGATGGAGCAGCAACTTCCAGGTGTCGCAGCCTCCTTGGATTGGGTAGATGCGCCCCTGATGGCGATATCGGCCACCGGCATACGGCAGCGCGTGGCGGCAGGGCGTTCCATACGTTATCGCGTGCCCGACGCCGTGCGGGAGTACATTGAGGCGCACGACCTCTACAGGGG
>DASVRN010000301.1:0-9199 GCA_036388595.1 Chloroflexia bacterium
TGGTTCTCGCGGCCGGTAAGGAACAACACGAGCGCAGCGGCGGCCCTGGGGAACTTGCTCTTCGCCGAGGCGCCCCAACCGGCGAAAGCGAGCGTGGTGGCCCTGGCCCCGGTCTTACCCAGCGGCAGCGGGACGGCGTCATAGTGTATGTCGAAATCCCCTTTGGGGTCAGTCAGGTAGGGATTGACCCAGCCGCCGACGATGATGCTGGCCGCGCGCTTCCTGGCGAAGGCTTCACCCTCCCAGGTAGCACCGACGTCGGAGGAGATGGTGAGGTACTTATCCTCGTACAGGCCATAAAACCAGTCCAGCGTAGAGACCCCCTCGGGACTGTTGATAGCACATTTGTCGTTTTCGATGACCCTGGCGCCGTTCGCGAGGGCGAAGTTGCCCCAGTAGAGGGAAAACACGAGATCGGTCGCTAAGCCGAAGACCTGTGTCTGGCCGTCTGCATGAGTGTTCTCCTGAACCCAGGCCGTGAAATCGTCCTGGTTCCAGTCAGGCTTGGGCGGTGCCTTGACTAAGTCGGTGTTGTAGAAGAGGGCCATGCTGTTGAAGTCTTTGGGCAGGCCGTAGACCTTACCGTCCTTGCCGAGGAAGACTTCGATGAGACTGGCGAAGTAGTCGTCCTTGCTGCGCCCGACCTCCGTCAGGGCCGGGGTGAGGTCCAACAGTACGTTGTTGGGAATGAGTTGGTAGGGCAGATCCGCGTCGAGGTAAAAAACATCCGGCTGCGAGTTGCTCCTGATCTGGGCTATGAGTTTGGTTCCATAGTCGGACGGCTGCGGTTCATAGGTGATCTTGACCTCGGGATACACCTGGTTGAAGCGCGCTAGAGCGTCGCTGACCACCTTTTGCTCCGATGTATCGCCCCAACTGGAGACACGTAAGTGGGCACCGGGCTCAATAGCATTCTTCTTGTAGGCGGCCGGGTCAAACTTGAAGGTGCCTGAGCTCCCACCAACGGTGCCGGGGGTCGCGGCCAGCGCTCCGGTCGCGATTCCCACAGCCCCACCTGGAGCCACCGCATCAGTCGGCGCAGCCGCTACAGTCGTATTGGCGGGTGCGATCCCGGTGCCAATAGGGCGTGGCTCGTTCCCGCCGCAGGCGCTCAATAGGAATGAGACAATAAGCAGCAGCGCTACCGGAAATCGCCATCGGGTCGTTATATGCAATTCAACTTCCCTCCTCGCGGCATATACGCAATGCCTCGTGCAAGACACGTATAGATGGTTGCAGACCCTCATTTAGCCTCTCGATCATGCGAGGACGGGAGACAGTTTCAAGCAGAGGTAGAGGGATATAGAGGTCGGTGATTAAAACAGGCGTACAGATGAACTATCTATGAACTACAAACTACCTACTCAAACTTCCCATGCTTCTTGAAGCATAGGAAATGCAAGCGAGTCCTCGTTTGTTGCTTTAGCCCCGGTGGCGCTTACTGCATGCCTTTAGAACCGGCAGTAATTGCTCGGTACCGTAAACCTTGTTGCGAGATACACACATTATATCCGCTCCGGGCTGCATCTACTAGGCCCTGACGCTCTTGATCTCAAGCGAGCTGGTGGCCGCAGAGGCCCACCTCGAGGATGCCGAACTCTGTATCGCCCCGCTAAACCTGCGGCTCAAGCACATCGTTGATAGTTAGCAGGTACGCCATGTGAGCGCAGCCCACCTGCTACGGCGTCGACTTGGTTGCACGCCGCTCATCAGCATTGCGGTAATCCAGGATCTCTGTAATGTATACACAGTGGGACTGTCCTGCGAGCACGGCTAGCAAGAAAGTAACAAAAGAGTCCTTTAGACAAACACAATGGAGTCTCAAGGAGGAACGAGCGTGTTGAAAGGTGCCCCAACTTTGGCAGTTGGGGCACTTTGCGTTCTGCAAGCGGGGGCTTTCTAGCGTCAATGCTGTGCACGAAGGGCAAGTGAAGGCTCGGTTTTGGCATCTGCTCTCGTAACGCAGAGTTTTCCAACATGCTCGAACGTTTTTGATGCTGCGCTACTTCAGCCTGGTCGCGGGCAGGCCGACCAGATCGGCGCTCACCTGCCAGAGCCTTGCTGCGCAGGACTCGTCGTAGCTGCGCTCCGAGGATTGCATGGGTTTGCTGTTGGCGAAGAACCGGCCCGTCACCTGCTTGAGATCGGGGCCGGAAGCCAGGTGAATTGACGTGGCGGCCCCCTGTGCCGGGGTCTTCATGAAAGGACGCATGAATGGGACTATCAGTCGCTGGATCCCGGCGGGGTCCTCTGCTCCGAAAGACGTGCTCACCACGCCGGGATGCAGCGCATTGGCGGTAACAGAGGTGACGGCGGCGGCCTTTAGCCTCCTGGCTAACTCGTAGGTGAACAGGACATTGGCAAGCTTGGACTGGTTGTAGGCTCGTGAACCGGAGTAGGAGCGTTCGCCCTGAAGGTCGTCAAAGTCGATTCGCCCCATGGCCTGGGCGCCAGAAGAAACCGTGACCACGCGGGCTGAGGCGCTCTGCTTCAGCCGGTCAAGAAGCAGGTTGGTGAGCAGGAACGGCGCGAGATGGTTGAGGGCGAAGGTGTGCTCAAGACCGTCTGCGGTGACGTGCCGGGTATTCCAGTAGCCCCCGACGTTGTTGACCAGCACGTCGATGCGAGGAAGCCTTTGAAGCACCTCGTTAGCCAGCCGCCGCACCTCCGACTGAGAGGACAGGTCCGCGACGAACACGTCCACATGGCCGCCTGCTGCACGGATCTCGCGAGCCGCGTCCTCGGTACGCTCGTGGTCCCGGCCGGTGATCGCGAGGTGCGCACCCATCCTGGCAAGGCCCAGCGCGGTTGCCCTACCGATGCCTCCGGTGGCACCAGTGACCAGCACTGTCGTTCCGGTCATTCTCTTTGAATTACTGTCTTCCTTGGTATTCATTGTTTGGCCTTCCCGCGCTTGGATTCGGCCCGAGCGGCGGCTGCTTTCTGGGTTGGTTGAGGATAAACGGTGGGTTCCGGTCAGGTACGAGCAAACTGTAGATTACGTTCGTACCAGGATCCTGTCATGAAACGACAGTGGCGTCTCACATGCTGATTACTACTTTGCCTCGGGCGTGCCCTTTTTCAAGGTAGCGGATCGCTTCGGCAACCTCACTCAAGGGGTAACACCTGTCAATGACTGCTGTGACTTTGCTGGCTTCAAGCAACTCTTTCATAAAAACTAGATCCTCCACGTTTGGTCCCGCCCCGCCTGTGGTCATTTTTTGGCTTCCGGACTTTGAATGTAATGGCCCTAGCAACATGACCTGGAACATCTGAGCCGTGGAACCTCCCGACATGACATACGTTCCCGTGGGAGTCAGAGCACGCTTGTAATCTGAGAGCGAGTGGTATCCGTTCGCAGCAAGAATCAGGTCGTAACGCTGCCCATTCATGGTGAAATCTTCTTGCGTGTAGTCGATGACATGGTCTGCCCCAAGGGAGCGCACGAGATCCACCTTGCTCGTGCTGCACACGGCTGTAACTTCGGCCTCGAATGACTTGGCAATCTGCACGGCAAACGTACCCACCCCACCGGATGCACCATTGACCAAGATGCTTTGCCCAGGCTTAATCTGTGCTTTGTTGCGGAGAGCCTGGAGTGCGGTCACGGCTGCCATAGGTACGGCTGCTGCTTGCTCGAATGTCATACTGGCAGGTTTCCGCACCAATGTATTTTCAGAAACAGCTACATACTCGGCAAAACCACCAAAACCACACCCTGATATGTCCCCGAAGACTTCATCGCCTGGCTGAAACCGCGTTACGTCTTTGCCAACAGCTTCGACTCGCCCCGCGATGTCAGCTCCAAGGATTTGCTTTTTCGGCTTGAGAAGGCCACATTGCAGGCGGAACAAGAACGGAGTGCCTCTCAAGAGATGGAGGTCAGCCGCATTAACGGATGCCGCATGAATCCTTATCAATACTTCACCGTCCTTGGGTGTAGGCTTTGATACCTCTCGCAATGTAAGAACATCGGGCGAGCCGTACTTTGTGTATACAATCGCTTTCAATTGGTTCTCCTTACTTATGTGCGCCACACATTGTGGCGATTAGAGACAACATGTCCGTTTCTAGTGTCTTGGCCGTCGGTCGCAGCCCCTGGTTAGGCCGCCCCCATCTTCTCCGAGACTCCCACCTTTAGCATCGTTGCATCTGAGTCTCGGAGAAAGTGTTCGATAGGCGCCGGCTCAAAGATGAGGTCCCTGTCCCTGCGTAATAGGTTCTATTGAGGCAACTTCATGAGCACGCATTCCCGCTGCTCACCGTCTACGCCTTAGCCGGACCGAAGTTTGGTACACGTTGTTCTGCCGAGTTGCCGGTGCTTGCAGGCTGGGAGAGCTTTGCAGATGAGCTGAAGCCCTTAGTGATCAGCCACACCCCTATGAACACCTCCCACAGGCCGCCCGGGATCACGTGCATCGAAGTAAGGCCAAACCCCAGGATTTCCAACACACATCCGGTAAGAATAACCGCGTACCCGACGAGGCCCCAGCCGGCCACAAAACGAGGAACCAACTTCGTCCTGTAGAACGTGTAGCAAAGGATCAAGCCGGCTACCCCAAGAAAGCTCATGGCTATGTTGTAGGCGTAAAGGTTCCCCTCAACGGACAGAGTGCTCAAGGCTTGAAGGTTGGAAGTGCCCGTGGCCCCTGCTTTCACGTACTCGCTACTTAGCGTTATTTGAAGTAGTACAAAGACGACCGAGAGGGCAAGAAAGACGGCGTCGATGATCCTGAAAGCCAGGTAGCCGACCGCTAGACCCTCGCTGTGCTTCTTCAGGACCGGGAACATCACGACCCCGTGAGCGGCGTCCCAGGCGCAGGGCAGCAACATTAGCAGCGCGCCGACCGCCAGCAGCATGCTGTTCGCGGCGACATTGGCGAGAGGATCGGGCGCCGCAAGAATGACCATCATGAGTATGTGCCCCGCCATGCCTATGATCATCCCTGCGAGGAACAGCATGCCCACGATTCTTGCTATCTTCCTGTGTGAATTTGTTTCTTGATTGGTAATCATCGTTTTTCTCCTGTTTGATTGGTCTGGATTTTAGAAAGGTCATTGTATTGAACTTGCATAAAAGGGTGGTTGCCCATCCTGATTTTCAGGGCTGACAACAGCTAGAAATTTATCAAAGGCACATCTCCTTTCTAAGTGGCTTGCCTAAACAGCTTGCCCCAGTTCAGTGTTTACATCTGGCGCATCTACTTGGCCGGAGCGCTGATCGTTTTGCACGCAATAGTCTGATGTTGCGTGTTAGTCATACCAGTCATGCTGGTTCTTCCTGTGGTCGTATTTCAATCCCGCTTACCGTGTGATTACCTCCGATCTGTGCCCGTTCCCGCTGTCAAGGCGGAGGTTCTTGACAGCGATGCCATGTGCTTGATGTATAAGAAGCATAGCTGCCTACGTCACTGACGCATAGCAACTAAAGTATTGTTCGGGGGCCAATAAGGTATTGTTCAGTGGTATTGTTGGAGGGAGTGTGATTGGGTTACTGAGCGGGAAGAAGGTCGCACGCTTTAGCTCTATAGCTGGCTGAGGGGTTGAGCAGAGGGGAACGCAACTCGGTAGTACCAGCGCCCTAATTGACAACCTCAACAATGAGCTTGCTGCTGTCTCATGATAGGCTAAGAAGCGTACAGCCAGTTCTCGGCTTATAGCACAGATTAAGACACAAACGGAGTAGGCGCCGTCATATAGACAGCTCCTACTCCGTTCGCTTTTACTTTTGCCTGTTACCTGCCGGTGGCTCCACTTCCTACTCGAAGCGTAGCGCCTCGGCCACAGGTACCCTGCCGGCCTGGCGCGCTGGCAGATATGTCATAAGCACGGAAGCTACGTAAGCCGCCAGGACGATCACGCCAAGCTGGAGCCATGGTAGGTTGAACTCAGCCGTGCCTCCGCTGAGTGCAGGATCCTGTAGCATCAGGTACGCCAGGACCACTCCCAGGCTTACGCCAATCGCGATGCCCATCATTGCGATAAAGGAGAACTCGATCATGAAGCCGAGTTGCACCATCCGGCGTTTGAAACCGATAGCCCGCAGCACGCCAATTTGCTGCCTGCGCTCCACCACCGAGCGGATCGCGATCACACCAAGCGCTGCGATGCCCACCAGCAGGCCGAGGCCCATGTACACCTGGATGAGTGTCATGAAGCCCAGGATCGTGGCATTCTCCTCATTGTACGCTTCGGTCTGCGAGCTCGCCTGCATTGTGGTGCTTGCGAAGGCAGTCTCCACGGTCTGCGCCGCCATGACTTCCTCGGCTCCCGGTGCCAGCGTGAAGTAGAACTGGCTTGGAGCAACACCTTTGCCCGCAACCTGTTCCAGACCGGACATGGAGGTGTAGAAGGCGGCGGACTCGAAGATATTGTTCTCGTCGAGCACTCCGATTACCTTGTACTCGGCGCTAATGCCATCCATCGGGCTGCGCAGTATCACGGTTATTGGCTGCATGGACTTGTCCTCAAGCTTCACTCCCTCCAGCATGAAGGGGAAGCTCCCACCAAAGCCTTGACTTGTCTGCACTGTATTGGCAGTCACAACCGCCAGGCTGGGGTCCTTCAACATGGCGTCCCAAATAGCGCGATCATCCGCGTAGCCATCAGCACGTACCTTTATCCTGTACTGCGAGTTCGCCAGGAAGTATGAGTCTCCGCCTTTGAGAGCCACCGCTCCGTACTCCTTCGTCGATCCCCTCTGCTGCCCCTCGGCCGGGACTACCGCCATGGTGCCAACTCCGGCAACCATGTCGCGTAGGGCCGGATCTACAGTGAGTCTCGCCGCGACGTCGGGTGGGGCACTGTTCCGACTCGTTGTCGCTTGCACCATGAAGCCGCCCGCCCACTTGTTGATCCCCTCAGCGTCCTTCGTGAAGGAAGTAGTAAAGACGGACATGATCACGAGCGAGAAGACAATGAGTGCGAACATCGCCGTAGTGAGGCCCGTGCGAAATGGATATGCCAGAGGATAGGCAAACGCGGTCTTTAGCACCGGAGCGAGTGTCTTAGAGCGACTGAATAATCCCGCGATCCTCGTGATCAAGCTGCCCGCGTTGTACATCGTCACCCACACGGCGCCCGTAACCAGCATAATCCCGAAAATGAAGAACATTTCTATCCCGCCAGCAAGCTCGGCCAGACGCGGGATGTAGTCGTCCACATAGAAGCTACCCAGGCACACTAACATGAGACCCAGGCCCGCGCTGGAGTAAGCCAGTCGCTCAGGTACGCCGAAGCGAACCACCAGCAGTCCTGCCGCGATGATCGACATAGACGTACCGATCCAGAAGCTGAACGCATTAATGTTCAGCCAGCCCGTTACTGCGAGCGTGAGGAAGCTCAGGAACAACAGGCCCCACACCAGGGTACCGCTAGAGCGTGTCCGACGTACTTTCAGGTCGGGCAGGTCCCGTATTGCCGCGACAATGTTTAGCCTGGATACCCGCCAGGAGCTAAAGATCACGGTTACAAACGTGATGATCATGCCCAGGCAGTAGGCGACGATGAGGCTACGAGGCTGCACATCGAAGCCTGAGGACCACCCCTCCAGACCCGCGAGGATGTTACCCATCCAGCTTATCAGCACCCAGGAGACTAGCACGCCTAGCCCCGCGCCCACGGCAGCCGCGAGGATCGAGTATGCGGCACCCTCAGCTAGGAAGCTCTGGATGAGGTGGCGGCGCTTCGTTCCGATGGCGCGGCTGATACCCATCTCGGGCCGCCGCTCCGCCGCGAGCATCACAAAGATCAGGAAGATTAGCAACACGCCGACCATGACCGAGAAGAGGCCGAACACTAAAAAGACCGTGGTGAAGATGTTGGCAGTGCTCTCGGCCCGCTTAATGCCGTCCTGCTTTACAGGCTCCACCCCGAGAGGAGTGCCGGCGATAGCAGCGTTAAGCGCTAGCACGGCCTCGTCGGTCCAGGCTGCACCTTCCTCCACGTTCCCCCGGTTGGAGACTAGGATGGAAGTAATCTGGCCTTCCAGCCCGGCCGCATCTTGGACGACGTGTAGCGGAGCCGTCACCTGGGGTCCTGTGCCAGCCAGCCCGCCGTTGGGGAGAATGCCGGCCACCTTGAACTGTGCGGGGGCTGCGCCGGCGTATAACTGCACTGAGTCGCCTGCCTTCAAGCCGAGGGCGGAGGCAAGTTTCTCATTGATCAGCACCTCACCAGCCGCGAGACCGTCGAGTGTTGAGCCGTTTTGTGCTCGGAGCTCTTGCAGGGTCTGGTCCAACGGCACGCCCATGATCCTGCTGCCCGGTTCGCTACGCAGGCCGAACTGAACGGCGGCCTCGCTTACTAGGCTTGGAATATAGCCATCTACTGAGGAGTTCCCCTCTAGCCGGGCCGCGATCTGAGCGTAGGTGGCTTCTGAGAATGGAACCTGAGCCACAGCCCCCAGGGCTCCTTTAATTGCCACTGTTTCGTCGATAGGGCCTAGTCGATCGTAGACGCCCTTCTTGATCGAGTAGTTCAGAGAGTCACCAAAACCGAAGGCACTGCTTATGATTAACGTCGAGAGCATGAGGCCGAGCACGATCAGGAGGGTCTGTGCCCTGCGCCGCGGGATGTTGCGGATGCCTATGCGGAACATCACCCGCTTGAACAACACGGTGAAGATTACCGGCGTCATGAGTACCCCCAGGAACACTGCGAGCACGACCGCCAGGCTCCCCATCGGAATGCCAAATATACTTTCCATTGTTATCCCCCAGGACTATTTAGATAAAGTTAGTTTGAGTTAGGTTGGGACAGCTAGACAATAAGCCCATCGCGCATGTTGATCACGCGGTCGAGCATAGCGCCGATACGTGGATCGTGGGTGACGAACACGAAGGTCTGCCCGTTCTCCCGGTTCAGCTTGAGGATCACGTTCATCACCTCATCGGCGGTCTCTGTATCGAGCGCGCCGGTCGGCTCATCAGCCCACACTATCGATGGCTTGTTCGCCAGGGCGCGGGCTATGGTCACACGCTGCCGCTGGCCCCCCGAAAGCTCAGCCGGCTTGTTTCTCGCCCGATCACCCATTGCTACCATGTCCAGGGCTTCGAGCGCGAGAACTCTGGCCTCCCTGGCAGAAGTGCCCGCTACCAGCAACGGTAGCTCTACGTTCTCGACCGCCGAGAGCACGGGGAGGAGGTTGTAGCTCTGGAACACAAAACCCATTTCCCTGGCGCGGTACTCGGTCTTCTTA
>DASVRN010000302.1:0-25957 GCA_036388595.1 Chloroflexia bacterium
CTTCAGCGCGTCCAAGTTCCACATCATATCGCCTTCCGTGCCTGGCTTCTTGAACGTCGGTCAGCAGGTACAGTAGCCGGACAACTAACAAGTTTGGCACGGCACGCTGCACACTATATCGAAGCAAGGTATAGAATAGGAGAACATGCGTTGGCAAGAGAGACTACGCCACAAGATACGCGCAAGGTCATGGTGGTCTATGGCCGAGATGATGATGCACGTAGAGGCTTGTTCAGCTTCCTGCGAGCGATAGGATTGCGACCTATCGAATGGTCACAAGCTGTCCAAGCGGCAGGTGAGGGGTCGCCCTACATTGGTGATGTACTAGACGCCGCTTTCTCTATAGCACAAGCTGTAGTGGTGCTGATGACCCCCGATGATGTAGCGTACCTGCGTCCAGACCTACAGAAATCTACTGACGAGCCATACGAGAGAACTCCGACCCCGCAACCTAGGCCAAACGTGCTTTTTGAGGCAGGTATGGCTTTCGGAATGCACCGAAACAGGACGATTATCGTAACGATGGGAAGTCTCCGGCCTTTCAGTGACATTCAGGGCCGCCATGTTATCCGGCTCAACAACAGTCCCGAAACGAGGCGTGAGTTAGCTCAACGGCTCGAAACGGCTGGGTGCGACATTGACGTGAGCGGGCATGATTGGCTAAGGGAAGGCAATTTGGAGGTCGCTATACCAAAGATTGACGAGCAGTAGTTAGTTCAGTAAAGGGACGGGGGTGTTATGCCTCCTGTCCCTTTACCACTTCTGCGCTCAAGTTGTGCCATCCATCAGCTTGTCCATTCTGTCGGCTGCCTCAGTCTGCATCTGCATCGTGACGTGGCTGTACCTGTTCAGGGTCATGCTGATGTCGCTGTGACCTAGCCGTTCCTGTATTATCTTTGGGTGCTCCCATCATGATGCGGAAAGTGCATTGACAGAAAAGCCAAGTTGGTAGTATACCAGTACCGTGCTCTTACGAATGGTATCAGGGGTTTAGAACAAGTCGGCTACTGGAGAGTGGCCCAAGCCTATCTCGTCGGCCTTTGGCAGACTGCTCAGCACAGTGGAAGTTGCCCTAACTCCGAGGCACAGTCTTCACCAGATCGTTCCCGTCGCCCCTGCGCTCCATGCTCTTTCTGCGTGCTTTGCCCGTGCCCTCTCTCTGAGCGGCTGGCCGTACAGTTCTGTTCTAAAGGTTGAGAGCGCACGCAGACCCCACTTCGTCACTGACTACGTATGCCAGTCAGAAAGGAGGTGCCAAGAGGTGACTTGCCGGACTCATCGGCAATAGCAAAACTAACATGCCATTTAGTTAGTAGTAACACACTGTAGGACAAATCTGGAGTTCAGCGACCTCTTGCGAGAGACGCCCTTTACGCCTGACCACACGGCCCCAAAGTGCCTGCTTGGCGCGAATCTTGCAGGCAGCCGTAGCCCGAGACCAACTCAGCGGCGAGGTCTTCTGAAACCCACTTTCAAGAATCAGAAGGAGGAGTTCTTCAATGCGGAAGCATTTTAAACTGGTTGTACTTTTCGTGATCGCCACGATGTTGCTGGCAGCCTGCGGTGACCCGCCGGCCGCCACTCCCGTGCCTGCGACAGCCACCACAGCACCCGCTGCCGAAACGGCCACTACCGCGCCGGAGGCAGGCGTTACCGCCACGAGCCCGCAGGAACCGGCCGTAGACGATACCGCTACCACGGCACCCGCCGCTGATGATACGGCGACTACCGCCCCCGAAACCGAGGCGACCCCGACCGTCGCCATCGGCAAGCCGTCCGAGGAAGGCGTGCTGACCCTGTGGGTGCAGAGGTTGGCGGTGCCTGCCGTGACCGCTGCGGGCCAGCAATTTACCGCCAAGTACAACATACCTGTCTCGGTGCAGGAACTGGAATTCGGCCAGATCCGCGACCAGCTAAAGACGGCAGGTCCCGCCGGCGAAGGCCCCGACATTATCGCGGGCGCGCACGACTGGCTGGGCGAACTGGTCACCAACGGCCTGGTCGAGCCTCTGGACCTTGGCGCTTCAGCGGCCAACTTCGACCCCGTGACCGTTCAGGCCTTCACCTACGAAGGCAAGGTCTATGGCCTCCCGTACGCCCTGGAAGCCATCGCCCTCCTCTACAACAAGGACCTGGTACCGGAAGCCCCCAAGACCTGGGAAGAGCTGAAGACTATCGCCAAGCAACTCCAGGACGAGGGTAAGGTAGACCAGGGCTTCGTCCTCATGCAGGGCGACCCCTATCACTCCTACCCGCTGTGGACCGGCTTCGGTGGCTACGTCTTCAAGCAGAACCCCGACGGCACCTACGATCCTTCGGACGTGGGCCTGGACAACCCTGGTGGCATCAAGGCCATGACTGAGATCGACCAGATGATCAAGGACGGCCTGCTGCGCCCCGACATCACCGGCCAGATCGGTGAGACCCTGTTCGCGACCGGCAAGTCTGCCATGACCGTGGGCGGACCGTGGCGGTTGGCCGACCTGCGCAAGGCCGGTATCAACTATGGCATCGCGCCGCTTCCTATGATGGATGAGCAGCCCGCGCCGTTCGTGGGTTCGCAGGGCTTCATGGTCTCCGCCTTCGGCAAGAACAAGGACATCGCCAAGGCTTTCCTGACCGAGTTCATGGCCGCCGACGAGCCTATGCGGGCTATGTACGAGGCCGACCCGCGCATCCCCGCGTGGCTGCCCGTGCAGAAGGAAGTGGCTGCTTCCACCGACCCCAGCGACGTAGACATCGCGGGCTTCGCGCAGTCTGCCACGCTCGGTAGGCCGATGCCTGCCATCCCGCAGATGTCGGCGGTCTGGGAGGACTGGACCAAGGCTATCAACCTCGTATTCCAGCAGCAGGAAGAACCTGCAAAGGCGATTACCGATGCAGCCAACACCATCCGAGGCAAGCTCACCACGCCGTAACGATGGAGATACAGGCACCGGTAAAGGGGGAGGCGCGCGAGGGCGCGCCTCTCTCCCTACCTCCAACCTGCTCCTTCGCATACTTGGCTTACTCTTCATTGACGCGGTAGCGTTTTACTTCGCCTACGCTCTCTTCGGCCAGAACCAGGGAGCGGTCGCGGTCGTCCTCCTCATTGTTACCGCAGTAGTCAACTGGCTTTTTATTGACGACCGCGTGTACCCGTGGCGCTGGTTCACACCGGGCCTCTTGCTGATGCTCTTGATGGTGGTCTACCCGCTCGGCTTTACGATGTACACGTCGCTGACTAACTACAGTGACGGCCATCTGCTGACCAAAGAGCAGGTGCTGGCACAGCTTACGAGCCAGTATTTCCAGCCCGAAAACGCCGTTAGCTACACCTGGACGGCATACCGCAACCCGGACGGCACCTTCCTGCTGGTCTTCGAGGACCCCGACGGCAACCGCCTGTTCGGCAACGAGCAAGAGGGCCTCAAGCCGTTGGAGGCGACGGGAGAGCTTCCGGACACCCTAAGCGACGCGGCGGGCAAACAATACCAGAAGCTAGAGCTTACGCAGTCGCTCCAGTACCTCGGCAGGCTGACGCAGATGCAGTTAGAGAGTGGCGATAAGCTCATAAAAGTCGCCGGACTGGGCAGGGCCAGTGAGTCGCTACAAAGGTACGTCCACGACCCGGCGACCGACAACCTGACGGACCAACAGACCGGCGTGGTCTATACGCCAGTGCGCGGCACCTTCACGGCCCCTGACGGCAAGACACTCAGCCCCGGCTACAGCGTGGTTGTGGGCCTGGAAAACTACACGCGCGTGCTGACCGACAAGAACATCCAGGGGCCGTTCATCTCGGTCTTTATCTGGAACTTGACCTTCGCCTTGCTTTCGGTGCTGTTCACCTTTGCTGTTGGACTGGGGATGGCGCTCGTCCTCAACGACAAGAACCTGCCGTTCAAGGGTGTATGGCGCTCTCTTATCGTCATCCCGTACGCGATCCCGGCAGTCATCAGCACGGTCGTATGGGTCGGCCTCCTGAACCCCAACTACGGCCAGTTCAGCGGCTTAATCGCCAGCATCTTTGGTGACTCGCCGGACTGGTTCTCTAACGGCACCTGGGCAAAAGTGGGCATCCTCTTGATCAACACCTGGCTGGGCTACCCATACATGATGCTCATCTGCCTCGGCGCACTCCAGTCCATACCCACCGACATGTATGAAGCGGCGGATATTGACGGCGCGCCCGCCTGGACGCAGTTCTTCAAGCTCACGCTGCCCCTGCTCCTGGTAGCTATCGCTCCGCTGCTGATAGGCTCATTCGCGTTCAACTTCAACAACTTCGGCGCGATAGAAGCCTACAACAGAGGAGGCCCGCCCATCCCTGGGGCCGCTACCCCCGCCGGGCAGACGGACATACTGCTCTCCTACACCTTCCGGCTGGCTTTCGGCGCGGGGCAGGGTGCTGACTACGGCCTAGCGTCCGCGATTGGCCTCTTCATATTCGTGTTGGTGGCCGGTCTCACCGCCTTCAACTTCCGCTTCACCCGGCGATTGGAGAACCTCGTATGAGCATAAAGACCGCAAGCAGAGAGGCAGTAGCCGCGCGTCCGGTTAGGAGCGAGGGGAACCTCACAGCTACACGCCGCCTAAAACTAGTGTTCAAGCTCGCGTTGGTGCTCCTTGCGACCGTCTTCGCGCTGTACCCGGTGGCCTGGATCATTTCGGCTTCGTTCAACCCGCTCAACTCGCTGGTGGGGCTGAGCTTCATCCCGAATGGAGCAACGTTCGCCAACTACCAGCGACTCTACACCGATCCACAGACGCCCTTTATGCTCTGGATCCTCAACTCCGCGAAGATCGGGCTGATCTGCGCCGTACTGATCGTGGCCCTCACCGCGCTGTCGGCGTTTGCTTTTAGCCGCTTCCACTTCAAGGGCAGGCGCGGGACGCTGCTCACGGTCATGCTGGTGCAGCTCTTCCCAAACACGCTGGCGCTGGTGGCCCTGTTCCTGATGCTCCAGCAGCTTGGCAACATACGCGGGCTGGAGTGGCTCGGCCTTAACACGCACGGGGGGCTGATTCTTATCTACATAGGTGGCGCGCTGGGCTTCAACACCTGGCTGATGAAAGGCTTCTTCGACTCCATTCCAAGAGAGCTGGACGAGGCCGCCACGATAGACGGAGCGAACCGCTGGCAGGTGTTCTACCAGATCATCCTGCCGCTGTCACGGCCTATCCTGGCCGTGACAGGCATCCTGACCTTCATCGGCGTGTACGGTGAGTTCCTCATTGCGCGCCTGATGCTGAGGGATAGAAACGAGTTCACACTTATGGTGGGACTCTTCCTGTTCGCCAGCGATCGCTCGCAGGAATGGGGTGTGATAACCGCGGCCGCCCTGGTGGGCGCGCTGCCCGTGGTGATATTCTTCTTCCTCACCCAGAGGCAGATAGTTAGCGGTCTCTCCAGCGGTGCGGTCAAGGGGTAGTCCTTTTCACCGCACCGAGTACCACTCGCAAGTAGGGGCGTGATAATTCGCGCCCCTACCTTGTACCCGATATCAACCTCACACCGCCCGGAGACTGCAATCGCAGTACTAGGAGCGAAGGATGAGTGAGTTGTCCGCGAGCCTGCACAATACGCTTGGACGCGCGAGGAGGGCAATCGGTAAGCTGCTGCCTTTTCTGGGCACGCGCGAAGCCGAAAGCGATCCGGTAGCCGACAAGGTCAAGGACCTCAACTGGGCAGATACCGAGGACGAAGCTTCGGCAGGCAGACAGGCAGCAGGGCAAGCTCCCAAGGGCGATGGCCTGGCGCAAGCCATTTACCACGCACGACCACAGAACCCTTTCAGCGAGGACTTCTAAATGCCAGACGAAACGTTGAGCTTGCAGGCCGCACGACGGCTCAGAGGCGGCAGTCTGCCCCACGTGCCACCACCCTCCTCCCCTACTTCCACCCGCGTTACGCTCACCCTACAAGCCTCAGCAGACGCCCACCCGGAGGCGCTCCTCACCGACCCCCGCCGCGAACATGGCTGGCGAGTGGCCCTGTCGTGGGACGAGGCCGCGAACGCCTGGCAGGCAGTCGTGTTGCTCCCCCACGAACCAACGGTGCTCACCTACCACTTCTTACTGCGCGACGGCTCCACGATACGCGAGCGGCATCAGGTCGAGGGGGAGGTCGAGATGCTGTTCGGGGTGTGGGAGGAGCGGGAGTTCCAGATCGCGGTGTACGACCCTAACGACACACCTCCGGCCTGGCTCCCCGGCACCATCTTCTACCAGATCTTCCCGGACCGTTTCGCTCAGGGAGACCCGGAGAACGTCCGCAAGGGGGGCGGCACCTACGGCCAGGAGCCGCTGTATCAAGGTTGGGAGGACACACCGGAGCACCCCTCGAAGGGACGCGACTTTTTCGGCGGCGACCTGCCCGGCGTGCTTGGCAAGCTTGATTACCTCCAGGAACTGGGCGTGACCTGTATCTACTTCACGCCTGTATTCGCCTCGCCCACCAACCACCGCTACGACGCCACCGACTACAACCTGATTGATCCCCGGCTGGGCACCGAGGACGATCTGAGGCAGGTAATAGCAGAGGCGGGCGACCGAGGCATCCGCGTGTTGCTGGATGGGGTGTTCAACCACTGCTCCAGCGACAGCATCTACTTCCTGGACGCGCTGAAGAGCAAGGAGTCGCCGTACTTCCGTTGGTTCGACTTCCTGCACTGGCCCGAACGCTGGGTGGGTTGGCTGGGTATTAGGCACAAGCTGACTACCTGGGGCATCAAGACCATGCCGGAGTTCGTGGAGTGCCCGGAGGTTGAGGAGTTCTTCTTCGGCAAGGATGGAATCGCGCTGAAGTGGCTCTCGTTGGGCACCGTGGGCTGGCGGACGGACGTGACGCCCTGGGTGACACACGAGTTCTGGCGGCGTTTCCGTAAAGCCGTGCGGCGTGCCTACCCGGACGCCTACCTTGTGGCGGAAGACTGGGAGAATGCGCCTCAGCGCCTGGTGGGAGACAGCTTCGACGCCACCATGAACTATCGCTTCGGCTACAGCGTCATGGGCTACGCGAGCGGCAAGTTGTCCCCCGCTGAACTGGACGACCGTCTTGAGACTCGCCGCCGCGACACTCCGCCACTCTCCTTCCACGCGCAGATGAACATCCTCGGCTCCCACGACACCGCCCGCATCCTGACCCGCATGGAGGGCAGCAAGGAGCGAGTAATGTTCGCCACTGCCCTGCAACTGGCCTATCCCGGCGCGCAGATGATCTATTAAGGGGACGAAGCGGGGGTTGAAGGCAGCTACGCCGAAGAGGGCCGCGCGCCATACCCCTGGGGGCGCGAAGACCCAGAGCTGCTTTCCTTCTTCAGGACTGCCGTGAACGCTCGCCGCGAGAGCGCCGCCCTCGGCAAGGGAGATGTCGCCACTGTGTGGATTGACGACAAGGGCGGCTATGGCATCATTCGCACCTATGGCACCGAACGGGTCGTCGCGCTTTTCAACGATGGCGAGACGCCCCTTGAGGCCGTCATTTCGGTCGGGAGCGACGTTCCGGATGGCGACCGCGCGGACCTGCTTTCAAGCCTTTCGGCGGCCAACATCTCAGCAGGCACGCTCCGCGCAACCATCCCGCCACTGGGGGCAGGTTGGTACCGGCTCTGATAGTACAGGCGCCTGGGTCGGGGCCGCCACTGACTGATGGGGTTACGTTCGATAGTATAGGAGGACCAGCATGGACAGAATGGACAGAATGGACAGGGCTGATGCCCATCAGAATGCCGAACAAACTGAGCGACTGGACGATGCAGACGCCGGCACCGCGCAAGGACCGGCAGCCGCGGGCCTCATTTCCGCGAACCTGGCGGGGTTGAACACGGGCCTGAGCACAATGACCACCGCCGCACCCTCGGCGGGCAACGTCGGCGGTGTGTCGGGCGCGCAGGCCGAGGGCGTTATCAGCGGCGACGAAGAAGTCGCTGAGGTTGCCGCGCTGAACCTGAACGCCCTGGAGCAGTTTGGCAGCAAGCACCGCCAAACCGGCGATGAAGACGTCTCACCCGAGCAAAAGGAGCTTGAGGCAGACGAGCTAAACGGCTAATCGCGGGCAGAAGTACGTCCGTGCCCAGCCTATCTGAGCTCTACCGAGACGGCGTGGCGGGGCGTACTGTTGCCGCACTTGTCAACTAATCACAAGCGAACGAGTGGCAACCAGGAGCTTAAATGGACGGCGACCAGGATACGGCTTCTTCAATACTTAGACGGCGTTCGAGCGGGATATTGCTGCACCCAAGCTCGCTTCCAGGGCCGTGGGGCATTGGCGATCTTGGGCCCCAGGCTAACACTTTCGTAGATTTCCTGCATGCGACCGGCCAGCAACTCTGGGAGGTACTGCCACTAGGGCCAACCGGCTACGGGGACTCGCCGTACCAGTCCCTCTCGGCGTTTGCGGGCAACCCGAACCTGGTCAGCCCCGACCTGCTGGTGCAAGAGGGTCTGCTGTCCAGTGACGACCTGGCTGGGATCGAGCCTCTGCCGGAGGGGCAAGTAGACTATGGCGCTGTCATCCCGCTCAAACGGCACCTGCTGCAACTTGCCCACCAGCGTTTGCGCTCGGGTGCCAGCCCTGAGTTGCTCGGTCCGCTACGCTCCTTCCGAACGGCGCAGCAAGACTGGTTGGAAGAGTTCGCATTGTTTGCCGCCCTGAAAAACGCCCATGGTGGCGCGGAATGGCCGTCCTGGGAGGAGGAGTTAGGCAGGAGGGACGCGCGAGCATTGGCTAGGGCGCGGCAAGAACTCGCGGACGAAATTGAATTCCAGGTCTTCTCGCAGTTCATTTTCTTCCGCCAGTGGCTCGGGCTCAAGGCCTACGCGAACGAGAGAGGCGTTCACATCGTCGGAGACATCCCGATCTTCGTGGGGCATGACAGCGCCGACGTCTGGGTCCACCAGGATATCTTCTTCCTGGACGACGCCGGCCGGATGACCGCCGTGGCGGGAGCCGCGCCCGACTTCCACATTAAGACGGGGCAACTCTGGGGGAACCCGCTCTACCGCTGGGACGTGCTCAAGGAACGCCGGTACGACTGGTGGGTCCAACGCTTTCGCATGGCCCTCACGCAGGCGGACATCCTTCGACTCGACCACTTCAGAGGCTTCGCAAACTTCTGGGAGGTGCCTGCCGACGCGGAGAACGCCGCCAGCGGCCGGTGGGCACCGGGGCCGGGGGCAGACCTCTTTGAGGTCGTGGCGCAGGAGCTAGGCCCTCTGCCGCTGGTAGCTGAAGACCTGGGGCTGATCACACCGGACGTACATGCGTTACGCCAGCAACTTCGGTATCCCGGCATGAAAGTGCTGATTGAAGGGTTCTACCAGGGGGCAGACAACCCCTACCTGCCCCACAACTTCGCACACGACTTCATGGTCTATCCAGGCACGCACGACATGCCGACGATACTGGGCTGGTGGGCCAACGCTTCGCCCACGGTACAGAACAACACGCGCCTCTACATTGGCGTGGACGGCCACGACATCGCCTGGGACTTGATTAGGTTGGCCCTTGCATCGGTGGCCGATATGGCCGTCATTCAAATGCAGGACCTGTTAGAACTCGACAACGGCGCCCGACTAAACTCGCCCGGCACCACCACCGGCAACTGGACCTGGCGCTATCGCCCCGAACAACTCACACAGACCGTGGCCGCCCGCCTTGAAATGCTGACCCGTATATACGGCAGGAGCAGGCCCATGCCGTCTCAGGACGCCGCAGGCTAGGATGTCGCTAAACTGATAAGGCACAAAGATAAGTAAGGCACAAAGATAAGGTGCTGGTGTGGTGCGTGTGCGTTGGGCACTAGGGGCACATTGAGACCGGCGACCGGCACCGCTAGAGCCTGAGTCCCAGCCCGCTGGCTTCTTGTCCTGCCCCCGCTCGTGTGGTATGATATTGTGCCTGCGCCCACCGGGTTGACGTTGGGAAAAGCCGAGGCCAGGACTTCCCCAATGCTTTCAGGACGGAGCGCCGACACACATGGACCAGACCCCTGCCGACGAGCAGTCACCCGCGTACGAAGCCGGAAAACCAACCACCCTCATCGTCGGACAATCCGGCGGCGCGACTGCGGCTATTAATTCCTCCCTGGTCGGTGTGTTGCGAGAAGCCAGGTCGCAGGGCATTCGCCGCATCTACGGCATGCGTTACGGCATCAGGGGCCTCCTGTCCGGCGACCTGGTGGACTTGAGCAACCTGCCCCTCGAAGTGCTGCCCGCACTTCAGCAGACGCCTTCCGCCGCTCTCGGTTCGTGCCGCTACCACCTGACCGACGCGGACATCCCCCTCGCTATGTCCACGCTACAGGAGCATGGCATCGGCTACATGGTCTACATCGGCGGGAATGACTCGGCCGACACGTCGCACCGGCTCGCGACAGCGGCGATGGAACAGGGCACCGATCTGAAGGTGATCGCGGTGCCCAAGACCATCGACAACGACCTGCCGGTCACAGACCACTGCCCGGGGTACGGCTCGGCGGCGCGTTTCATAGCAATCGCCACGCTGGAAACTACGCTGGACACCCGTGCTATGCCGGACATCTACCCGGTGAAGATACTTGAAACTATGGGCCGTCACGCGGGCTGGCTGGCGGCCTCCTCAGGGCTTGCCAGGGCCACCGGCTGGGAGACCCCCAACCTGATTTACATACCTGAGTGCCCCAAGGACGTGGACGAAATCCTGCAAGAAGTGCAGGCCGCATACCAGGCACGGGGGCAAGTAGTTATTGTAATGTCCGAGAACCTGCGCTCGCGCGACGGCAGGCCCTTCGCCATGGCAGGCATGGAAGCTCTCAACGGGGGGCAGCAAGGTAGCGTCAAACCCGACTTCGTGGACGACTTCGGGCACGTCTACTACCGGGGCACGAGCGCCGGTGTAGTGCTCCGCCAGCTTATCACAAACAGGCTGGACTTGAGGGCGCGCCTGGACCAGCCGGGCACCCTCCAGCGCATGTCGCAGGCCCACATGAGCGAGGTAGACCTCATCGAGGCGGAAGAATGCGGCCGTGCGGCGGTGCGTGGCGCGCTCTCCGGCACCACTGACCAGATGGTAATACTGGAGCGCGCGGAAGGCCCCAGTTACCGTTGCACCATAGGCATGGCCGACCTTGAGCAAATAGCCAATGTCGAGAAGCGCATGCCCGCAGACTTCCACACTGAAGAGGGCAATTTCGTCACCGACGCCTTCCTGGACTACGCGCTACCCCTGGTAGGAGCGCCTCTCCCACAGTTCGTTGAGTTACTGGCATAGGGCCTTAGCTAGAGCTAACAGGCAAAGCACACATGTATAACTGGAGGCTTCCGAAGATGGAAGTACACAAAGTAGGTGTACTGGGAGCGGGAACGATGGGCAATGGCATAGCCCAGGTGTTTGCCGCTTCGGGGTTCGAGGTCTTGATGCGCGACGTGGGCCAAATGCCCCTTGAGCGCGGGTACTCGGCAATCCAGAAGAGCCTCGGCAAGTTTGTAGAAAAGGGGAAGCTCAGCGCCGAAGAAGGCGAAGCGGCACTCTCCCGCATATCTACAACCACAGAACTTCGCGACCTTGCTGGCTGCGACCTCATCGTTGAGGCCATCTTCGAGAACTTTGAGGCGAAGTCGGCGGCTTTCATTGAGCTAGATGGGTTGCTGCCCGCCGAATCGATCCTCGCCTCCAACACTTCCTCCATTGACATTACCCGCCTGGCCGCAGTCACCAAGCGGCCCGACCGCTTCATTGGGATGCACTTCTTCAACCCTGTGCCGCTAATGTCACTGGTAGAAGTAATTCGCGGGCTGGCTACTAGCGATGAGACATACCGGGTCGTTCGCGAGCTTGCCGTCAAGTTAGGCAAGACGCCGGTAGAGGTGAGAGACTACCCAGGCTTCGTTTCCAACCGCATACTCATGCCCATGATAAATGAGGCGGTGTTCGCGCTCTTTGAGGGTGTCGCCACCAAAGAAGACATCGACACCGTGATGAAGCTGGGCATGAACCACCCGATGGGCCCGCTCACCCTGGCGGACTTCATCGGCCTGGACGTCTGCCTGGACATATTGCACGTGCTACACGACGGCTTCAAAGACCCCAAGTACCGCCCATGCCCCTTGCTAGTAAAGATGGTACAGGCAGGCAAGCTAGGCCGCAAGACAGGAGAAGGTTTCTACCAGTATTAAGCGGCCGAAGCACGATAGTCCCACTCCATCGTCCATCGTCTATCGTCCATCGTCCGCCCGGAAAGGTCCCACATGGATTTCGCGTTAACAGAAGACCAGCGGCTAATAAAGCAGACTGCGAAGGAGTTCGCGGACGAGCAGTTGGCCCCTCTCGCCGCCGAATACGACCGCACGGAGGAGTTTACCGCCCCCCAGGCCAGGATGCTGGCAGAGATGGGGTTCCTCGGCATGATGGTGCCGGAGGAGTATGGTGGTTCCGGCCTGGATACGATTTCCTACGTGCTGGCGATGGAAGAGGTAAGCCGGGCCTGCGCCTCCTCTTCGGTGACTATGACGGTGCAGAACTCGCTCGTATGCTGGCCCATTACCGCCTTTGGAAACGAGGATCAAAAGCGCAAGTACCTGGTGCCGCTGGCAAAGGGTGATATATACGGCTGCTATGCGCTTTCGGAACCTGCGGCAGGCTCGGACCCCGCCTCGATGGCGACTATGGCGGTGGAAGACGGCGACGACTACATCCTGAATGGCTCCAAGATTTTCATTTCCAACGGCGGCGTGTCCAAAGTCTCGCTCGTGTGGGCTACTACCAGCAAGGAGCTAAAGCACCGGGGCATCACAGCCTTTATCGTGGAGACGGACACGCCTGGCTTCACGGTGGGTGCCGAGGAGAAGAAGCTGGGCATACGCGGCTCCAACACTACAGAGCTACACTTTGAGAACTGCCGCGTGCCGAAGGCCAACATCCTGGGCAACGTGGGTGACGGCTTCAAGATCGCCATGCAGACGCTCGACGGCGGGCGCATAGGCATTGCATCGCAGGCCGTGGGCATAGGGCAGGCGTGCATCGACGCGTCGGTGCGGTATGCTTACCAGCGGCAGGCGTTCGGCAAGCCGCTGGCGGAGATAGAGGCAATACAGATAAAGGTCGCGGACATGGCGATGGAAGTGCAGGCGTCGCGCCTTCTGACGTTCCACGCCGCGTTCCTGAAGGACCAGGGGCAGCGTTTCAGCAGAGAGGCCGCGATGGCGAAGCTGCACGCCTCTGAGGCCGCTACAAAGGCCGCGCACATGGCGGTTCAAATCCACGGCGGCTATGGTTATCTACGAGACTTCCCGGTCGAGCGCTTCTACCGTGATGCCCGCATCACCGAGATCTATGAGGGTACGTCAGAGATTCAACGCCACGTGATCAGCAACTGGGTCCTGCGTGACGGTCGCCCCGCTACCGAGTAGCCTTGAAACCCGAAGGGCTTAAAAGCGAAAGGTCCGGCTCCCGTTGGGTGGCTGGACCTTTCACATTTGTTCTCCGCTCGCCAAGTTTGAGAGAAGCGGGCTACAGATGCCTGTATTCATGATGTTACTCTCTGCTTTGTCTCTTACTTGGCGAGCATCTTGATGAGCTGGCGGGCCTTGTTGTAGCGGCGGCTCTTGGTCGCCTCGGCCTGCTTCTCGCGCTGAATGTGGCGAGATACCTGCTCGATCACGTAATAATTACCGTTCATTGCTTTTAGCTCCTTTGTTGATTTTTTATATTGATTAGTTCCCGTTGATGTCTACATTGTAGCCTGGAATACATTTCTCGCAATCGGCATTCGGAGGTAACACGCGGCGGCATAAGACCTAGTTTAGAGGGCAATCTAATAGGTCTGCCGTACTGAGGTCACGCGTGAGCAAATGGACTTTAGTAGTACGCCGGATGATGTATGGGGAGGAGACTTGTGTAGCCGGAGAAGGTGCGGCTCTGCTTGTCGAGCCTGGAGAAACTAAATACTACCTGGGGAGAAATCGCGTGGGGAGCTTACCGGGGAGTTGTGCTGGCCGCCAACCTGATCGCGCTTATCAACTGCTTGTAGGGGACGCCCTTTTCGAGAAACAGGTTCACGCCCGCCGCCTGTGCTTCTGCTCGTTCGCCCGCTTCGTCGTGGATGCTGAGACCGACTACGGAATTCGCTAATCTTCGCTGGGTTATCTCCGCGAGAGCGTCATATTTGTCGCAGCAGCGCATATCTAAATCGATGAGAACAACGTCGGGGCGTATTCGCTGGGCCAGCTTGATGGTCTCGCAATCGTCCGCCGCCTCGCCCACAACTCGGATACGGGGGTCGAGTTCGAGCATCGTCTTGAGGCTGGACCGGAGGCAGTCGTGGTCGCCGGCGATAAGGACCCGGATCTGGGAGGCAGGTCCGTAGGCCTGGGAAACTGGGGGAACGTACTCGTAGTGTGCTGTCATATTAGAATACATTTGCGGCGCGTCTAGTTCGCGCAAGGGGTACTGGTTGTGCGCACCAGGCACCGCAGAGTTTCCACCGAAATTTGTCATTCGTTACTCCTTGGTGCCTTAGATTTGGCCCCTCATGGCCAGGCGGCGCGTCTCGTATAACAGCTTAATATATCTCTTACGCCTTTGTCACGGGTACTGCGCGGTAATATTTTACGGGACTGCCGCAGGAAGGGCAATAGGTCTTGAGATGTAGAATAGGCATATTTTGTGCCTACGGGCGTTCTATCCCTACTTCGGTGCCTCTAATCGACTATTTTCTGGCGAAGCGCGTACACGGCAGCCTGCGTGCGGTCGGACAGGTGCAGCTTCTGCAAAATGTTGCTTACGTGCGTCTTGACCGTCTTCTCACTGAGCACCAGGTCCTCCGAGATGTCCTTGTTGGTCTTGCCGTGAGCTATGAGTCGCAGCACTTCTAACTCGCGTTCGGTGAGGTCGTGGCGGGGCGTCTGGGGCTGTGGATTGGTGAATTCCTGCATCAGCTTGCGGGCAATTTCCGGGTCGAGTTGGGCCTCACCCCTGTACACGGTGCGGATTGCCTTCACAAGGTCCTGGGGCAGCACGTCCTTCATCAAATAGCCCTGCGCCCCCGCCTTGATGGAGGCAAAGACCTTCTCGTCTTCGCTGAAGGAGGTCAGCACTATTACCCGCGTGGAAGGGGCCATAACGGTAATGGCGCGGGTCGCCTCCACCCCATCGCTGTTGGGCATCACGAGGTCCATCAGCACGATGTC
Organism: Chloroflexia bacterium; assembly: GCA_036388595.1. Classification (GTDB taxonomy): domain Bacteria; phylum Chloroflexota; class Chloroflexia; order QHBQ01; family JADMIH01; genus JADMIH01. Next base: position 15,151 of record DASVRN010000302.1, read on the forward strand.
GGGCAGCGTGTCGCGCACCACCCCTACGGCTTCACGGCCATCCGAAGCTTCCCCCACCACTTCAATGTCGGACTGAAGCTCCAGGTAAGTGCGGAGGCCCTGCCGCACTATCGCGTGGTCGTCCACCAGCACTACCGCGATCTTCTCCGAACCGGCTCGTGAGTCTGTGACTGCCATTTACACCCTCCTACTTTTCACACGGCACTGTGACCCGCACGCGCGTGCCCTGCCCGGTCGAGGCCGGACCTATCTCAAAAGTACCGCCTAGTTGCTCCGCGCGCTCCCGCATGGACGTGAGGCCCAGGCTGTTTGGGCGTTGAGTGAGAGTCCCCAGCCCAACTCCGTTGTCCTCAACAGACATTTTCGCAAGGCTATCTTGCGTGCTCAATGTTATGACAACTTGACTAGCCTGCGCGTGCTTCACGACGTTGTTCAGGGCCTCTTGTGCGATCCTGAACAGGGCCTTCTCTATTGGGAGTGGCATCCTGCGCTGTCCGACCACGTCAACGCGCACATTGAGACCGTGCCTCTCCGAGACCATTTTAGCGTGCTTTGTCAAGACGGCTGCCAGCCCCTCTTGCTCCAGGTTGGCCGGGCGCAGCTCGAAGATGAGGGTACGCATCTCCTTGAGGGCGGCGTTGGCTGTTTCGTACAACACCTGTATCTGCTTGCGCGCCTTCTCCGGTTGCGCGTCGAAGAAGAGGTTGGCAGCCTCGGCATTGAGCACCATGCTGAACAGCGCCTGGGACAGCGAGTCGTGAAGCTCTCGCGCCAGCCGGTTTCGCTCCTGTAGGATGTACTGCTCCTGCGACCTGTCGTACAGCTTGGCGTTTTCGAGGGCGATTGCGGCCTGGTTCGCGAATGCCAGCACGGTCTGGCCGTCTTCCTCGTCGTAGAAGCCCGGTTCGTGCTTGTCCAGGGCCAGGGCGCCTATCACTTCGTTGCGCACCATCAAGGGCACGCCTATCCAGGAGCGGGTGGGGTCGCCGTCGTCCGTGATGAAGCTCGGCTCGTCCCGGACGTTTTGCAGCACTATGGGTGCCTCACCGTTCAAGAGGCGGCGGGTAAGGGCGTTATCGTTCGAGTCGAAAGAGACGCCAATCACCTGGCTAGGCTCATTGAAGCCCTCGGCGGCGATAATCCGCAGCTTGGTGCCGAACAGCATCTGGATGCTGGCCCGGTCGTAGCTGACCACCTCGGCCAACTGTTCGAGGATCAGCGAGAGCACCTGGTCGAGGTTCAGCGTAGAGGTAATCAGCGCGCTGGAACGCACGAGCGCCGTAACCTCGCGGACTCGCCGCTCAAGCTGTCTGCGCTGCTCCTCAAGCAGTTTCACCTGCTCTTGCAGGCGGGCGTTGAGAGCCAATGAATAGAGCTTGCTGAAACGTATCACCAGCCACCGCAGGGCCGTATCGAGGGAACGGGCCATCACCAGCGCCGTTTCTTCATCCCGGTCCCAGCCAAACTCGCGCTGCACCACCGGCAGTACGGCCTCAGCGAGCAACAGGTGGCCTTCAAGCACCTCCGATATGTCGAACCCTTGCTCGGCGCGGTGGTCGCAGATTTCGTCGGCGTAGCGCGACAGGGTGGTAAATTGCCCCGTCCTGAACAGGTTGGCGAGCGCCGCGATGCACGCCGAAGTAGAGGTCTGAAGCTCCGTCACGGTACGCTCGCGGTAATGGGAGCCTTCCATGCCGAACAGCAGTTGCACCCAGGACGCGACTATCTCCGAACGATAGCCCTCCAAGAGGTCCGACAACTGCGGGACGATCATGATTTCGTTGTGATGTGCTGATCTGGTTGCCATAGTGACGAGTACCGAGTTCCGAGTACCGAGTTCTGAGTGGACTTGTCTTCGTCACTCGGAACTCGGTACTCGGAACTTCTTACTTCCGCCCTGGGATGCCCGGTTCCGTCATAGCCACCGGATCGAGTATGCGGTCCAACTCTTCCTCCGTGAGCAGGCCCATCTCCAGCACGATTTCCCGCATCGAGCGGCCGGTGCGGGAGTTCTCCTGGGCGACTTTCGCGGCGGCGCTGTAGCCGATGTAGGGGTTGAGGGCCGTTGCGAGGCCATTCGACTCCTCCACGAACTTGCGGCAGCGTTCTTCGTTGGCGGTGATGCCCTCCACGTTGAACTCGGATACTACCCACATCGAATTGCGCAGGATGTCGATTGACATCAGCATGTCGAACGCCATGACCGGCATCATCACGTTAAGTTCGAGTTGCCCCGCCTGCACCGCCATCGTGATGGTAGTGTCGTTGCCGATCACCTGGAAGCAGGCCATGTTCAGCATCTCCATCATCACCGGGTTCACCTTGCCTGGCATGATGGAGGAGCCGGGCTGCACCGCCGGGAGGTTTATCTCGGCCAGTCCGGTCTGCGGCCCCGAGGACATGAGGCGGAGGTCGTTGGCGATGCGGGTTAGCTCCAGCGCCAGGAGCTTTAGCGCCCCGTGCGCTTCCGCCATGGCTGACTGCGACTGGGTCATCTCCACCAGGTGCCCGGCGGGACGTAACGGCAGTCCAGTAAGCTCGCCCAGCTTGGCGACGACTGCCTTCTGGTAGCGCGGGTCGCTATTGAGGCCGGTGCCCGCCGCCGTCGCCCCGATGTTCAGCTCCAGCAGCGACTCGAAAGCCTGCTCTATCTTGCGGCGCAGCTTGGAGAGGGTCACCGAGTACGCGGTGAACTCCTGCCCAAGGCGAATAGGCACGGCGTCTTGCAGGTGGGTGCGTCCCGACTTAACCACCCGGTCGAACTCGCGGCCCTTGTCCTCGAAGGCCCTCTGAAGGCGGTCCAGGGAGGGATAGAATTCGCGCATCTGCAAGAGGGTGGCAACGCGCATGGCCGTAGGAAACACGTCGTTGGTGGACTGGGCCATGTTCACATGGTCGTTAGGGTGGACGGGCTTGTACTCGCCTCGCCTGCCACCCAGACGCTCGTTCGCCAGGTTCGCCAGCACCTCATTAGTGTTCATGTTGTGCGAAGTGCCCGCACCGGCCTGTATAGGGTCCACCCGCCACTCGTCAATATGCGCTCCGGCGAGCACCTCCTCGGCAGCCTCAATGATGGCGTTGGCAATCTGAGGATCAAGCTGCTCCAGGTCGCGGTTCACTTCGGCGGCGGCCCGCTTCACGAGCACGGTGGCGCGCACCATGGTCGGGTGGGGCAGCAGCCCGGTAATAGGAAAGTTGCGGATGGCACGGGCGGTCTGCGCGCCGTATAGTGCGCCCTCCGGTACAGGCACGTCGCCCAGCGAGTCGCGCTCGGTACGGTAGGCCCCGTTGCCTACGTTGTCAGTGTTGTAAGCCACGAATGATTGCCTCCACGCAGGAAAGTATGTTGCATTATAACATTTGGGAATTGGGAATGCGGATTTCGGATTTGTTGACCTTTCCGGCAGGTCCGGGTTGCATAGTGTGGTGCCGGACCCGCTATAATGCGTGAGTGAGCGATAGGACGATTCTCGTGGTTGACGACGAGCCGAATATAGTCGATCAGTTAAGGCTGTACCTCCACAACGAGGGCTTTTCATTTCAGGAGGCTCAGGCTTGGAACTAGGCGCACTCGGCGGGTGGCCCATAGCCCTTCTGGCGGTTGTGGCGCTTGCTGGCCTCACAATCGGCTTCGCGTTGCTCGTAGGGCGGTGGATAGACGCCCAGAGTAACAGCGTGGTCGATCCGCCTCGGAAGGGCCGCAAGCGGGATTCAGAGGGTGAGTAGGGCGCTCGCCTGTTGTATAATGCCTGGACGCACACGCGTCGGCACGTAGCTCCCCCAGGAGGTAGCAGCATTGCACTGGACCGGCCTCGCACTCGGACTCTTCTCCGCACTGGTCATCGGCCTGGGCTTCGTCTGGGTCATCCGCTTTGAGTACTACGTCGGTGCCTACAGGTGGAAGTGGGTGGCGGCAGCCGGTCTGCTGGTATGCGCCGCCTCCCTGTTCATGCCGAACTTCGTGCTGTCGGCCGTCACAGGCATCGTGGGTGGCAGCATCGTTTGGGGCGCTATGGAACTGCCGCACCAGGAAGAGCGGGCAGAGCACGGCCTCTTCCGAACGCACCCTAACCGAGCCTCCCGGCCCAAGCTGCGGCACGACGGCAGCCACGACCACGGTTCTAAGCCGGGCCTCGGTAAGTGGTGGAGCTTCTAGCATGCCGGTCACGCTTGAATTGCAGTGGGCCGGGCCAATCCTTGCGGTCGTCACATTCCTGACGATCTGGTGGGGCCACATCCTGGTCCGCATCGTCCACTACTACATGGGGACGCGGCCCGCCCCGGTTATTTTCCTGGGAGGGTTATTGTTGCTCCTGGGATCTACACAGACCGGCAACGAGTTGGTCGCTGGGATCTGCGGCATAGTCGGGCTGACGCTCCTGTGGGACGCATTCGAGTTGTTCCGCCAGGAGGCACGGGTCAGGCAGGGGCACGCGCCGCTCAATCCACGCGTACACAAGGCCGCTGCCGGTCTAGCGGCCTCCAAGCTGGCCGAGGAGCTGCCGGAGGGCGACCTGGGAGGCACTTGCCTTTCGTGCGGCTCGACACCGAACAGCCGCTATCTATGCAGGCGCGGCCCTTACTGCCAGGTGCGACATTGGGAACGTTACTCAGCCCCGCAGCCGATGGAAGTAGAGGCGGGGGAGCGCTGACCGGATTTGCAGGCAAGAAGAAAGGGAGTGGGACCCAGTCGTCCCACTCCCTTTCGCTTTGAGTCGCGTTGGTCTACTCAGTCTTTGGCTGGATAGCCGTCGCGTTACCCTCGATTACCTTGCGGGAGGCCCCGTCAGCGGCGGCACCGTTGGTGGTGGCCGTGCCGTTGGTGCCACTGGTGCCGTGCGGTTGGAGGCCGGTAATCTGCCCCAACAGGTCGCCAACCTTCACGCCCGTGAGCGTCTCAAAGAGTTCCGGCACCTGCGCGATCATCCTCGCGACGTCCGCCGTGATCTGGTTCGCGCCCGCCCCTTTGCCGTCACCTCCCGTGGAGATGATGGTGATCTTATCGACGTTGTTCAGCGGCCCGGCCATTGCCCGAGCCACTTCCGGCAGGCCCGTGAGCAGCTTGTCCAGGATAGCCGCCTGGTTGTACTGGAGGAATGCGTCGGCACGCTTCTGCATGGCGTCGGCTTCGGCCTCACCCTTCGCCCTGATGATTTCAGCGTCGGCAAGACCTACATTGCGGTTGGCTTCGGCCTGGCCCTGGCCCTGTAGCTTCTGGGCCTCGGCGGCGCCCTCAGCCTCCAGGATTCGGCGCTGCCTCTCCGCGCTCGCTATGGTCTCGATACGCTGCCGCTCGACCTCCGCGGGCTTGAGCACTGTGGCGATCAATTCACGCTCGCGGCGGTTGATTTCGGCGTCCTGCACCTTCACCTGCTCTTCACGTTGCACCCGCTCGATTTTCACCTGCTCGGCTGCCACCTGCTGCTGCATGATATTGGCCTGGATGTCGTAGGACTTGTCGGCTATAGCCTGCTGCTTGCGCACGGACGACATGTAGTCGGCCTTCTTCATCTCCAGGTCGCGCTGGGCTTCGGCCTGCTTGGCGGACGAGGCGGTTTCGGCCATCACGCGCTCCTGGTCGGCCTGTGCCTTGGAGATCGCCGATTCCCTCTGGGCGTGGGCGCGCTTGATAGCCGTGTCGCGCTCGGCTTCGGCTGTCGCAATGTCGGCTTCGCGCTTGATACGAGCCACGTCCGGGCGGCCCATGTTCGTGATGTACTCGTTCTTGTCGCGGACCTCTCTGATTGTAAACGAGATGATTTCCAGGCCCATCTTGTCCATATCGTCGGCAGCGTTCGACCGCTGGCGATCAGCCACCATTTCAGGCTGCTTCACAATCTCCTCGATGGTGAGCTGGCCCACGATACCGCGCAGATGGCCCTCCATCACGAGGCGGATGAGACCCTCCCTCTCGGCGGGAGTCTTGGTGAGAAGCTGTTCGGCGGCCGTGCGGATCGATTCGGGGTCGCTCTTGACCTTGATCTGGGCAACGGCTTCCACGTTCACAGCCACGCCCTGCCGCGTGTAGAGGTCCTGCGTGGGGGCCACGTCGAACGACATTAGCTCCAACGACAGTTCCTTGGCGCTCTGGAGAAGCGGCATAACCACCACACCACCGCCCTTGACTACCTTAGGCTGAGTGCCCGTCCCCAGACCGTAAATGATAAGCGCCTGGTTCGGGCCTACCTTTCGGACCAGGGAGACGATCCACATCAAACCCAGCAGGATAATGACTACCAGGGAGGCTACGATTAACAGGGTTCCGCCATCCACAGCTTTCTCCTTTCGATATTGACGACTTCCTCTTCCTCCAACCTCACACCGCTACGTTAGCGCCCCTCAGTGGCACCTGTAGCAACTTCCTCGATTTCCCGGCTTTGGCCCAGTAACCTGTCAATCTCCTGGACCTGCGCCAGTCCTTTCGCGTAGCTGATGATGACCACCTCCGCGCCTTTGGCGATAGCCTGCTCGTCCGCGCTCTTCGCACCGGCGGTAAAGCGCGAGCCGTTCTTGACGTAGACGATCTCGCCCACCCCACCGGCTCGTATGGGTGAAACGACCCTGGCTGCGGTGCCGGGCAGCTTGTAGTCCGCCGTGGAGAGTGGCTTGCTCATCATGGGCCACAGCACGCGGGCCAGCAGCACAAACATGATTGCGCCCCCTATGAGGCCGCTGACAACCGCCAGACCGCCCGCGACGTAGCCGTTCATGCCGAGGCTGTTTCGGAGCAGGTACCCTACGCCGCCGAACCACGTGAACGCGGCCATTATCGTGGGCATGTTCAGGACGCTCGGTCCGCTGCTCGCGTCGGCGTGCCCGTGCGCGTCTACGGGGCTAACGTTGACGTCGATGTGGTGCCCGGCAACATCGAGGTTGACATCGTGGCTGCCGCCCCCAATATCTCCTCCGCCGACGAAGCCTAACAACAATGAAGCTGCCGTGAATAGCAGCCCGAAGAGGAACACACCCATGAACAGGTTCGCCAGCCAATCCGATCCAAACATACGCAAGGCTCCTTTCCAGGCGACAGGCGCCCCGAACCTTTTGCTGACTACACCTATTATACGCAAAATGAAATGCAGGGTTGCACTGGAGTGGCCCTGCGTTGCGAAAACGGACGATGGACTATTGACGATGGTAAGAGATGGAAACGCCAAGACGCCAAGACGCCAAGGACCCGCCAAGATTAGGATTATTGGTAACTATCCAACCACTAACCACTAACCACTAACCACTAACCACTCGTCCCCTTAGAACAGGCCGGGAATGTTCATGCCACCCGTTATGGCAGACATCTTTTTCTGTTGCAGATCGAGGGCCTTTTGGAGCGCCTCGTTGAAGGCGGTTAGCACCATATCCTGCAACATTTCCACGTCGTCGGGGTCCATAGCGGCCGGGTCGATGCGGACGGACATGACCTCGTGGTGGCCGTTCATCTCGACCGTTACGGCCCCACCACCCGCGGTGGCTGTGACGGTGTCGTTGGCAAGCTCCTCTTGCACCTTCATCATCTTGTTTTGCATTTGCTGCATTTGCTTGGCAAGTTTGTTGGGGTCCATGATACGCGCTACTCCTCTGGGCTAATCGTCAAATTTGGTAATGCCAAAGATATTCATCGCCGCCCGTCCCCGCGTGGTTTCGTGGGGCGCGGTCTTCTTCTCCTTGGCAGGCTTACCTCTCATCTCGGGCGAAAAGGGCTCGGTGGGGGTGCCACCGGTCTCCTCCTCCGAGAACAGGATGCTCTCTAATATACACTTATACCCTAACACGCGGGTAAGCGACTCCTCTATGATCGTGCGGGCGGGTTCCATCTGGCTGCGATTGCGCTGAATGGGGTCGCGGAAGCTTATCACCACGTTACTACCCTTTACCGAGAAAGCCCGCACGAGGGCAGCGTTGCTGAAGACACTCCCCACATTCCGGCTCCGGGCCGTAATCTGGGAGCAGAGGCGCGGCCAGAGTTGCTTCAGGCGCTCCACTTCGTCACCTTCGCCAATGGGGGGAGCTTCCCCAATAACCTCGTCAGGTTGAGGCGCTGCGCCGTTTGTCGCTGCCTGGGCAACTTCTTCGTCCACCTCATATAGGAAAGCAGGCGGCTCGGTAGGCGTAGGGGCGGGTTGCTTAACCGGCGCGCTCGCCTCCATCTGCGGTGAGGTACCGTTGCGCGACCCGTTGGTAGAAAGCGCGCCAATCTCTCTGTGTATGGGCGGCGGCAGTTGCGGCTCAGGAGGGGGAGATGGTGCCTGTCTCGTGGGTGCTGGCCGTGAAGGCGGTACGGTGCCCACATGATCCGCACCTGTTGGAAGTTCAGAAGCGCGTTCCCGGAGCTGCGGGCTGGCCTCACCTCCCGGTGGGAGTAAAGCTGACACCAACGCCATCTCGAGCGGCAACTGCCTGTAGGCCGAGGAACGAATAGCGGAATCCGCTTCCGCGAACTCCTTGACCCAGCGCAGTAACTCGGCCATCCCCGCTTTGGCGGCCTGGGCGTTGAGGCGGGCGCGCATTTCCTCGGTGGCGTCCAGCAGCCCGGTCTCAGAGGCGGCACCACTCTTTACAAGCATGAGGTTGCGCAGGTGCTCCACTATCTGCCGGTTGAACTGCCGGGCGTCGAGGCCCTCGTCCAGCAGACTGTTGATCTTCTGCATGCCCGCCGCCAGGTCTCCGGCAAGCATCGTATCCGCGAAGTCAGCCACCTGCTCCGCCCCCGACGTGCCGAGCATATCCTGCACGCTCTGGAGGGTTATGCCTTTCTCGGCGTAGACGCGCAACTGGTCGAGCAGCGAAAGCGCATCGCGCAGGGAGCCGGTGGACTGGCGGGCCACAAGCTCCAATGCGGCTTGCTCGGCTTCGATGCCCTCTTCCTCGCAGACGTGTCTCAGACGGGCGGTCATCGCGTTCAGGGATATCTTGCGGAAGTCAAAACGCTGGCAGCGCGAGGCCACCGTGGCCGGTACCTTGTGCACTTCGGTGGTAGCCAGTATGAAAGCGGTCTGCGGCGGCGGCTCCTCCAGCGTCTTCAGGAGGGCGTTGAAAGCCGATACGCTCAACATGTGCACTTCGTCAATAATGTAGAACTTCGTGTGCCACACGGAGGGGGCGAAGTTGGCGCGCTCTATTATCTCCCGTATGTTGTCCACGCCGGTGTTGGAAGCGGCATCTATCTCGATCAGGTCGGTGACGATATCCTTGCCCACCGCGAGACAGTTCTCACATTGGTTGCAGGGTCTCTCTGACGCGTCAGCAGTGCAGTTGGCCGCGCGGGCCAAAAGGCGGGCGGCGCTGGTCTTGCCCACGCCTCGGGGCCCGGTGAACAGGTACGCGTGAGCGATTCGCCCGGTGGCGATGGCATTTTTGAGCGTGCGCACCACCGGCTCCTGTCCCACCAGTTCCTCGAACGTCAGCGATCTGTACTTGCGATAGAGGGAAGTTGAAGCAGCCATAGACTCCTTAGCCGCGGAGGTCAGTTGCCCCTCCGCCAGCCTATTATAGCCCATTTACCGACTTTCCACGACTCGCCAAACGAGCCAAAAATTCGTGCATAACCAACCGTATGTTATGCTAAAGCCATGTCAAAACTAGGCACAGGCGAGTCACCAACTTCACCAGGCAGGAGCCATGTCAGTCAACCTCCACGTGTAACTCGATGGCCTCGTTTTGCTTTCTTCGCTTTACTTACCTGTCTGGGATATGTAGCGTTATTCTTGCTGCTACAGTCCACCATACTGTGGCAAGTCTACTCGCCCGTGCAGGCCCAGTTCCCTCAGTTTTTCGGTTGGCTCAGTGGGATGTTTCCCGATCCGCTGGCGCGCACTGAGGCTGATACGGGTTGGGGGCTGACCGGGCTGGCTCTGTACGTGTTGGTGCTGGTGTTTCTGTTCGCCGTCTACGTGGCGGCTATCAGATGGGCTTCCCGGCAGCGTCTCTCCATGTGGGCTTCTCGGCGGCTACTTAGGAGGCTCATGTGGGTCACGGCGGGCTTGCTGCTGCTTCTCCTTGTGACCAGGGAGATCTACGCGGTTGACGTGTTCGCGTACTCCTGGTTCGGGCGCATCTTTGCGGTATTCGGTGACAACCCTTACGTCCACGTACCATTGGAGTATGAAGCTACTGACACTGCCGGGTGGCTTCCCTACCTGTACTGGCAAGACCTCCCCGCGCCATACGGCCCGGTATGGCTGATCCTCGCGGGTGGCGTGGCGAAGATCGCGAACCTGTTCGGGGAAGACATAGCCTACCATGTTATCGGCCACAAGCTGCTCGTGAGCGCCTCATATCTCCTGTCAGTCTGGCTCATCTGGAAGGTAGCCGGGCAGCTCGCCGGGAGACGTATATTCGCGTCTAGCATGAGCCGAAGAATGGTCCCAAGGCAATCACGCCGGCGCAGGAGGATTATGCCTGCCGCTCAACAAGCCAGCGCTTCTCAGTTCGCGGTGGCATTGGCGTTCGCGTGGAACCCACTAATGCTCATCGAGTTCGGCATTAGCGGGCACAACGACTTGCTGATGCTCACCTGCGTGCTGCTTGCCGTCTATCTGCACCTGAGGGGCAGGTGGCAATTGGCGGTGCTCGTCCTCGCGCTGGCTTTCCTCATCAAGTTCACCGCCATAATTTTCTTGCCGGGCTATCTCTGGGTGCTGATGTGGCAGGCACGGAGTGAGGAGTCGGGCGGCTCGTGGTCCAGGGGTTTCGCAAGAGTTGGGGGAGGACTGGCGATTTTCACCTCCACTTGCGTTGCCTTTTACATACCCTTCTGGCGGGGGCCGTCTACTCTGAACGTACTTTACCAGGACCCGACAGCCCAGTTCTT
>DASVRN010000303.1:0-13304 GCA_036388595.1 Chloroflexia bacterium
TAGGAGACGGAACCGCCAAGACGCCAAGGACGCCAAGAGCGCGCCAAGGTTTAGGATTGTTGGGAACTATCTAACCACTAACCACTAACCACTAACCCATCGTCCATCGTCCATCGTCCTATGATATAATCCCGCTTACCGGGCTAACAGCCGGTGTTCTTTGGCGTTGTGTTTCTTAAGGAAGAAGGGTGATATGTCTAATAAGCTAGGGATTGGCGAGGTGAAGCAGTGCGCCCACTGCGACGGCAACGGTGTGTGCAAGGCGGGCTTCGGGAACATGCGCTCGTGTAAGGCGTGCCTGGTGAAAGCGGGCATCGATCAGAACGCGATGGATGTAATCACCTGCGCCACCTGCGGCGGCAAAGGCTCGGTGTGGGTGGGGCCGGAAGTGGTGCAGATTGTCGGGCAGGGCGACCCGCCTCCCGCGGGCAAGAGTTTCCGCTAACAGAGGAGCGTACAGCAGATGGACCCCGGCAGCATGGCCGAAGACCGCAGCCTGGTAGAAGAATCGCGCCGCATATGGGACCAGAACGCCGAAATCTGGGACAGCCGCATGGAAACGCCCACAAGCTGGCAGAATGTGCTCATCGCCCCCATGTCGGAACGTCTGCTGGGGCTGCAACCCGGTGAAACGGTGCTCGACATAGCTTGCGGCAACGGCATCTTCTCGCGCCGCATGGCCGAGCTTGGCGCATACGTGGTCGCCGCCGACTTCAGCCCCAGGCTGGTAGAGCTTGCCAGGTCGCGCAGCACGGAGCACGCAGGCCGTATCGAGTACCACGTAGCCGACGCCACCGAGGAGGCGCAGCTCCTAGCGATGGGCGAGCGGTCCTTCGACGCTGCGGTGTGCAACATGGCCCTCATGGACATGCCCGCGATAGAGCCGCTCTACCGCGCCGTCAGCCGCATGCTCAAGCCCGGCGGACGCTTCGTCTTCTCGGTGAGCCACCCCTGCTTTAACACCACCAGCACCACTATGACGGCCGAGAAGGACACCGAAACCGGAGACGTCATCTACCCCATTAGAGTAACCGGCTACCTGACCACGAAGCCGGCTATGGGTGTGGCCTTGCGCGACCAGCCCGCCAAGCAGTACTACTGGGACCGGCCCCTGAGCATCTTGTTGGGCGCAGCCTTCGCGGTGGGGCTGGTGCTAGATGCGTTGGAGGAGCCACCTTTCAAGCGCGACACACCCACCGGCGAGCGCCTGGATTGGTCCAACTACGATATGCCGCCGGTGCTCTTCGCCAGGCTAAGGTTACGGGGGTAAGTCTCTTCTGGAACGGTAATTGCAGGTAGGTACATTGACGGAGCGTCATGCGTCTCGCTCGCGTAAGATAAGATTGTGCAGACCACGGCAAACGGGCAGACCGTGGAGTAAGCTAGGGGCAATGAACACACTATACCTGGTCAGGCACGGAGAGAACCGCGCCAACATCACAAAGGAATTCTCCCACACGAAGGTAGACTACCCTCTAACCGAGAAGGGCGTGCTACAGGCCCGGCAGACCGCCGAGTACTTCCGGGACCGCCACGTAGACGAGATATATTCCTCGCCCCTCAAGCGCGCCCACCAAACGGCCGAGATAATCGCGGCGACCAAAGGGCTGCCCATCACCGTAATCGAGAACCTGCGAGAGGTAAATTCCGGCAATCTGGAAGACTCGCCCCCCACCGATGAGACCTGGCGCATCTACCTCGACACGGTGCAGGGCTGGAACGAAGGGCGGCCCGAAGTGGCGCTACCCGGCGGCGAGAATTATTTCACGCTCACGGACAGGATACGGCATGCGTTCCACGAGATAGTAGGCGACAGGGATGGCAGGCAAATTGTAGTGGCCGGGCATGGAGGCATTTTCACGGCGGCAATCGGCCTGCTTTGCAAGAATGTGGCGGCGGACGAGTTGCGCAGCGCCCACTACCACAACTGCGCGGTCAGCCAGATAGAGCTTGAGCGCACCCCCGACGGCCACCTGGAAGGCGTGCTCATAGGCTGGGCCTACTGCGAGCACCTGTCCGGGGAGGCAGCCGAGCTTGTGTCCCCCATCCCCGACGTGCCCGTACCGGCAGAGAGGCCGTGAAAAGCCATAAAGAGCGCACAGAACCTATGGACCCGGCGGACCCACTCCCCCTCGACCGCATCCTGCACGGTGACAACCTCGACCTGCTACGCCAGCTCCCCGGCCGCAGCGTAGACCTCATCTTCGCGGACCCACCCTACAATCTCCAGCTACAAAACGAGCTACGCCGCCCCAACACCACAGTGGTAGACGCCGTGGACGACGACTGGGACCACTTCTCCGATTTCGCCGCCTACGACGCCTACACCGAGCAGTGGCTGGCCGAGTGTCGCCGCGTGCTCAAGGACACCGGCACCATCTGGGTGATAGGCAGCTATCACAACATCTTCCGCGTCGGCAAGATAATGATGGACCTGGGCTACTGGGTGCTCAACTCTGTCGTCTGGGAGAAGCTAAACCCCATGCCCCAGTTCCGGGGCGTGCGCTTCACCAACTCGCACGAAATCCTCATCTGGGCCAGGAAGTCGAAGGAGCAAAAGCGATATACCTTCAACTACGAGGCGATGAAGAACCTCAACGAAGGCAAGCAGATGCGCTCAGACTGGCAATTGCCCCTGTGCACCGGCGCCGAGCGCATCAAAGTAGACGGCGAGAAGGCGCACACGACCCAGAAGCCGGAAGCCCTGCTCTATCGCGTAATCCTCTCAAGCTCCAATCCAGGCGACATGGTGCTCGACCCATTCTTCGGTACCGGCACCACGGGAGCGGTCGCCAAACGCCTGCACCGGCACTGGATCGGCATAGAGCGCGACCCCGACTACGTAAAAGTAGCCCAGGAGCGCATTGACGCTGTCGTGCCTGCGCAGGACGAAACGCTCTACGCTACCAGAAGCAAGCGCGCAGCTCCACGCATCCCCTTCGGCAACCTCCTCGAAGCGGGCCTCCTACAGCCCGGCGACACCCTCTACCTCGACAAGACCAAAGCCACAGCCCACGTGCAGGCCGACGGCACCCTCCGCTCCGGCAACGCAACCGGCTCCATCCACCGCCTCGGCGCGCACCTCCTCGGCCTCCCCGCCCTCAACGGCTGGGAGCACTGGTACTTCCACGACCCCCAAAGCAACGAATTACACCAGATAGACGAGTTGCGCGAGAAGGTAAGGCGTGGGGTTTCTGAAACGTGAAACGTGGTTCTGAAACGTGAAACGTGAAACGTGATGCGGCTTGCTATTCTTGGTTCGTGAGTGTGAGGCTGTATCCATGACAGGACCAAACCTCCCTCTGTCATCCTGAGCGCAGCGAAGGATCTCAAGAAGGTGAGTAGGGAGGCTGTTGGACGCTCAGTGCCATGGCGGTGGCCGTTCAGCTGAGTGCCCAGGGGAAGCATCTTAGATCCATCGCTGCGCTCAGGATGACAGGGGGAATAGAGTCCTGTAGTATAAGCCAACTGACATCCACGTACCCAATAACACTTACCGCATCACGTTTCACGTTTCACGTTTCAGAACCACGTTTCACGTTTCAGAACCACGTTTCACGTTTCAGAACCACGTTTCACGTTTCAGAACCACGTTTCACGTTTCAGAACCACGTTTCACGTTTCAGAACCACGTTTCACGTTTCAGAAACCCCTACCTTCCGCGCAGCAAACAGCGCCCTGTTGCCGTGAAGGTGCAGGCAAGCGGCCTCGAAACCGGCTTCGCGGAGCCATTGGAGGTGTTGCTCCAGGCTGACGGGGAGGTCGCCACGGGTGCCCACGATGTCGAGGTGCTCCTGGTAAGTCGCCCCTTCGATCTTGCCCGTGCCATGCACCCGGTTCAGACGCGACCAGGCTGCCTTGTACACGTCGTAGAGGTTGGGAGTGTCCACGGCTATGCGGTCGAGCAAGAGGAACAGGCCGCCGGGTGCCAGCGTGCGATAGATGAACGCGAACGTTTCGCGTTTATAGCGGTCCTCCACGTTGTGTATCGTTTGGACGCTGAAGGCAAGACTGTAGCGCACCGCTGGCAGTTGCAGCGTACCGATTTCTCGCAGGTCGTGCATTACGACGCTGTACTGCTGCCTGTAATCGGATAGGCGGGCATGCGCAAGTTGCACCATAGGCTCCGAAGAGTCGATGCCGAGCACCTGCGCAGCGGGTAAGCGCTCGAACAGTATTTCCTCCACGTGTCCCGCGCCCATGCCGATGTCTATGATGGTGTCGCCCGGCCTGTACTCGGCAGCCACTATCGAGAGCAGCAGGTCGAGTTGCTCCGCGCGTAGAGGGTTGTTCCGCACCTGGTCTGCGTTCCAGCTTTGCGCCGTTTCCGGGTCTTTCCAGTCCTCCACTATAGCTAACCTCCACACTCGCCATGCCAATAGAGTAGAATCAATGCTAAAGCCAATTAGGAGCCATTATATGCCGATTATCCTGGTCGCTACTACCAACCCTGGCAAGCTGGACGAGTACCGGCACCTGTTGAGCGAACTACCGGACACGCACGTCCTGTCGCCCAACGACGCGGAGGTATGGATCGAAGTGGCCGAGACCGAGCCTACCCTGGCCGGGAACGCCCTGCTGAAGGCCCACACTCTGTACGAAGCCCTGCCCGAAGAAGCGCACGCGGAAGGCTGGTGGGTGCTGGGCGACGACAGCGGCCTGGAGGTAGATGCGATGGACGGCGGGCCGGGAGTGCACAGCAACCGCTGGGCCGGACCGAACACCAACGCCGCCGACCGCAACCGCCTGCTGCTGGAGCGTCTTGAGAACGTACCGGACGAGGCCCGCACCGCCCGCTTCCGCTGCGCCATCGCCCTCATAGAGCCTGACGGCACGGAGCACATAGTGGAAGGCACCGTGGAGGGCCGCATCGCACGCGAACTGAGAGGCTCCGGCGGCTTCGGCTACGACCCGCTCTTCGAGCTACCGGACGGCAGGCGCCTGGCCGAACTTACCCCGGACGAGAAGAACGAGCTTAGCCACAGGGGCGTAGCGGGGAAGAAAGCCCTGGAGGTATTGAAAAGTAAAACGGGGCCGGGCAAGTAATAAACAACAAAGGTTCACGGGGTGATGAGATGTAGGGGCAGGCACGGGGGCCTGCCCCTACAAGGTCATGTGTACTACGGTTCGCGGTGGAATAACTGCTGCACCGACTGCACCTGTGTGACCCACATCAAGCGACCTCGCGCCCTTGCCCTGGACATGGCCTGGCGAACAATATAGCGCCGTTGCCGCGCGGGCCTCTCGATGCCCAGCCCCGCCAGGAGCGAGGCGCACGCCAGGACAGACGACAGCAAGAACAGCGGTGTATAACCCAGCCACTCAAGCAGCAGGCCGCCCAAAGGCAACGTGAAGCTGGCGACACCCGCAAGCGTGTTGAGGAAGCCGAAGTAGACGGGGCGCTCGGTGGGAGGGGCTATTGACATCAGCACTATATCGTTGAACATCACGGCTGCCGAGCCTGCCACGCTACCCGCTATGAAAATGGGCGCGACAATATAGGCGTGCCACCCCGCGGGCACCAACCCCGCCACCACGCCTACGATGAGCGCGGTCACGGGCACCGCCATTTGCAGGCTCGCGGTTATCAGCACGAGCCTCCGTTTGGGAGCTTTGTTGGCTAGCGGCACCCAGAACAGGCCTACGGCCAGCGGTATGGCGGTCTGTAACGTCAGGTATAGAGCCAGGATACCGACCGGCACCTGCAACTCTTTGGCCGCGTACACCAGGTAGAATGGGCCTGCTATGCCCGCGAAGGTAGCCAGCAGGCGCACAATGGTCAGCAGCCGGTAGTCACGGTTGGTCTGCAACGCCGTCGCGCCGTGCCGGAAGATAGAGCCGGTCTGCGGCCTGGGCGCATGCACCTGCTCCAGGTCGGGTTCGCGCAGCATGGACCACATCCCGAAGACGACCGCGCCCGCCACCGCGGCTACCGTGAGCATCACCGCGAAGTTGTAAGGGAACACCAGCCCCAACTGCTCTGACATGACCGCGCCCGCTATGGCCGACGTTATCATGCCAAGGACCGCGCTGCCGAACTGCCGGTAACCAAAGAAGGTGCCCTTGCGATGCGGGGGCACTATCTTGGCGGCCACTTCCATAAAGGGGAGGCCCGACACGCCCGAGGCGAGCATGTACAGCAGGTAGCTTGCGAACAGGGAGACCAGCGCCAGGTCTCGGCCCAACGGAATGAGCCAGGCCGATATAGCCATGCCCGCCATGCCCGCCACACGGAAGACCGAAGCCCCAGTGTACCAGGGCATGACGCGCTTCTTGCCACGCAGCTTGCCCGCCACGATCAACTGGGGCAGCAGGCCACCAACGCTTGCAATCGTCGGCAGCAGACCCACCAGGAAGGCAGGCGCGTCTAGCCGCGTCAAGAAGAGGGTCAGTACGAATATGCCGGAAAGAGGGTCGAGGATACCGCCAAGAACGCCGTTCGCAACGCCGATTTTGAAGTTGCGTCTGCCTTGCTCGGCTATTCTTATTGCAGTATCAGGATCAACCCGCGTCGTGCGAGCGGTGATGGCTCGCTTCAACGATAACATGGTTTGCCGCTCCAGGTATCCAGCGCGATAATAGTGCCGGTTCTAGTTCAAAGTAATAATGTGCTCAACGGTGCAACATCCGGGCGACCACGCCCCTTGCTGCCCGACGTCCTGCGCTGGATGCGGGAGGGTATTGAGGACCGATTGCTTAAAGTATAACAAACCGGGCTGTTGATTGGTTGCGCCATTAGTAGTATAGGATGCCGGGAATATTGGGCTAAAGGCGCATGCAGGCAATAGCGGCGAACCTGGATGAGACAGAGTACGTAGCGGAAGTAGAAGTGGGACTCGCCCCCGAAATGGACGAAGGCACCGGCACTACAGCCAGAGGATTGCCCCGTTGGATAGTGCCAGGTGGTGAGGGGGCCGGTGTCTTACATGAAGTTATCCCAAAAACAAAGATCGAGGATACTGGCACGTAAGGGACTCCCTGTCATTCTGAGCGTAGCGAAGAATCTCGTCCTCTATGCAGGTGTTGCCCTTTTCCATTGTGGCGCTGTTGCTGAAGGAAAGGTGGTATTTGGGTGCTGAGGGACGAGATTCTTCGCTATGCTCAGAATGACAAAGGGGGGCTTTGGTTGCTGGCTGAGGGGCTATCTAGAACGGGCGGCTGATTCTTCGCTATGCTCAGAATGACAAAGGGGGCTAATGTGCTCTTCTTGAGGTTAGATTGACTAGGTAGCTTCTAGTCTGTATCTTGCAGGAACGAATCGATCAGCTTGCGGGCGATGCTCAGCTTCGGGGGTATGTGGGGCATGTTGTCGCGGGTAAACCAGGCGGCGTCGGCTATCTCTCGCTCCTCCAGCGCGATCTCGCCGCCCGCGTACTCGCAGGTGAAGCCAATCATCAGCGAATGTGGGAAGGGCCACGGCTGGCTGCCGAAGTAGCGTATGTCCTTCACCGCCACGCCCACTTCCTCCGCCACCTCCCGCGCCACCGCTTCCTCCAACGACTCCCCAGGCTCGACAAAGCCCGCGATTGTGCTGTAGAACTTCGACGGGAAGTTCTGGGCACGGGCCAGCAGCACCTCATCATCGCCTCGACGGATGAGCACTATAATGGCGGGGGTCACGCGCGGGTAGCTGGTCAGTCCGCACTCAGGGCAGCGTTTCGCCCGCTCGGTCGCCACCTGTTCCATCGGGGTGCCACAGTGCCCGCAGTACTGGTGGGTGCGGTCCCATTCCACAATCTGGAAGGCCCGTCCCGCGATTGAGTAAAGCAGGTCGTCCAGGCGGCCATACAGCCCGCGCAAACCCTGCAACGACATGCCCTCCGGCGGGGCAATATCCGGTGCAAGCTCTGCGGCGTAGCAACCCTGCCCGTCAACCTTGCCGAGGTATTGGCGGCGCACCAGGTCCAGGCCCCACTCAGAGAGGTCCAGGGCAGTGGGCACCGTCGTTGTGCCTGCGTCCTCGCGCACCAGCAACTTGCCACCGGAGAAAGCAAACCACAGGCACGAGGAGGAGGTCTCCCCGGCGGGGGCTACGCCGGGCACAAACCGAGGGCCGGACTCCATAGCTAGCGGGCGGGCACGCGCAGGCGGATGGTGGTGCCCCGGCCCGGTGCGCTCTCTATGTCGAGGCTGCCCCCCAGCCTTAGCGCCCTCTCCCGCATCGATTGCAGGCCGAGATGGCCGGGGAACTGCCCGCCCGAGTCGAAGCCGGTACCGTCGTCCACCACCAGGAGAGTGACGTACCCGTCGTTGCAAGCCAGCCCGAAGTTGAGCGTACCCGCGCCCGCGTGCTTGATCGTGTTGTGCGAGGCCTCCTGCGCCACTCTATAGAGCACTTCCTTGGTCTCAATAGAAAGCTCAGGCTCGTCGCAAAGCTCCAACAGCACCTGTATGCCGTGCCGGGCGCGCAATGCGGCCGCCTGCTTGGTGAGGGCGGCCACCAGGCCCTCGGCGGCAAGCGATTCCGGCCGCAGCTCGAATATGAGGGCGCGCATCTCTGCCATGGCAGCCTGGGCCACCGAGGATATGTGCCCAATCGTTTCGTCCAGGCGCGCGTGCTCGCCCCTGCCCAACAGAGCTTCGGCGGTGCGGGCGTGCAGGGAGATGCTGAATATCGCCTGGGAAACCGAGTCGTGCAGTTCCCTCGCCAGGCGCTGGCGCTCCTCCAACGCGGCCTTGCCTTGCACCTCGGAGAAGAGGCGTGCGTTCTCCACTGCCACCGCTGCCTGGTCCGCTATCGCGGACAGGAAGGCTATCTCGTCCTCCACCGACCCCGCGTCCTCCCGGCAGAAGCTGCATAGCACTCCCAGCGGCTTGCTCCGATAGTTGAGCGGCACCCCGATAATAGTATCCCAGGCAACCTCACGCATGTATTGGTGAAGCGGGGCCATCTCAGGCGAATCGAGCACCCATTGCCGAACGTTGCGACGTACGACAGGCCCCTGCAAGCGTAGCGCCTTGTGAGACACCGGCTCCACATCCGGGAGGTTTTCTCTCGCCGCCCGGTTGGCGGCAGCATAACCCTCCGGTAAGCCATAGGCCCCGGCATACACCGTATCACCAAGTTTCTCATCGAGCAGCAGCACAGCCGACGCCTCGGACCCGGTGGCCTGCACAACGTTGCGGGCGAGGTCGTTGAGGATAGCTTCCAGGGAGCCTTCAAAGGCCACGCTGGAAGCTATCTTCGCCATGGCCGCGGTCCGGCGGGCCGCCTCCTGAGCCTCTTCGTACAGCTTGGCGTTCTCCATCGCTATCGCCGCCTGGTTCGACATAGCCATAGCCATGCGGGCATCGTGCGGGGTGTAATGATGAGGCTCGTTGTAGGCCATACTCAGCACGCCGATAGGCCCGCTCTTTCCCATGAGCGGCACGCACATCCACGAACGGACGTAGCTGTAGTGCGTGTGAAGGGACTCCCCGGCGTGCCGTTGGAATGAGACGGCCATAGGCTCGTCGCCCATCATGTCACCCACTATGACCGGTTCGGCCCGCCTGAGAACTTCCATGTAGTGCCCCGCGTCCCGCAACGGCGCGGGAATCTGCCGGAGCACTTCTACAGGTATGGGGCCTCTGTAGTCCAGGCCCTGGAACTTCTCACCGCCCTCGTACTTGAAGAAGGTCGCGCTGGTATAGTCCACCAGCGTCTTTAGCTGGTCCAGCATGAGGCCGATGAGAGGCCTCAGTTGCAACGTGGAGAGCACGCACTGGGATACTTCGAGCAGGGTCGATAGCTCGCGGGTCCGGTCCTCCACCCGCTGCTCCAACATCTGGTACGCCACCACCTGCTCATCCAGGTCGCGCCTGCGCTGCAATGTGTAGCTTATCGTGCGGTCGAGCAGGTCGGAGTTGAGGCGGGCCTTCACAAGGTAGTCGTCCGCGCCCCGGTGCAACGCTTCCTTCGCAACAAGGTCGTCGTCGCTATCCGCCAGCACGATGATAACGGCCGCCCCGCAATTCTCCTGTATCGCCTGGCAGACTTCGGTAGGGGACCCATCGGGCATGTCCAGGTCAAGCAGGAGGGTGTGGAATTGCAGCGTACGCAGCCACGTAATCGCCTGGCTCAACCCTGAGGCATGCGTGACCTGCGCCTGCACCCGCAAGGTGCCTGCCAGGTGCCCTAGCACCACGTCGGACATTGCCGCATCTGCCTCCACCAGCAGCACCTTCACAGACTGCCTGGTGAGGGTCCGAGAGGGCTGCACTTGCAGGTCGGGGCTTGTTGTAGGGATAACTTTCATCTGCTGCTTCCAGGAAGCCAGTCGCGAAAACACAGACAGCGCGTGTAGCACAAGCCACAGCCCATGATACTGAGGCTGAACCGCGCCACAACGTGACAGCCGCCCCGTGTATAGCGAGTAGCTACAATACACCGGGCGTATGACAGCGCTTGGTTTCACACTGACTGGTGTTATCGTATCAGATTTTAGGCTCTTTAGCAAACCCTCTGGCCGGAATCTTGCAGTTAGCTAGCTGCGGAGTAGAAGAGCGGGGATGTGCATAACCACCTTCGTGACGGGACCCTGCGTCTAGAATCGTGTCATGTTAGACACAGCACCCCTCGGCGCTTTTCTGGATGCCCTCCCTGAGGTCCCGCAACCCCTACCGGGAGAGGAAGACGCTATGGCCTTTGATGACCAGGTAATCGAGCGCAGGCTCACCAGGCTCCGGCTTTCCGGCCCTGAACTCAGCCACTCGCGCGCCAACAACGTCGCCGCGGCCAAGAAGCTCACCGACAACGACCCGTACGTGACGTTCGGCATCCGCATGGTCATTGACTACGTGCAGTTGAACGAGGTAGACCCGCAAGAAGCTCTCGGTATGATCGCAAGCATCACCAAGTGCTCCCAGGACGTGGGCTACACCGAGGGTCGCGGCTACATCTCCCCCTCCTCCACCATCAAGGGACTGAAGGCGATGTCCGCAGCGATCAGGCACGTGTGCCGAGACCACGGTCATGTAATGTTCGCCACCGGTCACCCCGGCTCGATGGTCGAGTGCTACACGGAGCTTTCCGAGCTTGTGCGCGAGCTTGGCGGCCACGTGATGGACCTGGCGAAGGGGCAGGTCGCGTTCCAGGGCGAAGACCGCGACCACGTGCAGGTTGCGGACTCCATAAACGGCATTGGCATACTCTCCGACACCTGCGCCGCCCTCCACACCCACGACTCCCGCGCTATGGAACTGATGCTCAACGACGCGAAGAGGCTGCCCGACCTGGTGATAGCCGACCACGGCTTCGCGGGCGAGGCCATCAACCGAGGCATCCCCACGGTAGCCATTATGGACACCAACGACCCCGGCCTGGCAGTCGCCAAGAAGCTGGGAGCCAACGTCATAATCGTCCCCATGAACGACAACCGCCCCAACGTAGTCACCCGCGAAGCCGCCGAACTGGTCAAGCAGATGATACTTGAGAGCGGCAGGGCGCGGCGTTAGCGACTCAGGGCGACACAGGAAACAACCCCGAGACGGCAAACGGATTACGAGTTAGCGCCTGTGCGCTGCATAAGTGATCCGTTTGCTGGTTATTGATGTGTATTTGATAACGGTCCTGTATGGAGCCGCAATATCCAACTCTTGCATAGTATCTTTTTCATACGGGATATGAGAAACTTCTCATAGGAGGTCATACATGAAGCGAAGGTCTGTAATCCTCATTGGTGCCGTGGCTTTCGCTATTGCGCTTCTTCTCACCCTTGGACCAATTAGAATGGCTCTCAACTCAGTTGTTGCGAGTTCCCCTGGCGACCAAGCAGCCCCACCGCAACCGACTAATATTCCAACTCCAGAGGCAGAGGTATTACCTACATACCCAGGAGCGCAAGCAAAAGCTGTAGCGCCTGAGCATCAGGTACCTAACGCCACGGTAACGGCTTTCGAGGTCTATGCGGAAGCCTCTGATGTAATAGCTTTTTATAAGAGTGGGCTAATAAAGAAGGGCTGGAGTGTGCGGTCGGAAGTACCTATGAGACAACTGAGTATGGTATGGCTTGATGAGTCTGGCAGCTTACCTTGGGGCCTCGATATTGATATGCCGGTTAGTCATGAGCTGGACGAGGCGCAGAACAAAATAGTAACCTCATGGCATATATTCTTGAGACGAGTACCAATGCCCGAGAATGTCCCAGCATATCCAGGTGCCACACCGGTGGACCCTGATCCTGCTGAGACGGAAGGCTATCCTAGAGTAATTCACAACGCCTATGCGACCAATGACACACTGTCCGAAATAGAAGCGTACTACAAGCGTGTGTTGCCTGAATATGGGTGGGTCCGCCAAAAACCAGAGGATGCGAATATAACAGAGGGACTTTATTACGCTTTTCGTCTCGGCAGTGTATACGACGTGCGCACCGCGTACCTGTCAGTGCGGGCAAAACCGCTCGCCGATGGTACCATCCACATAAACGTGCTGTCTTCAGGAAATACAAATTCCAGGTAGCTTCTGCCACTTATCGTGCACCATCCCAATAGCCATCCCAGAGTGTCCTGCCACACCGAAAGTACCCCCATTTTAGTCTTGACAGTCGCTTGGCCCACTGGTAGAATTAGCTACTTATTCTCGCGTGGGACGCGGGTAAAAAGGGCCGGTATCCTCTACCGGCGCGTATCTTGATCCTTTAGCACCTAAAAAGATGGTCATGCCCTCGTGTTACGCGTGGGGCGTGCCGTCGTCACATTTTTTCGGCCGGTCTAACCTGTGTAAGCGCGCTGCGATGTTCTGCATGCGCGTTATGCCCAGGTCTCTTCTGCATCTGAGGCGTCGGACGAGTGTGTCCGGTGCCTGGCTCTACCTGTTTGCTCGTGGATCGGAGGCATGCGGTGCTCACAATTACTTTGCCTTTCAGCGTTGAGGCTCTCCAGGGCGCACTGTCACGCTACTTATCACGCCCCACACTCAGCATCGAAGAAGTCATACCCGAACGCCTGGGCGGCGGCGTCTCCGGCAGCCCCGTGTACCGTCTCACCGTCAACTACAACTACGGGAGCGACCCCACCGCTTCTCAGCCCTCATCCAGCGACGTGCTCAAGCTGGTGCTCAAGCGCGGCACCAGGCATACGGGGGCCATACTGGCGGGTTCGGCGCGGCGGGAGGCCTCGTTCTACCGGAGCCTGGCGGGGCAACTGCCCGTCCACACACCCCGCGCCCTGCTCACCGCCGACGACATAGTGGGCGAGCCGACCGTGCCTCTGGTGGTGGACGCGCCGGGCGGCCTGGCCCAAAGCTGGGATGGGGCGTTCGATAGTGACTGGGTGCTCATGGAGGCGCTGCCCTCCGATATGGTGTGGCCGCAGTCCACCTG
>DASVRN010000304.1:0-2864 GCA_036388595.1 Chloroflexia bacterium
ACGCAAGATGGGCGCAATGGGTCGCAAGATTGCTGCTAAAGGTCCCGACAAGTCCGGTGCGGGGCAGCCCTGCTACAGGCCAGAACTGTATCGAAGAAGGAGCGCTGTTGCCTTCTTGAGATTCTTCGCTGCGCTCAGTAGCATGCTATCGAAGAAATGTTAGCCAATATAGACACACATGGTGGCAGCCGACGCCCCGCGATTGAAATCGGGGGCTACACTCTGCGAAGTCCCTGCGGGACTGCCTTTGTGCATCAGGACCGCTTTCGAGAGAGTAGGAGGGTAGAGGAAGTCCCCTTGTGGGACTTTGCTTTGTGTTGCCCCCGATTTCAATCGCGGGGCGTCGGCTGCCACCATGTGTGTCTATATTAGCTGACATTCCTCCGTTAGCTAGGTACTGAGCGCAGCGAAGAATCTCGTCCTCTACCCCTATGTTTCACCTTTCGTTCGGAGAAAACTACGTGAAGAAAGGAGGTATTCGGGTGCTGAAGGACGAGATTCTTCGCTGCGCTCAGAATGACAAACGGGGAGTGGGTCCCTACATTCGACGCTGACACAGCCGTGGCTACGACGTTGGACCTATTGAAACAAGGGGCAATCGAATGTAGACTATTAATATAGGGGGCCGCTGGTTCCGCTGCACATTAGGAGAGAGCACTAATTAACAGGGTCCGGCGGCCTCCTATGTAATCACACTAAGCCCACCGTTGCGGTTCAGGTGCAGCCATATTCCCTTCGACCTATTTCCTGCTCAATAGGGGCTACTACCTCCATGCACGACGTCACCAGGCGATTCTCCACCAGGGTCGAGAACTACATCAAGTACCGTCCTCACTACCCACCTGGGGTGCTGGAAACGCTGGTAGAGACGTGCGCGCTTACTGAAGCCTCCGTCATAGCGGATGTGGGGTCGGGCACCGGCATCCTATCCGAGGTGTTTCTGCGTAACGGCAACGTGGTTTACGGGATCGAGCCGAACCGGGAGATGCGAGAGGCCGCCGAGCGGTTGCTGTCCGAACACCACAGCTTCCACAGCCTGGACGCAAGAGCCGAGGCCACCACCCTGCCCTCGCAGAGCGTCGATTTCGTGACGGCGGGGCAGGCTTACCACTGGTTCGACCGCGAGGGAGCGCGCGCCGAGTTCGCCCGCATCCTCAGGCCGGGAGGCTGGGTGGCCCTAGTCTGGAACCTGCGGCAGACCGGCACCACGCCCTTCCTGCGGGACTACGAAGCCCTGCTCAATACCTACGGCACCGACTACGCCGAGGTCCACTTCAGAGGCGATGACAGCGACGATTCCCTGCACGATTTCTACGGCGGCGATGGCCCTCGGATCGCCACCTTCTCAAACAGCCAGTACTTCGACTTCGAGAGTCTGAAGGGCCGCCTCCTCTCCTCCTCTTACGCCCCGGAAGCCGGACACCCGAACCACGAGCCGATGCTCAACCAACTGCGGGCCACCTTCGATGAACACCATGTGAACGGCAAAGTGGAGTTCCTCTACAACACCAGGCTGTATTACGGGCGGTTGGGCTAAGGCTGGGAGGAGGCGGAAACGCCAAGACGCCAAGACGCCAAGGACGCGCCAAGAGAAATAAAATATTCACCGCAGAGACGCAGAGGGCGCAAAGGTACGCAGAGAAGAATAGAGGGTGTTTGCGGCAAGGGGAGCATCTTACTGTACGATGCTCCCCTTCGCCTTCACCAAACAACCATAATCTCCGCGTAATCTCTGCGTTCTCTGCGTCTCTGCGGTGAATAACCCTTCTTAACCTTGGCGCGTCCTTGGCGTCTTGGCGTCTTGGCGTTTCCATTCCTTAACACTGGCATGCAACGCCACACCTGGCTGAGATCTCGGTGTCGTACACGTCTACTATCTGCGAGGCGATGTTCGACCAGGAGAACTGTAGCGCGTGCTTGGCTGCCTGGCGGCCCAACTGCTCGCGCACTTCGGGGTTCTTGAGGAGGTGGTGCACCTGCTCGGCCAGCACGAAGTGGTTCTCCTCCGGCACCAGGTAGCCCGTCACGCCGTCCTTCACCGTGTACGACAGCCCGCCCACATTGGAGGCTATCACCGGGGTGCCGGAGGCCATCGACTCGACCGCCACCATGCCGAACGACTCGTAGTGCGAAGGCATCACCGTGATGTCCGCCGCCGAGTAGTAAAGGGGCAGCATCTCTTGGGGCCTGGAGCCTACGAACTCCACCTGGTCCTCCAGGTTCAGGTCCTGGTGCAACTGCCAGATGCGGCGAATTTCGGCGTTCTCCGCGGCCGTCTGCCCTCCACCGCCCACGATGAGCACCTTGAGGTCCCGCCCGGCGCAGGTGCGGCTCACCACCGCAGCCGACTCCAGCAGCGTGTCTATGCCTTTCAACCGCTCGATGCGGCCCACGAAAAGCAAGATGGGAGTATCCAGCGGCAGACCGAGTTGGCGGCGGACCTCAGCTTTGTCCCTGGGGTAGAAGTGGTCGGTGTCCACGCCCGCCGGGATGACGGCTATCTTGTCGCCATAGTCACCGTAACAGTAAAGCATCTGGTTCTTGTCCAGGGGAGTGGCGGCGATGATGCGGTCGGCCCAGTCCATCACCTGCCGCTCTATATCCATGCGCTCTGCCACTTCCTGGTCGGCCCCCGACTTGGCGACGAGGTTCTTCATCGCGCCGAGCGTGTGGAACATCTGCACCATCGGCAGGCCCCACTTGCGCTGTAGCTCGTGCGCCACCAGCCCGGACACCCAGTAGTGGCCGTGCACCAGGTCGTAGCGGATGCCCTCCTTCAAGGCGAACTGCTCTATCTGGGCTACGAAGTCGTCTACATGATTGGGGAGCAGGTTCTTGTCGTAAGGAGCTTTAGGCCCGGCCTC
>DASVRN010000305.1:0-6842 GCA_036388595.1 Chloroflexia bacterium
GGTCGGTCCCCGCGCCTCGCAGTCGGGAGTACTCACCACGGTGGCCGAGGTGCAGCTAGGCACCGGACAGCGGCTGCGGGTGCCTATTGTGAACCTTGAGGTGCTGGAGTAGGACGGAAACGCCAAGTCGCAAAGGACGCAGAGGGCGCGCCAAGGTCAGGATTGTTTGGGATATGAAGGTGCATGATTGGCGATGCACCTTCTATTATTTTTGGCTAGAAATTACCTGAGCGACAAGAAGCGGAGATGAGCACATGGCCCCGCCCTTGTCATTCTGAGCGCAGCGAAGAATCAGGTGGGTAGGGATGCCGTTGAATTTCGGGGTCAGGCCCCACTTTGTCATTCTGAGCGCAGCGAAGAATCTCGTCCTCCACCAGGATGTTCCGTCTTTCTTATGGTACTTTGTTGCTGTAGGAACGATGAGGCTTAGGGGGTGGAGGACGAGATTTCTCACTGCATCCAACCTCCTCTCTTGGTGATAGCTTCTATAGTGCTCTTCTCAGGTGGTTTTGTCCCAGTATATTGAGGACAGCTTTGATGGCATCGCTTACTTTGTAGGCGTATTCGGAGTCGGTGGTAGCCAGGATGGGCGTGAGGGCATCGTGGATGTAGGCGATGACGAAGTAGCCGTAGGCTGCGTCTGCCGTGTACCAGTCGATGCGGCCCTGGTGCATGTAGACCGCCCGTACGGCGTGGAGGGGGTAGCTTTCGCGGCCGACATGCACTACCTCCGAGGTGACCCACACCAGGCCGTCCATGAAGTAGGTCGCGAGGCTCGGTGGGATGGCGCTCCCCCGTGGCGGCTCGAAGGACGCTCTGCGCATGACGTTATGGGGCGACTCCCCTTGCTTGTGGGCCTCGGCTGCCTCACTGATGAGATCCGCCAGCTTGTTTGTGTGGTCCTCATCCAGGGAGACGAACACTATATGCCTGAGCCTGCTGCCCCTGGCCTTGATAACGTAGGCGGGTAGGGGCTTCAGCACCGGCTTCTGAGGCTTCTTTGAACCATGGCGCGACATGACGGCTATTATGAATACGGTAGTCAGTGCGGCGAGCGCGAGCGGGACCGGGTTTGGACCAATCTGGAACAGGACCACGAATGGCAGCAGAGGGATGGCTAGCCAGGCCCAGTTGAAGCTGCCCTGGTCGGCATCAGTCCATTGCTCGCCCGGCACCTTGCCGACCTCCACGCTGTCAATCTCGTGCAGCGGGTAGGTCTTTCCGCCAACCACGAGCCGCTGGCTGGTCACCCAGACAGCTCCATCGCCGTAATAGACCACTTCGGATGTGAGGGTTGTTTGCATGGCTTGAACGCTCGCCTCAAGTATACTACGCCGCCCGGATTTGGTAAGTTACACTGAGGAGACATGCGCCTCGCGGTTGCAAAGCGGTTAGCGATAAGCTACAATCATGCCCGTGGCTGCCCGTGTAGCATGGACCCGTTACGTCATGCCTTGTGCTCTCCGGCAGTTCGGTCGAGCAATTCATATGACGATAGGAGACCAACGTGAGAAAGCAAGTCCTGGACGAAATAATCGAGAGCAAATGCCTGCTGAAGCACCCATTCTACCAGGCCTGGAACATGGGCACCCTGACTAAAGGCGACCTGGCCGTCTACGCCACCCAGTACGGCGAGTTCATAGACACCATCGCCACCGGCTGGGAAGCTGTAGGCGACTCTGACACGGCTGACGAGGAGCGAGAGCACGCTATCTTGTGGACCGACTTCGCCACCGACCTGAACGCCCCACGCCCGGCGGGCAGCCGCTTGCCGGAGATAACCGAGTTGGTAGAGTTGGCCCATGCTGCCTTCAGCAACAGGCCGCAAGCGTTAGGCGCGCTTTACGCCTTCGAGCACCAGCAGCCCACCACCGCCCACAGCAAGCTGGCGGGTCTGCGCAAGCACTACAACCTGTCCGCCTCAGCTGAAGTCTACTTCGACATTCACAAGGACGACGAGGACGAGCCGCGCTGGCTGGCCGAGCAGATGGAGAAGTTGTCGGAGGCCGAGTTCGCGGTGGCGCGTGAGGCTTGCGAGAGCATGGCCGGTGCGCTCTGGCGGGGCCTGGATGGGGTGCTACTGGAGATAGAGCGGTCGAAGAATTAGTAGCCGCCGCAGGGCAAGGCGAACCTAATAGCTTCAGCAAGTGGGGGCGGTGTCTCGCCCCCTTTGTGTTACCGGGCAGATTATCAGGGCATGTCGCTATGGCAAGGTAGGCACAGACTAGAGGGTGTAGCTATTACAGCTACCAAAGTCCCCTTTTGTCATTCTGAACGCAGTGAAGAATCTCGTCCCTCAGCACCCAAATACCACCTTTCTTACAGAACACGCCCAGGAACCAGCATGCTCCCTGAGAAAGGGCAACACCTGCATAGAGGACGAGATTCTTCACTGCGTTCAGAATGACAAATGCCGATATGGTTCCGGTATCCGACCTTATACATCCATGGTAGCTTAGGCACTTTGCCTTGTCCCTCGACCCCATGACGTTTATAATTCGTCCATATCCCTACCAAAGACGAGACAATGCAAACTATAAAAAACTCACAAATTATGCATGCTTCCCCTTCCGGCGACCTACAGGCTTCCATCATCGAGGCGTTGCGGGAGGCTGTTCGCAGCCTCGGTTTCGACGCTTCGGGGCTGGACCTGGCGCTCAAGCCGATACCGCTGGAGGGTGCCTGGGGCTTCGGTTCCACCGTCGCGTTCCAAATGCGCAAGCTAGGCGATGGTGGCAGCCCGCAGGAACACGCCGAGCGTATCAGGGAGGCTCTGCCTTCCCTTGCCGCAGTGGAGCGCGTGGAGGTGGTCAACGCCTATATCAACTTCTACATTGATAGGGACTGGTACGCCAATCGCATAATCGGCCAGGTGCTGTCGCAGGGCGGCGAATATGGCTGCTGGCCGGATAAGGGCGAGCGGGTCATGGTGGAGTACGCCAACCTCAACACCCACAAGGCGATGCACGTCGGGCACCTGCGTAACGTGGTGCTCGGCGCGACCATCTACAACATACTCAAGTGCGCCGGGTTCGATGCGGTGAGCGCCACGTATCTGGGCGACATCGGCATGCACGTCATCAGGGCATTGTGGGCCTACCAGCGCTTCTATAAGGGCCAGGAGCCGGATACGAACCGGGGCCAGTGGCTTGAGAAGCTGTATGTCGAGGCCACGGCCCGGTTGGAGTACCGCAACAATGTCACGGGCCTCATCGCTGATGCCGCGAAGGCCGACCCCGCCATTGCCGGGCAACTCACTATGGTGTTGCGTGCCCTTGCCGAGAACGACCTTGAGAACGGCCCCTACGCCAACCAGATAGCCGAGACCCTCACCGCCCGCGAAGGCCCTGATTGGAAGCTGGTGCTGGCCGAACGCGACCACATAGTGCTCAACCTGTGGGACGCGCTTGGCCCCTTGCTCATCGGGCAGACTTCTACCCTGGACAGCACCAACCGCGACGAAGCTTACGCGCAACCCACCGAGCCTGTGGTGCCTGCGTTCCTCATGGACAGCATGGGGGACGTGGCCGAGGGCGAGAATACTACCATCGAAACCAACGTACCCCTGGCCTCGGACCCATTAAGTGGCCTGCGCGCCGAGTACGAGCGGCTGGACGACCACCGCCAGTGGTGGGACGACGTGCCGGGCTGGCGCGAGGAAATCCGGCAGATGTTCGCCACCTGGGAGGCGCAGGAGCCGGAGCTTGTGCAACTCTGGAACACCACACGCGAGTGGAGCCTGGAGATGTTCAGGCGCATCTTTGGCGACCTGGGGGTGGACTTCCACGTCTGGTTCTTCGAGAGTGAGGTGGAGGAGCCGGGCAAGGACGTGGTGAAAGACCTCATCGAGCGGGGCATAGCCGAGGACCTGCGCCCCGAAGGTCCGGTCATCGTGCGCGTGGACGACCAGTTGCGCGCCCACCCCGAACTGTCGCAGAAGTACGCCAAAGACCTCTGGAAGACCAACAAGGACGGCACGCGGGAGGCGAGGGACGCATGGCGCGTGCTGGTAGTGCTGCGCTCTGATGGCACCTCCCTCTACGCCACGAAGGACCTGGAGCTTGCCCGCCGCAAGTTCGATGATTGGCACGTGGACCGCTCGATCTACGTGATCGACAGCCGCCAGTCGCTCTACTTCCAGCAGGTATTCCGCGTGCTGGAGCTTTGGGGCTTCAAGCAGGCCGACAAGTCGTTCCAGTTGTCCTACGAGTTCGTCAACACGCCGGAAGGTGCCATCTCGTCGCGCAAGGGTGGGGCACCGCCATACGAGGACCTGGAAGCCGAGGCGTTGGCCCGTGCCCGCAGGGTGGTGGATGCCAGGGAAGAAGAACACTCCCGCGACCTCAGCGACGACCAACGAGACGCTATAGCCCGGGCGGTGGCTTACGGTGCGCTCAAGATGGGCATGCTCGACAAGGACAACAACAAGGTAATCACCTTCGTGTGGGAGCAGGCCCTCAACCCCGAAAGCCAGTCGGCCACCTACGTGCAGTACTCGCACGCCCGCGCCACCCGCGTGCTGGAGAAGGCTCCCCCTGGGTTGCTGCCCAGGCCGGGCGAGCACTACAGCTACAAGGAGTTGGAGCTACAGGAGACATCCCTGCTGGAGCTTATCGCCAGGTTCCCGGAGGAGGTAGCGCGGGCCGCCGAGGCGTACAAGCCGGTGATTATCGCCATGTACTGCTTCGACCTGGCCGATGCTTTCAACAACTTCTATCACAACTGCCCGGTCCTCCGCGCCGGTAGCGAGGAGAAGGTGGCGGCGAGGCTGGCGTTGACGGCGGCGGCCAAACAGACACTGGCGAACTCGCTGGGGTTGTTGGGGATTGAAGCGCCCGAAATGATGTAAGGATGCTAAGATAGGGTGGGCGGGGCGTTACGCCCGGTGTTACATAAGCTACAATAGCTACAGCGTGCAAGGACGACGGCCGACGTATAGAAGTGAATAAGGTGCAGGGTACGAAGGACGACGCCCGGCGATTGAAATCGCGGGCTACACCTTGCAAAGTCCCCCTTCGGGGACTGGGTATGTGCTAAAGGGTTTCTAATGGGGCGATGATGCTGCTAAAGCAGTCCGCATAGCGGACTTTGCAAGGTGTAGCCCGCGATTTCAATCGCCGGGCGTCGTCCTTGCATGCTGTAGCCAACTATCCAACGAACGTCGTCAAGGGAACCATATTGGCAACCATCCACCGTGCATCGTCCTGCACAACATATAAAACGGCAACAGAACCCACTGGGCATGGAAGAGAGGCTCCCGGCCCCTATACACCTACACGACACCCGTACCCTCACCCGTATTCGGCAGTACCGGCTGATTAAGACTGTAATACTGCCACAATGACGTGGCTGGTAAGGTTGCGATGCTGCAAATCACCTCAGAATTTGGCCGCCTCCGAGAGGTAATCGTCCACCGCCCCGGCCAGGAGCTGGTGCGGATGACCCCTTCCACCCGCGATTACTTCCTCTTTGACGACCTCATCTACAACGAGCACGCTCGCCAGGAGCACGACTGGCTCACCGACCTGCTCCGCGACCACCTGGGCGTGCAGGTCCACTACTTCGAGGAGATGCTGCACGAGGCGCTGTCTGTCGCGCCTTCCGAGCAGCGCAACGCCCTGCTGAGGCAGATATGTTCGATGGAGTCGGGCAGGCCGCCGGTAGAGCAGCGTATTGGGCAGCTTGAGGTGATGGTGCGCTGGTTCCGGGGCAGGGGGTGGCCGCAGTACACCCAGGACCCCGAAGGCGACCCGATGTCGGGCGCTCCCGGCTCCCTGTCGTCGTACATCTCTCCGGTGCTCACCCGCACCCGCAACACCGCCCCACTCAGCGCGGTAGACCTCGAATCCTCCGATTACCTGGAGCGGCGGCTCGACGGCTGGTGCTCGCAGGGCGACTTCCACGCGCTGGCCGAGGAGCTTGTGCAGGGTATCGAGTCGGGGGTGGCGGGCACTTCCCCCACAGAACGGCCCGGACCCGACGCCAACGGCCACCAGCAGCGCCTCATGGACGCCGACAAGGACGCCCTGCGCGACTTCACCGAGGGGCGGCTGTTCTTCCTGACCCCTATACCCAACCTGATGTTCATGCGCGACGTGGGTACGGTGGTCGGCAAGCGGTTCTTGCTTTCCCGCATGGCAGCGCCCGGACGCGCCCGCGAGCCGCTCCTGCTCGACTTCGTACAGCGGCATCACCCACGCTTCCAGGGCACCACACGCTGGACCTGGGCCGACACCCGCATCAGCGACCCGGCGTGGCCCGTGGCTTCTTCGCCCAAGCTGCTGCTGGAGTGCGGCAACGTGATGCAGCTTCGGGAGGACCTGATCGTGCTCGGCGTGAGCGAACGCACCAGCATGGACGCGGTGCAGAGACTCTCCGACGCGTGGCGCGAACATGCGGCCTCGCACAACCGCCGCATGGTGCTGTACGTGCTGCGCCTGCCCGCCGGGTTCAACCACCTCGATTCAGTGTTCGGCATGATCAGCGAGGACGAGTGCGTGGTCTACCCGCCCGTGTTCGAGCCGTATGGCCCCGCCTCGGTGGACGTGGTGCGTGCGGAACTTGGCAAAGAGCCGGTGCGCCCCACGCGCTCCGCCGACTTCTTCAAGAGCCTGCGGGCGGACGGCCTGGACCTGACGCCTATCCCCTGCGGTGGCGACAGCCCGGTGGACCAGCAGCGCGAGCAGTGGTTCAGCGCGTCTAACCTGCTGGCGGTGGCCCCCGGCAAGGTGATTATCTACCGCTCGTCCGAGCAGACGGTTGAGGAGCTTGCACGGCGCGGCTACCGGGTGGTTGACATCAATGACGTGCAGACCGGGGCCACGCGCTTGAGCCTGGACGAT
>DASVRN010000306.1:0-9136 GCA_036388595.1 Chloroflexia bacterium
CTTACCGCATCACGTTTCACGTTTCACGTTTCAGAATCACTTGCCCAAATACGCCAGCGGGTTCCTGTACGTCTTGCCGCCACCCGTCTTCACCATGAAGTGCACGTGCGGGCCGGTCGAGCGGCCAGTGGAGCCGATGTAACCGATTACCTGATTGCGGTCAACGTACGAGCCGACGCGCACCGGGGGTTGGCGGATCATGTGGCCGTAGATCGTGGTGATGCCGTTCAGGTGGTCGATTATCACGCAATAGCCGAGGCCATCGGTGCGCCAACCCGAATAGATAACCTTGCCGGAGTCGGCGGCGTGAATGGGCGTGCCTGCTTTAGTGGCTATGTCGAGGCCATTATGGCGGCCGCTGAAATACTGGGTTATCCTGCCCCGTACGGGCCATACCATGTTCCCGCTGCCCTTCTTAGGCGTATTGGCTGCCGGAGGGGGCTTCGGCGCGGGCTTGGGTTCGGCCTTGGGCGGCGGCTTCACTGCTGATGCAGGCGCGGCGGCCTTGCTCGTCGCGGGCTTCTGCTTGGCCGGGGGCTGAGGTGCGGGTTCTTCCTTGCTGGCCGGAGGGACCACACGTGCCGCCATCACTACCGGGGGGCTGCCGCCGGGCACCATGATCTTCGCGCCGATTTGCAGCACGCTGTCGGCTTTCAAACTGTTGGGCGGGTAGTCGAGGATCATCTCGGCGCTGACGCCAAGCTTGTCCGCGATAGAAAAGATGGTATCACCTTTCTTTATCTCGTATTCCAGGCCCGACACCGGGAGCAGGCGCAATTCCGAGCCGATGCTCAGGTTGTCCGGGTCGGGTATGTCGTTAGCGTGGAGCACGGTCGGCACGTCTATGCCGTAGCGTGCGGCCACCCGCTTGAGAGTGTCGCCCTTGCGCACCGTGTAGAGCAGGGCCACGTCGCGAGGAGGCATCATGCCGCCCGGCACTATCACCGCTTGCCCTGCCGCCACCGTGCCATTAGCCAGGTTGTTGCCCGCGAAGGAGGTAATCACCTCTGCGTCCACCTGGAAGCGGTCCGCGATGCTCTGCACCGTGTCGCCATCTCTGGCGACGTAGTGCATGCCATCAATCGGCGGGATCGCGAGCACGCGGCCCACTGCAAGCACTTCCTCGCTGTCGTAGATGCCGTTCGATCCCATGACGGTCTCAGGCATCACGTTGAACTTTGCGGCAATCGAGCCAACCGTGTCCCCGGCAGCCACCGTGTACTCGGTCACCTTGCCGATAGGAGCGGGTGCGGGCTGGGTCTGCGGCTGCTGAGGCGGGACCTGTGCCTCTTCACCGGAAGGGCCGAGGGGAGCGACAATGGAGTTCGCGGCAGCGTCGGCACCACCAAGCTCGGTGCGCGGCAGGGCGATCACGAAGTCGGGGCTGTCTATAGCCTCACCGCCGAACTCGGCTTCTGCGTCATGGAAATGGTCGGTGCCCAACTCCTCGGCGGAGTGCAGGTCGGCGTCGTAAGAGCCTTCCGTAGTGAGCGCCCGGAGGCCGCCAAGCGCCACCAGCACGCCTACCACCAGCAGCACCACCAGGTGTGTAGCGTAGCGGGTAGCCCACTGCGAAGCGGCGCGGCGAGAAGTGTGCAAAGTCTCGGCATCCGCCAGGCCCAGGCCATTCGGGGCGTCCAACGTGCCCAGCAGCAGGCCCGCGTGCTCTTTAGCGGTCTGCAACGTGTCGGTGGCAAGGGCCATGCCCCTGCCTAGCGCGGTATTCGGCACCTCGCGCGTCTCGCCATCAGCCCCGTAGAGGGGCACGGTGCCGGGAACGATAGCTAGCGCCTTGTCGTCGCCGCCGTCCAGGTCCTGGCCCAGGATATACAGGGGGCGAGCGGTCTTGCTGGCAGAATGTGTCTCGCTGGTGAGGGAGGAGGGGGCGGCAATCCGGCCCCTGGTCTCGTTGCGCACGCGGCCGGAACTGGAAATGACCTGCGGGCGAGAGCGGTCGGCATGCGCGTAGGGAGCTTTAATCAGGGAGTCGAGGCTGCTCTGGGCGTCGTCTATAGCCCGGTCTGTGCGCCTCGCAGAGGGGGTGCTGAGTGAAAGGCGGCTGGCGGACTTCCCGTTGCGCTTGGCCTGGGAAGCATCCTGAAGGTCGTCTCCGACCGGAAGAGCCACCGGCCCTGTGTCCTGACCCTTGCCCTTGTAGGACAGGTTTCGTGACATGTAGCGGTATCCTCCTGTATGTAAACAGAAAATAGAGGCCGTATAGGCGACCTCTATGGGCAGCAGGACTAGCAATGATGAGCAGCACAAAGCTACTCCGGCCAGAATTGTCTCGCGCCCACAATGCCCCGTTTACGTGAGGGGCAAAGCATCTACGTTTCCGCAGACGCAAGGCGTATGATACCAGTCGTACAAAAGCGATGTCAAGAACAAGCTATGCCGTGGGCTACTACTATACAGCAAAAGTACGCTTAATTACGTAGAATATTATGTAGAGAAGAGACGGACGGTCGTGCGTAAATTAAGGTTTGTGGAAGACATTGTGGGGAACGTAAGCCGGCATTAGAACATATAACAGGGTTTCCACCGGGTATCCACAGGCTCACGTGAGTAGTACTTCGCCGTCGGACCTACCTGGCTGAGCGATGGCCGCTGATTGAAGTGGCGTCAGTATAAGTGGCGAAGGACTCGCAAGGGCATCTATCTGTCCATACAAGGTACTTTAGTCGCAAGGAGGACGCCCCGGGAAGGGTGTATTAGAGTCAGGGTGTGAAGGCCGGCGAAGGGATGTGTTAAAGGCAGGGTACGAAGGCCGACGCCCCGCGATTGAAATCGCGGGCTACACATTACAAAGTCCGCCGCAGGGCGGACTCCTCAAGTAACATTTTCACCCCTTAGAAGCTCTTTAGCATACAGGCAGTCCCCGAAAGGGACTTTGCAGAACGTAGCCCGCGATTTCAATCGCCGGGCGTCGTCCTTCGCACCCTGCTTCTTGTACTGTAATTAAACACCTGTAACTAATCACCGCGCATGGTCCCTTCCATCATTCCTCGTACGATACCTATCGCAGGCTGTCGTGTTGGAACCATGCACCACCTACGGCCCACTTACCGTCACGCACCCTTCACCACAATGCGCACCTGGTCGCCCACGCTGATCTTCATACGCTGGGCGGCGCTGGCGTTGCGCACGGCCACCTCCAGCAGCCGCTCGGAGCCGATAAGGGCCAATGCCTGCCCACGCCTCACGTCAGCGTAGGAGTGGCCCAGGCCCTTGATGCTGTAACCCGCGATTTCGATGACGGCGGTGGCGTCTGTGGCTTCCAGTAGCGGCTCCAGCAGCCTGTCGGGCAGGTTGGTGATGATGTTGCCGAAGCGGTCGATATGGATCACCTGCCCCACGATGGTGGTGCCCTGGCCGGACTTCTGCACCCTGGGGGCGGCTGAGGGAAGCGTCACCAGGCTGTCGAGCCTGACAGGGGAAGCCATGCGGTTGGGGTGAGCGCCGCTGGCGAGGTGGGCGGCTACCGGGGCGAATACGTCGCGGCCGTGGAAGGTGTTGCTGACGTTAGCCAGCCAGTAGTCAGGATTGTCCAGGTGATAGGCGGTGGGCGACTCGCCCGAATAGGCATAAGGGTCGTCCTCCAGCACCTCCCCAGCGACCGGGTCTTCTTCCGAGCCTCCGACATCTCCCGCATCTCCCGCTTCCTCAAGCTCGAACTCACCCGCCCAGTTGGGTGCGACACCCCACATGCCCCCAATCCAGGGCATCCTGTCTACTTCGGCGTTCGCCACCGGGGCCTGCTCCGCCCGAAGCACGTAGGTGAAGATGCCGTTGTCGGGTCCGACGAACGTACCATGCCGCGTGCTCAACACGATAGACCGCCGCGAGCTACCCACGCCGGGGTCCACCACCGCGATGTGCACCGCGCTGGCCGGGAAGTACCTGTAAGCCCGGTACAGGATAAATGCCCCCTCCTGTATCTGCTGCGGCGTAACGTCGTGGCTGATATCGACCACCTTGGCATCGGGCAGCAGCGTATGTATCACGCCCCGCATCGCCCCCACATAGCCGTCGTGCGTGCCAAAATCGGTGGTCAGGGTAATCACCGGCGGGTGCTCGATCCGTTGGAGGCGATCCTCAAGCCCCGCCAGCAGGTTCCCATAGACGTTGATACCCATAGTGCCCTCCGGGCGGACGATGGACGATGGACGATGGACGATGGTAGGAGACGAAAACGCAAAGACGCCAAGACGCAAAGGACGCGCAAAGATTAGGATGGTTGGGTACTCACTAACCACTAACCACTAACCACTAACCACTCCTCACCATCATTCCGCCTTCCTCAGCCAAATCTCTCCGAATGCTTCGTCCTGCTCGGCTACGCCCATCTTGCGGCGTATGATTTCCAGCACGGCCAGGAAAAGCACCACAAGCTCGGTGCGCGAGCGACTGGATGCCTCCGCAAACTCTATGCCCAGCGCCAGGCGCTCCTCTTTCTTGAGGGGGGATAGGCGCTTGCGCAGATGCACCACCTTCTCGGCTACGGTGATGGTATGCCCCCTGGTGGCGGTGCCGGTGGGTATGGTGGGCATGCCCAGTTGCATCCGCTTCTGGACCATCTTTACCAGTTTTGTGAGGGTCACGCCTTCGAGGCCGGTGCCCATCTCTTCCGCAGAGAGCTTTGGCTTCGGAGCGACCGGTTGAGGCTCAAGGGAAGCAGGCCGCTCGTAGGAACGGAGGCCCGCAAGCTCCCGGCCCCGCAGCCATTTGGCGGCCTCCTGCACGCGCTTATAGGCTTCCAGGCGGCGTATTAGCTCGTCACCTGGGTCATCCTCGTCGTCTTCGGTGCGGGTTACAGGTGGGCGGGGGAGCAGCATCTGCGACTTGATCCAGAGCAGCTTGCTCGCCACCCACACAAAGGAAGCCATCGGCGCTGGCGGCATATCGGGGTGGGCCGACATATACGAGAGGAAGGCGTCGGTCACCTCCGAGAGGGCCACCTTGCTGATGTCAAGCTGCCTGCGCTCTATCAGCTTGAGCAGCAGGTCCAGCGGCCCCTCGAACACCTCCAGGCGCACCTGGAACGCGCCATTAGCGCCATGCTCCGCGGTGCCCGCATCCTCGGTGGCACTGTCTGCGACCTCGCCCGTCTGCGGTTGTGGGTCGGCGTCTGTAATCATACTTTCGTCGTGTGATTCGCTGCCTGATACGGCGACCAAAATGGCCCCTGTCATCCTGACCGCAGCGAAGGATCTCAGATGCTCCTTCTACCCCCACGCTGAACCACCGGCTCTATGGTCTATAAAGTTCAGCAGCACCCTTATTCACCTTCTTGAGATCCTTCGCTACGCTCAGGATGACAGGGGGAGGTTTGGTCCTGTAGGCAAAAAGGGTCGCCAGCCGATAATTATATGCGCTCCACTACGGCGGTGCGCTCGTTCTGCACGTTGCCGGTGTTCACCGTGCCCGCAGGCTCCAGGAGCAGTATATGGGTCTCCTCCTCGGCGTAAGGCTGGTGCTCCACGCCGTGGGGTATGACGGCAAACTCCCCCTCGTTGAGCCAGATGTCACCGTCGCGCAGCCGTATGAGCAGCCGCCCCTTCACCACCAGGAACAACTCGTCCTCCCACTCATGGTGGTGCCAGACGAACTCCCCCTGCACCTTCACAAGCTTCACGTGGAAGTCGTTCAACTCCCCCACGATCTTAGGGCTCCAGTGCTCCGTAAACTTGCTGAACTTCTCCGCCAGGTTCACAACTTCCATATGCTCCCCCTTCGGGTAATTACGAATTACGAATTACGAATTACAGGTGCTTATCAATTCGTAATTCGTAATTCGTAATTACCTCAGCTCCTATCATCCGCGGCTTGTAGGTGGCGCAGTGCCTCATCTGTAGCATCAGAATGCTGGTGCTCGGCTATGAGGCGTACGAGTTCGGGTGAAGCTCCGTGATCGCGTGCGGTATTCGCGCCTGACCGGGGATGGTGCTTGCTCAGGTAGAAGGGATAGAACAGATAGCCCGTTAGCCCCCGCGCTGTTCTTTCTCTCGATAGCCATTCAAGCACAGGCCGCCCTGGTGGCAACGCTTCGAGCAGCACTACCGCCACACGATGAAGCACCGTTACGTACCTGCCGCTCGAGGGGTCGTACTTGCCGGAGTCGTGCAGCAATGCCGCCTGTAGCAATGCCTCGTCGCTGCCGCCCGCCGACAACACCTTCCTGTAAACGCTCAGCCCGTGCCGCTTATATGGCGGTGGCATGGCCGCGAATGCCCTGTAGAGGTCGGGGCCGAGCACTCGCCGGGCCTCCGCCAGGTCCTCCCGGCTGAGCCTGGTCCC
Organism: Chloroflexia bacterium; assembly: GCA_036388595.1. GTDB lineage: Bacteria > Chloroflexota > Chloroflexia > QHBQ01 > JADMIH01 > JADMIH01. The sequence goes on from DASVRN010000306.1 coordinate 6,298, forward strand.
AACCCCTAGCGCCGCGAAGAACTGCCGCGACCTGTAGAGCCACCTGCCTAGCACACCGGACCGCACAGGAAGGTCACCCGAGGCCGAGCACCTGGAGGAGTCCGCGCGCTACGGGACCAATTATCTCCGAAACCGGGTTCAAATCGATGCGGAGGAGCAGCCTACCGACATACGGCACGAGAAAGACCGCCCCAATCAGGATGGGCAGGGCGTAGCGGCGGATCGGTTCCAGTATGATGTTCCAGTAATTCGGCAGGATGCCAACGAGGATGTTGAAGCCGTCAAGCGGGGGTATCGGTATCAGGTTGAAGCAGAAGAGCAGCACGTTGATGTATATCATCTGCTCAATCACGCCGCTCACCTGGGTAGAGAACACTCCCTGCGTGAAGTGGTACAACGGTGTGAGCACCGCGGCGAACACCAGGTTGGAGATAGGTCCCGCCACCGCCACGATTGCCATGCCACGCCTGCCGCCTTTGAGGGCGTAGGGGTTCACCGGCACCGGGCGTCCCCAGGCTATCAAGCCCACGCCGAGGGCAAGCAGGATGCCCATGAAAAAGCCGAAGGGGTCGAAGTGGGCGGCTGGGTTGAGGGTGATACGGCCCTGGCGCTGCGCCGTGTCATCACCGAGCAGGTAGGCGGAATAGGCGTGCATGAACTCGTGGAAGGTGGTGCCTAGCACGAACCCCAGCATGAAGCCGAAGAACCTTACCTCATCGAATTCAATTCCAAACATAGACCTGCTCTCTCAGCTGCCGGGTATTTCGGTATTATGCGTCTCGTCGATGCGCGTGTAGCCGCCCAGGTTGCCTTCCACGCCGGTCTCACCCTCGTAGAGGATGGTCGGCTGGCCCACGGTGGCAAGCGCGACGGTCACCGCCTGCACTACCTCCGTGCCAGGGTGCAGCAGCACCACCGTCTCGGCACCGTTCAGCCCTTCCTGCGTGATTTCCTGCTGGTTGACCGACTGCCCGGCGGCCACCTGCCCGGTAGTCGCGTCCACCACGTGGTCGGTGCCCTTCAGCCGGTAGTACACCGACACGTCATCTAAAGGATAACCCACCCTGCCGAGACTGTCCAATATGGCCGACGCCTCGTACCGTTGTGGGTAGATCGCCATCAGTGTCGGTTTGCCCACCATGCGGCTGCTGTCCATGCGACCACTCTCCCCTTCTGCTAACCTGAATCCCCTCCGGTACCCTGCTCCCCCCGTCATCCTTCGCTGCGCTCAGGATGACAAGGGGGAGCAGGGTTCTAATATCCTACAGTGGCACAGCCGTTAGGTGACGCCACTTTATGCCCCCTGACTATTACCTCGCACTTCCACCAGCGCGGCGGCTACGGCACCTAGCGCGCCCACGTCGCCACCCAGCGCGGCGGGCACTATCTGGTAAGTGCCTTTGTACGCGGGCATGATTCGGTCCTCGACGGTGGCGCGCACGGGGTCGAACAGCAGCTCTTTGGCGTTGGTGACGCCCCCACCCAGCACGATAAGCTGCGGGTTGAAGGCGTGTATGCAGTTCACCACCCCCACGCCCACGAGCATGCCCTCTCGCTCCATCAGCATCATAGCCTCGTGGTCGCCCTGGCGCGCGGCTTTTACCACGATTTCGGCGGTCACGTCCTCGGCCACACCGTCTACCAGTTGGGCCATCTTCGTGGGGCGGCGCGACTTGACGATAAGGTAGCCCTCCCTCGCCAGGGCCGGGCCGGCGGCGCACGCCTCCAGGCAGCCTAGATTGCCGCACCCGCACCGGGGGCCGCCCGCGTCTATCACGATGTGCCCAAGCTCGGCGGCCATGCCCGTGCTGCCCACAAGCAGCTTACCGTCCGTGATTACCCCGCCGCCGATGCCGGTGCTGATGGTGAGGTAAACCAGGTGCTTCAGCGGCATCTCGCCCTCGTACCGCGTGCCGGCGCCGAAGTGGTACTCCGCCAGGGCCGCCGCGTTGGCGTCGTTGACCAGCATTATGGGCACGTCGCGCAACGTGTGGAGCTTCTTGCGCAACAAGGTGACAAGCGGCACGTCGTCCCAGCCGGGCAAGTTGGGCGGGTCGTACACAATGCCCTTCGCCGGGTCGAGCGGTCCGGGCACGCCCAGGCCCACCGCCTCTATGGTCTTACCGGACGCCAGCTTCTCTATGGCCTCGGCAATCAGTCCCACGACGTGGTCCAGCCCCCGGTCCGCCTCAGTGGGGCAGAGTTCACGAGCCTGGACGTTGCCCTTCTCGTCGGCTCGGACGCTGAGTATCTTCGTCCCGCCAACGTCCACTCCGAGGATGTTCATAGTTGTTAGTGGTTAGTGGTTAGTGGTTAGTGGTTAGTGGTTAGCGTTGTTCAGCGCTCTTAAGAGTCCACTTAGCAGGCGACTTACCTCACCTGCTTCAGATAACAGGCTTGCAGCATCCGTCTTAGTTAAATATCCGAGCCGTTGAGCAATCAATAGCTGTGTTTCAACTTCAGATAACGAACCACGTGCGATACTCAGATGGTGCAGGAATTCCTTTGTAGACGTTCTACCCTGTCCTTCAGCAATATTGGAAGGTACCCGATACTACAGCACGCTGAACCTGGTTAGTCAAGCCATATAGTTCCGTCCGGGGCCATTTGCGTGTGGCAAGATATACGTGCTCCACCAAATCCATCGCCTTCTGCCAAGCAATCAGATCTTGATAATTGCGTATCTTCGACAGGCTGTCCATACACACCTCACTAACCACTAACCACTAACCACTAACCACTAACCACTAACCACTAACCACTAACCACTAACCACTAACCACTAACCACTAACCACTAACCACTAACCACTAACCACTAACCACTAACCACTAACCAC
>DASVRN010000307.1:0-10490 GCA_036388595.1 Chloroflexia bacterium
AGGTTCGCTCGTCCAGTGCTGTGATACAATTGGTCCAGTTCTCTAATCTCTTCATCACTCAGGGCAGGTAGCTCTATTGGTCTCATACCCCACCTCCTACCCTAGTATATCACCCACCATTATTTATGGGGTTGCACTTAGCTAACGCCCGGTTCAGCTAACGCTCGGTTTAGCTTCTACTTCCGCACCCACCCCTCTTGCCTGGTGTGCGTTTACTTCATAGCGGACCCACAACAGTCTACGCTCGCTATCCCTTCCCGTCCCGGTACTGTGGACCACTGGGCCTGCCTCAAAGCATGCGTTGACGAGGTTGGTTGGCACGCCCTATAATCCTGAGGAGGCACATCTACCTGGGCGTTCGGTACGTAGGACTAAGAGTAAGGTATTTGGTACCGGAATTGGAGCAACTGGATGGAAGCGGCACTGGGCACAGCAGACATATCCCCTGAGCTATTAAGCCACAGAGCGAACCGTATCGAGGGAGGGACGCGCCCGAACCTCAGGGCCGGTACGCTGGCGCGTGGGGCGGCCCTGACGGGCTTGGGGCTTGCGGGGTTGGTGTTCGGGGGCTTCCCTATCCTTGCTGCCCGCAGAATCATCTACCCGAACTGGTCGGAAGAGTACTATCGTGCCACCCTCGGCAAGCTGGAGATGGACCTGCCGGTGCAGCCGGAGTACGTCGTCTTCGAGGGCCGCGACGGCAAGCCCCTGGGCGGCTGGTTTGTGCCCGCACCCGTGGAGGTATCGAAGCCCTGGCCCGTGGTGATGCTGGCCTACGGTTACGGTGGCTTCAAGGAACAGATGGCGGGCTACTCGAAGTCGATACACGAGGGTGGCTTCGCGACCTTCCTGTTCGACATGTCGGGTAGTGGGCTGCGCAAGGGCGAGCCGGTGACCTTCGGCTACAAGGAGCGCTGGCAGGCTATGGACGCGGCCAACTACCTGCGGACCCGCGAGGACGTAGACCCAGCACGAATCGGCGCCCTCGGCGTCTCGATGGGTGGGGCCACTACTCTGCTGGCGGCGGCGGAGGACACGGGCATCAAGGCAGTGGTAGCCGACTCCTCGTACGCGGACCTGTTCGGCATGGTGCGTCCGGGCATCAGCGCCTTCATCAGCCCTCGCGCCCTCTTCATCGCGCCCCTTATCGTGCGCTGCGCCGAGACGATGCTTGGGATGAAGTCGGGGGAGGTGCGCCCCGACGAGGCCGCCGCCCGCCTGGGCGACCGCCCGCTCTTCGTCATCCACGGCGACTGCGACTCCCTCACCGACCCGCACTCGGCACAGCGCCTGTATGATGCCGCTACGGGGCCGAAGGAGCTATGGGTAGTGCCGGAATGCGGCCACGCCTACGCCCCCGTCCTCGCGCCCGATGAGTACAAGCAGCGGGTGAACGATTTCTTCCAGAGGCATCTGTAGAACCCAAGAGTGTGTACGAAATAAGAAAAGGGCCTCCATCAGCGGAGGCCCTTTCTTAGGTCGTATGTTGACACTGAGAGCTACGGAGCAGCCCTGTTTAGCAGGCCGCATCACGTTTCACGTTTCACGTTTCAGCTTCCCCCGGCCCTCGCGGGTGTCTGGCAGTTGGGGAAGAATGCGTTAGCAGCTATCTTCGCCATCTGTCCTCTTGTAGTGAAGTCGCTGTAGCGGAAGCACGGCGTGCCGGTAGGACACTGGGCGGCGCTTCCGTACCCGGAGATGATCCCTCTACCCGCCAGCCGTTCTATATACACCCAGAACGGGCTGTCGGTAGGAACATCGGTGAACGTCTCCTGGTCGGCCGGTATATCCTCCTCGAAGCCTGCCGCTATGGACACGATCTTGGAGATCTGCCCACGTGTGGCCGGATTGCCAGGCCGGAAGTAAGCTCGACTCGGCGTGGTGCACGGCTCACCAGGACCTCCGCACGGGTAGCCTTCCACGGCACCTGTCTGCGCCAGCCTCTCCACGAAGACATAGAACGGGTCTCCCGGCTCTACGTCCGCGAATTGCTGCTGGTCGGGAGCCGGTATCTCCGCCAGGCCCGCGGCGTTGGCTATGATCTTGGATAGCTGTCCTCGCGTGACGTTAGCGGCGGGCCTGTAGTAGGGCTGGTTGCTGCCATTGCAAGGTTCACCGGCACCGCCGCACGGGTAGCCACCCACTATCTGGCGGCAAGCCAGGCAGCGTACCCAGGTGTAGAAGGTGGCGCCTTCTCCGCTGGCAGGCACGTCCGCGAACTGGATCGGGCAGGCCGTGGGCGTGATTATGGGTGTAGGTGTGGCCCCGCCGCCGAACTGGCAATTAGCGTTACCACGAATCGTGTACGCGATGCTCCTGTCGGGTTCCGGGTAGTTCGCGTTGTCAACGATGATAGCCCCGTTGGATACCCTGGCGTAGATTCCGCTGAGAGTATCGCCCGCCGCGACACCTAACTTTGAGGTGGCGACGGTAATTCGGATGTTGCCCTCGCGGGTGTACTCACCGAAGTCGGCATCCCCCACCACCGTGCCGGTGCCGGTGCCATACTTGAACGTGACGACCCCGCTTGCGTCCGTACGCATATCAACAAAGCCCAGTGTTGTGGTCGGCGGCTTGGTGAATGTGATGCGCCAGTAGGAGTTGGGGCTGGAGGCGGGATCGTTCTCCGGGCCATCCAGGCTAGCCACCTTCAACGTGAACACCAGGTGGTCCGGTCCGGTCCCGGTGTACGGTTCCGCGACACTGATGTACTCTATGTCGTACTTGTCCTGCTCGGTATCTACGTTCCCCAGCCCTGTGTCTCCGAGTCCGTCCCTCTCCACTATGTGGCCCGGCAGGGTGCAGGGGTTAGGCGCGGGTATGGGCGTCTCCGTGGGTATGGCACCCCCGCAGCTAGCGAACCGGAACTTACCGATGCGCGTGTTCCAGTAGGTGCCGGTGGTCGGGTAGTATTCCTGGGTGTACCAGAAGGTACAGTCGTCCACCGGGTCGATACCCATCATGCTGTAGTCGCCCCAGCGTGCGAGGTCGCCCTCGGGGTCAACCTGCGACCCCAGCCCCTCGTACATGCTGGCCTCGCCCTGGGACATCTGCCCCAGCGGGTCGCTCGCCAGCCTGCCGGTGTAGCGAATGCTTGGGAAAAGGTCGGTGGCGTTGGATACGCTGTAGCCGAGCGCGATATTGCCGTCACCGTCCATAGCCATGCTGCCCATCCAGCGGTGGTTGGCGTCGGGGGCGTAGGTGCCCTGTTGGTGTATGGTGGGCGAGGTGTTGGGGCTGCGTAGCTCGTACCAGCGCACGCCTGCCTGGCCCGTGCCACTGGCATCGACGGTGTGGTTCACCACCAGCGACTCGTGCGTGCCGAAGTTGCGATAGGCCAACCTGAACATCAGCCGGTCCGAAATGGTTTCGAGCTTCTGCTCCGTGTTAGGCTGCGGTATACATGCCTCCCTGGCACCCGCGCACAAATCGGGGTCGAATTCCGCCACAGGCACCTCTATGGGGCCGGTGAAGGTTGAACTCACGACGTTCGCCCAGTCCACATGGAACTTGAATATGGAAAGCAAGTCCTGTTCCTGAGCGCCAAATTCATCATCAACGGAGATGAAATAATTGGGGCTGCCTGCCGGTGGCGGCGTGGGGCCGTCCATGTCAGAAGGCAGGAAGCCTCCGTAAGGCGGTTCCAGGTGGAAGTAGACCATCCTCGCCGCCGGATCGCCCGCAAGCATCTTCTCCCGCTCGAAGGCGAAGTTACCCGCTCCCACAAAGACCGCGCCCGCGTTCACGGGGTTGATGTTGAATTCGTTCGTGGTCATGTAATATGCGTCGGGCCACACTCCAAAGTGGGGATAGTCTTCAAAATAGGTGGGGTTTGAGGCGGGGCTAGCCAGGTAGGCATAGCGGTAGTACTGGCCGGTAGGGTCGCTCGTCTTGGAGATGGCTATGCACTCATACGTGGGGCCGGAGGGAACGTTGAACGTGGTGAACTGGCTCGCCAGCCATCGGTTAGCCATCGTGTCAAATAGCACGATGGGGTCTCCACTGTTCGTCGAGGAACATGCGTCGCCCGCCGGGCCGGTCATGCCCTGGAAGAGAGTGTTGCCAGGTACAGGTCCATAAAGGAGGTTGCCCGCTTTGTCGAAGATCTTGAAGCCGATATTGTTCCACTGGAAGTAGTGGTCCAGGCCCACGTCGCCCTCGGTGTCGGGCGGCCACACGATTAGCAGGCCCGTGTCGGCGTTGTCGTGCTGAGTATATCCCTTGAAGGTAAGGATGGGGGTGGGCATAGCCGCCCCACCGAAAGCGCGCTGCACCACTGGGTCAGCGCCGAAGAAGCTCGGTACCTGGCTGCCCGGCTTAATCCAGTTTTCCCGCTCGTATTCCTGCTTGTTGGACGAGACAGGTGCGGCGGGCGGCATGGAGCTAAGCGGCGCTGACACGTCAAAGCTGACGGCCTGCTTTGTCTCCGGGCGGGTAAGCGTGGTTTGAGGGGCAGCGGGCCTCGCCTGGGCCGCGACCTGACTCGTGGGTAGCATCTCGCTGGTGGATGCGCGAGCGATTATCAGCACCAATATAACGGCTGATAGAGCGATCATTAAACGTTTCATGCGCCTTCACTCCCTCCTGGTCTTCAACGCAGGCTTCGTTGCCTGTAACTACCACGTCGGTGGCTACTTGAACGCACAGGTCGGCAAGTGGAGTGCCGGCAAAGGCATAGTCGTAGCAAGAATTGGTCCCAGCCGAAGGGTTGGAGCGCGCGTGCAGGTCTGCTGTCAGGGCGAGGGTGCGGAAGCGGGGGCCAGTGGGGCCGGAGGATTGCTCTTGGTTAGCCAGGCGCTAAACCTCAGGTAGAGCCGCATGACTCCTGCTGCTAACGACAAGCTGGCGACAGTAACCACAAACCCGGCTATGTAGTGGCCCTGGTTCGCTGCGATTTGAGCGAATACGTAGGCAGCGTACGCAGACAGGTACGCAAGGTATGCGCCCAGGCCGATTACTCCCCAGAGCCGTTTCGAGCCGTAGCCAAGTCCGGGCAGCATTGTTACCAGTCCCAACACGAAGAAGGCAATCAGCACCAGGGCTATTGCGAGAGGGTAATCCCAGCCGACAATAAAGAAGGTCAAAGCGAACGTCGCCACAACCGCATATACTGCTAATCCAGCGAAAGGGTGCGCCTCGGCGGTCAGACCTGGCGAACTGCCTAGCAGGCCCAGGAGCACAAACAGTGGCATCCCCATTACCGAGGCCAAAGCTCCGTATGCCATAGTTGCCAGGATTGCTCGGCCCGCGACTCTCAAGAAGCCATCAGCGCCCTCTGCCTTTGTCCACGCGCGGTAGCACGACACGACATAGCACATCAGTAGAAATGTATGTGAGGTAAGAGTTACACCTGCAATAGCAAGTAGGATAACGGACCAGGTGGTCACCGGAGTATGCTCCTGACTTGACACAAAGTTGTTCTCGCTATATCACTTAGCCATCCAGTTGATTATGGGATAACGACCTCCAATCCGCTATAGGACCTCTGTGCTACCAGGGAAGATAGGTGCTCCCAGGTACCGCCTCACGTTACCGGCCGGGGTGGTCGGCGGACGCATGGCACGCCACAAACCAACGCGTTATAATGGCTGCTGTTAACTACAAGTACGCACGAAGGACGATACTCCATGACGCGAGACAACGACGCCGCGCAGCCCGGTACAAATACACCCATTTCCGAGTACAGCCAGGAGGCTACCCCCTCCGACGTCAGCCCTACCGAGAACACCACCCCCGCAGCTTCACCCAACGGCGCGACACCCCCTTCACCACCTAGCGCCGCCGAGCGTATCAACAGGCTGCGTGACTTGAGAGAGCGGGCGAAACTGGGAGGCGGTGAGAGGCGCATCCAGCAACAGCACGCCAAAGGCAAGCTAACCGCCCGCGAGCGGCTGGACCTGCTGCTGGACGAGGGGTCCTTTGAAGAGATAGACATGTTCGTCACCCACCGTATTACGGACTTCGGCATGGGCGACCAGAAGGTGCTGGGGGACGGAGTGGTCACCGGCTGGGGGCGCATCGATGGCAGGCTAGTGTACGTCTTCTCCCAGGACTTCACTGTGTTCGGCGGCTCGCTGTCGGAGGCTCACGCGCAGAAGATCGTCAAGATCATGGAAATGGCGATGAAGAACGGCGCGCCGGTGGTAGGCTTGAACGACTCCGGTGGGGCGCGCATACAAGAGGGCGTGCTCAGCCTGGGAGGTTACGCCGACGTGTTCCTGCAAAACGTGCTCGCTTCCGGCGTAATCCCTCAAATCTCGGCCATTATGGGGCCATGCGCGGGAGGTGCCGTATACTCGCCCGCCATCACCGACTTTACGCTGATGGTCAAGGACACCTCGTACATGTTCGTGACCGGCCCTAACGTGGTCAAGACGGTGACGCACGAGGATGTGAACTTCGAGACGCTGGGCGGAGCGATGGTGCACAATACCAAATCGGGCGTGGCACACTTTGCCATCGATAGCGAGGAGGAATGCCTGCTGCGCATTCGCGACCTGCTCAGCTACATGCCCTCGAACAACCTGGAAGACGCGCCGTTAGTACCCAATGACGACCCGCCGGGGCGCATGGACGACGACCTTAACGGCCTGGTGCCCGACGTGCCCACCAAGGGCTACGACATGCACGAAGTCATACGCCGGGTGGTAGACAATGGGGAGTTCCTGGAGGTGCACGAGCATTTCGCCCGCAACATCATCTGTGGGTTCGCCAGGCTGGGCGGGCAGTCGGTTGGCATTGTGGCCCAGCAGCCCCTCGTGCTGGCGGGGGTGCTCGACATAGACTCGTCCGACAAGGCGGCCCGCTTCGTGCGCTTCTGCGATTGCTTCAACATCCCGATCATCACCTTCGTGGACGTGCCCGGCTTCCTACCGGGGGTACGCCAGGAGCATGGAGGCATCATCCGGCACGGGGCGAAGCTGCTCTACGCATATTGCGAGGCCACCGTGCCCAAGATCACGGTCATCACGCGCAAAGCTTACGGCGGCGCGTACGACGTGATGAACTCCAAGCACGTGCGGGGCGACATCAACTACGCCTGGCCCACCGCCGAGATAGCGGTCATGGGCGTAGACGGCGCGGTGAACATCATCTTCAAGGACATCATCGAGCAAAGCGACGACCCGGAGGCCACCCGCAAGCAGCTTGTGGCCGACTACCTGGAGAAGTTCGCCAACCCGTACATCGCCGCCGGACGTGGCTTCATAGACGACGTCATAGAACCTCGCCTCACCCGCCCGAAGCTAATCAGCGCCCTACAAATGCTCCGCAACAAACGCGACACCAATCCGCCTAAGAAGCACGGCAATATACCGTTGTGATTTGGGAATTGGGATTTCGGATTTCGGATTTGATTGGATTCCGTGAGAGTCTCAGGTCCAAGGTCTTTGTTTTCTTTTCAGCGGCTGTTTCTCAGGCTTTTGCCGATACTTGTGAAAATAGAGATGAGTTGATTACTTCCATCTAGAAGGCTATGCCGTAGGTCCGCATCGCCTAGCGAGGTAGCGTCGAATAGTTCCAGCCAATATAGTGTTTCGGCGGCTTCCTTCTCAACGAGACTCACCTTGTGGGTGAAGTCGTTTCGTGAAGCAGCCCTGTTTGCTTCTCGGTAGTTGGCACCAATTGAAGTGCCTGAACGCAGCAACTGGGTGCCAAGCACATTCGTGACCTGGTTCCTGGGTAGTCCGCCTACAAACCTGATCACATCAACTGCGAAAGCCTTAGTTCTCCTCTCAAGATCAGCCTTGTTCAAAGTAACCTCCCTCGTTTGGAATATCAACAACAACACCTCTCAAGAGCATATTCCACCCGAATACCTAAAATACGACACAAATCCGAAATCCGAAATCCCAATTCCCAAATTCCTCATGGCATGCTTTTTGCAAAGTAGCTTCTCCAGGGGTGGTATGACCATGGTTATGAAAGCTAAGGACAACATGACAAGGGTACTTGTAGTGGATGACGATCCCGATCTCGTGGCCGTTTGCTCGCTGGTGCTTGAGTACGAGGGATACGATATCGCGGTGGCCCGCAACGGGGTCGAAGCCTACAAGGTGCTGAGCGAAGACGGGCCAAACGCACCTGACGTGGTGTTGATGGACGTGATGATGCCGGTGATGGATGGCATTACGGTCTGCAAGATGGTGAAGCGAGATCCTCACACTAAGGACCTGCCGGTTATCATCATGTCGGCCTCGGAGACGTTGCGGGAGCAGGCCAGGGGCGCTGCCGCCGATGCCGTGATTGCCAAGCCGTTCGACATCGATTACCTGGTGACCACCGTCAACCAGTTCGCGGTCTCCTAGTCGCGTAGCTCAACTTTGTTCGCCGGGTGGGCAGCGCGCGCTCATATGCTTCCCTTCCGGTCGGCTTTGGATGTGTAAAAATCGGCGTGTCGCCTATTGACCTGCTGCCAACCTGCCCTTATACTGAGGCCAGTCAGAGGTGTTGAGGTTTCGGTCTCGATCCAAAGACTATTTGAGACCCCGGATGATCCGCAAGGACTGTCTGGGGTTTCTCTTTGCCCACTTTCAGCCGCTACCCGGCTCCGTGCGGTAGTGATAGCTGTAGAGATAGCTGAAGCCCAACTTCGCGTAAAGTCTCTTCGCGACCTCATTGCTGGTCATCACTTGCAGGTAGAGATGTGCCGCGCCTTGCTGCACACCCCACCCCGTGAGGTCAGCGATGATTGAAGTGGCTACACCTTGCCCTCGCATGTGCGGGACCGTCGCCATGTTGAAGAGGCCGGTCCAGCCCCGCTCGGTGACGGCCATACCGACCCCGACGATTTCTTCCTTGAGCCTTACAGTGGCAAACCTCGCCACAGGGCCAATGGCCGACATGATCCTGCCATACATATCCCCTAGAGCCGGGTTATGCCCCTCGACCCGGAGGAAAGCTTCCAGCCAGCGTTCTTCGGGGTGCGAGGTGGCAAAGACCGGCGGCCCCTCCATCAGGGCGCTCCGAGAGGCTACGGTTGCAGCGGAGGCCGTATGCACTTCGGTGGGGGCCTCCCGGCTGTAGCCTAGCCCATCGAGCAGCAGACCGAGTTCTGCCGGGCTAGCGTCACTGATTTGGAAACGCACGGGAAGAGCGCGCCGTTGATAGAAGCCCTGCACCTCTTGCAGCCAATCCGAGTAGCGGGGCATGGGGCCAGCTGTGTAAACGCTGCTGGCTCGCCTGGTAAGCCCACCCGCCGCCCGTAGCCGCCACCCTTCGACTTGTTGCTGGAAAGGCGCGGGCCAGGCGTTAGCCGCCAGTTCGTCCAGCAGCGCAATGATATCCTGTGTATTCTGTTCCGCCACGACCATTTTTCCTCCTGGGAGCATGGCAGGCCAATGCCTCGCCTTGCTGTGCCCGCCACTCATTCCTGGCAGCGTTGGTGCAGCTTATCCACAGCGGGTGGATAACCACCCAAGCAGATTCCCGCACCGCCTATAATAGCCCAAATCGTAGCGGCAAACGAAAGGGGTAGGCTATGGGCCATATCGTCTCGCAACAGGCTGAGGAGCTACTGGACCAGGAACTAGTCGTGCCGAGCAGTGGCTTCGTGCGGCTGGTGGACTACATGGGCAGCGACCAGAGCATCGTCCAGGCGGCGCGGGTCTCTTATGGGGGTGGCACCAAGAGCGTCCGCGAAGATAGGGGCCTCATCAGGTACCTGCTGCGACACGACCACACCACGCCTTTTGAAATGGTGGTGCTCAAGTTCCACATCAAGGCCCCCATCTTCGTCGTGCGCCAATGGATACGGCACCGCACGGCCAGCGTCAATGAAGAGAGCGCCCGATACTCCATAGTGCGCGAGGAGTTCCACGAGCCATCGGTGGAGGATATCGGGTTCCAGAGCAAGGACAACAAGCAGGGGCGCTCGCCCGAGCCTGTCCCGCAGGAGATTGTAGACCGATTCCTGGCCTATCTTAAGGAGAACCGGGAGACGGCCTACTCGCAATACGAGCAGTTCCTCCAGGACAACGTGGCGCGCGAGCTTGCCCGCACGGTGCTGCCCCTCTCGGTCTACACACAGTTCTACTGGCAGATGAACCTGCACAACCTGTTCCACTTCCTGCGGCTCCGCCTCGACCCCCATGCCCAGAAAGAGATACGCGACTTCGCCGAGCAAGTAGCTGTATGCGCTAAGGCCGTCGCCCCGTACGCCTGGGAAGCGTTCGAGGAGTACAAGCTACACGGTGCCTCGTTCTCAAGAAGTGAAATTGACATAATGCAGAGACTGCTTCACGGCGAGCCGCTACCCTCTGACGCCTTCGAGGGAAGCAAGAGCCTGCTGAAGGAGTTCGAGGCCAAGCTGGGCTTCAAGGTGTCGGACCTGCATGTGCAACGGGCCGAACCGGGCGGCGCGCTGGAGGGGGCGGCATAGCGACTTATCACCAGGACGTCTAAACGCCAAGACGCAAAGACGCGGAGGACGCGCCAAGACAAAGAAGAGTTCAGAGAGTTCAAGAAGGACCAGGGTACCCATGTAGTACCCT
>DASVRN010000308.1:0-57748 GCA_036388595.1 Chloroflexia bacterium
CATCACCCATGTTGGCCCGACGGGCAGCGGCCAGGCGGTCAAGCTGGTCAACCAGCTGCTAATCTCGGTAATCATGGTCGCCAACGCCGAGGCGCTGACGTTGGGTGTGAAAGCGGGGGTGCCGCTCGAAACAATGCTGGAGGTTATCGGCACATCCAGCGGCTCGAATTACCTGATGCAGAACTGGATGACTAGGACGCTCTTTAGCGGCGACCTGAAGACTGGCTTCGCACTCGACCTGTTGATGAAGGACCTGCGCGCGGCGCTGAGCTGGGCGGGCGAGCTAGGACTACCCACCTTCGCCGGGGCTATGTCTCAGCAGCTTTACAAATTGGCACGCACCGACGAGACCGCCCGCTTCGACTATTCCGTTGTGGCCTCTATCTATGAAGAAGCGGCGGGTGTGCGGTTGCGACTCGTGCCGGAAGAGGACAGGTAGGCTATTGGTGAGCGGCCCTCCTTGTGCTATAATCACTTCGTGCCGGCAGCCTGGCAGACGGGCAGGTGTGTAGGATGCGGGCCGAAATTGTGTCTATTGGCACAGAGCTACTTTTAGGTACCATAACCGACACGAACGCCTCATACCTTGCCCGGCGGCTTGCGCTGCTGGGCATTGATTGTTTTTACATCTCACAGGTCGGAGACAACCCGGGGCGGCTCCGTGAGGTGCTGGGGCGGGCGTGGGAGAGAAGCGACCTCACGGTAACGACGGGCGGCCTTGGCCCCACCGTGGACGATCTCACGCGAGAAGCCATCGCGGAGATGCTAGGCGAGACGCTGTATGTCGAGGAGGGACTTGCCGAGCACGTAAGGCAGTTCTTCGCCAGGCGTGGCAGTCCGATGCCGGAGGCTAACCTGAAGCAAGCGATGCTGATTCCGTCCGCCACGCCCGTGGAGAACCCAGTAGGCACGGCACCGGGGTGGTGGGTAAGCCGGGACGCAGAGCATGGCGCGCGGACCATGGTCAGCATGCCGGGGGTGCCGTTCGAGATGAAGCGGATGTGGGAGCACGAGGTGGAGCCTCGACTGAGGAACCTCAGCCCCACTCAGATCGTTTCACGTACGTTGAAAGTGCTTGGCATGGGCGAGTCGGCGGTGGAGCAGGTGGTGGTGGACCTCATGTCGGGCGCGAACCCGACCCTGGCACCGTACGCCAAGCAGGACGGCATCCACCTGCGTATCACCGCCAAAGCCGAGAGCGGTCAGGTGGCACAGGCGTTGATTGCCGGGTTGGAAGAGCAGGTGCGCTCGCGCCTCGGCAGCGCCATTTACGGAGTTGACGAAGAGACTCCGGCGGGGGCGGTGCAGGAACTTCTGGAGAAGACCAACACCCGCTTGGCGGTCATGGAGATTGGAGAAGGGGCAATCGGCTGCGTGTCGTCGCTACTCGCCACTTCCGAGTGGGCTGTCTCCACCTTTTCAGCGAGAGACCTGAGACACGCTGCGGAGAAGGTAGGAGCGTCAACTTCGCAAGATGTTGCACCCAGCCTCTTTGAGATCGTGCAGGCCGTAGAGGTGGGCAGTAACGAAGCCGACCTGGTGCTTGCAGTAGCAGGTCGGGCCGTCGCCAACCCGGAGCGTGAAGGCGCTTATGAGGCCGAGTGCGAATTAGTGGTGGCGCGGCCTGGTGCGGAACAGCAGCAGGCAGTCATTGTGAGGCACAGGTGGCAAACGGCTCGTTCCGAGGTGTCGCGGTTGTTCGGTCTGATGGCATTGAACCAGCTGCGACTTGAACTACTTAAACAGGACGTTTAGCTTTAGCTCAATCTGATGAGAACAGCCAGCACAACTGCATATAACAGTGCTTGCCCTGTGCCACGCCGCGGGACAGCCTGGCGTTGGCTGTTGATCGGTACCTTTGCACTTATGTTCGCCGGGGCGCTGTTGTCATATAGTAGCCCCGCTCGCGCCAATGCGACCGCGAACTCTGAGGCCGACACGGTGCGTACGGCCAGCGCCACGCCTGAGGTGACCGCTCTCGCGGAGGAGACCCACTCAGACAGTAGTAACGAAGCCCCCATGCCCTCCGAAGTCGCGGGTGGGACGGCCACGCAGCCACCGGCTAGCCCGGAGCCTACCGGCACCCGCGCCGTATCGCCTGACGAAGTCTCCCCTACGTCCCGAGCATCCGCGCCTACGGGTACTCCGACCCCGCCGGTGGCCTCCCGAACCGAACGGTGGGAGGTGACTACCCTTCGAGACCTGGCGGAAACGGTCGGCTGGCCTCCGATAATCATGGTGGACTCGAACGACCGCTTGAGCGTCCGCAAGACTTCGTCCGGCGGCGAGGAGTGGTCGGCTTCGATCCGGGCGTTCGCCTTCAGGGCCGGGGCGGAAGCCGCGTTCGCAGCCGAGCAGGAAGACGCCAGGCTTGCCGGCTACCAGCTTTCGCAGGAAACCTTCTACACGTTCCCCGCCTATGAGATCTACTTACCCGGAGAGAATGGCAGGGTTGTAGAACGTCGCTATCGATGGCTCGTAGACTCGTGGGTGTTCGGCATCGAGGTGCGCCAGGGCGTGGCTTCGCAGGACGCGGTACGGGCCCTCGCACGCCATCTGCTCGTATTGGCGGGGCAGAACGGACTACCTATGCCCCCCGGCGTGTTGGACGCGGCCACACCGTCGCCGGAGCCGCGCTCGATTGAAACGCCTGAGGGCTGCTCGGTCCGCTTCAGCGACGTGCCGGAGGGCATGTGGGCCTACGGGTATATTACCGAGCTTGCGTGCACCGGCGTCGTCGCGGGGTACAGGGATGGCACCTTCAAGCCCCAGAACGCCACGACACGCGCGCAACTGGTCAAGATGGTGGTGTTACTGGAGGGTATGGCGCTCGATTCGCCCTCCGTCCCAACTTTCACGGACGTCCCTGTCGCGCACACCTTCTACCGCTACGTCGAGACGGCCGCGAGCGCGGGGCTAATCGGCGGTTATGACGACGGCTCGTTCAAGCCGGACGCACCCGTAAGCCGCGCGCAAGTCGCCAAGATAGTTGTGAAAGCGCGCGGGTGGGACCTTGTTGTGCCTGCCTCGCCCGCGACCCTCTGCGATGTGCATGCCTCACACTGGGCATATTCATACATACAGGTTGCCATAGGACACGGAATATTCACCGGCTACGGCGATGGTTGCTTCCGTCCAGACGATTTTGCCACGCGGGCACAGCTGGCGAAGGTACTTGTTCTCTCCCAGCGATAGACCTCTCAGCGTTCCCCTGCAATTACACCTTGTTCGATGGCATTATGTGCCGCCCCGTTTACCCTTGACAGGTCATGAGGCCCTTGGTATATTAGCATCAAACCCGTTTGGCTACACTAAACAGGAGATCCTCATGACGCTCGGAGAAAGGCTGAAACAGGCGAGACTGGCTCGACATTTGAGCCTGACCGCGTTGGCCCGCACGAGTGGCTTGAGCAAGGGTTTCCTGAGCCAGGTAGAGAACGGCGCGACAAACCCCTCGCTCCGCAGCCTCCAGAGTCTAGCCCAGGCCCTCTCGCTCTCCGTTACCGACCTGGTGGCGACCCAGGCACTTCCTCCTACCTCAACTCAGTCGGCCCGGTTAAGGCTGGTCCGCAGGGTGCATGCGGAACGAGACAGGTCCGAGTTACGGCCGGTTGGTGCAAGCTCACAAGGCGCTGTTTACGTCGCGCACTTACTTCCAGGCAGCGCCCTCGAGTCGCCCGCGGCACCGGGTTCGGCAGATGCCTATTTGATGGTCCTTTCCGGTGAGGTCGATTTTACCCAGCCGGGAACGGCACTGGCATTAGGGGAGGGGGACTCGCTGAGCTTCCCCCTCGCGCCGGGCTACCGGCTGACGGGGCACAAACGCTTCCGGTCGTCGCTGTTGCTGGTGCTTGGGTCTGCCAGGGACCTGCCGCGCATTGTCGAAGGCGCGTACAGGGAAGCGGGCATGGCCGCTCAAGTAGACCGGGTCACCAGAGTGGACTTCCAGGGTCCCTTGCGCCTGGTGGCGATGAGGGCCGCGCGAACGGCAGAACGGGGCCGCTAGGCATGATCGTGCGGCCGTTCGGCGGCGGACCTTTCGATACGACCGCCTACCTCGTCTACGACCGGCAGGGAGGCTCAGGGGTCATAATCGACGCGCCCCTGGGGAGCACGCGAAAGATCGTGCAGGTCGCCAGGGATGCGCGGGTGCAAATACCGTTTGTTATCAACACGCACGGCCACTGGGAAAACATCGCGGATAATGTAGCGATTTGCGAGGCGACGGGCGCTCAGCTTTGCGCCCACTTCTGGGATGCGGTCCGGCTGGCGAACCCCGGCCTCACCTCGGACCTGGACCTCGCGTCAAAGATCAAGCCGAGCAGGCCCGACAGACAACTAGGTGACGGTGAAGTACTGCAAGTGGGCGATCTCACGATTGAGGTGTGGCACACGCCGGGGCACACACCGGGGAGTATTTGCCTGTATGTGCCCGCGCACGGCGCGATCTTCACGGGCGATACTCTGCTGAAGCTGCACATCGGGACCACGGATGGGCCGGGTGGGAACAAAACCGCCATGCAGAAGACGATAGAGAGGATCGCGCAACTTCCGAACGAGACGAAGGTATATCCTGGTCACGGTCTTGCTACCACGATCAAGTCGGAACGCTGGCTACTCGATATTGCTACTGCTGAAGGCTGAGCAAGCCGACGGCACTCGGAACAGCCACACACTAGACGGAGGAACACCACATGGCCGACGAACGTATGCGACTCATGGCGCTAGTGCGGTCGGAGAGCAGCGTAGGGCACGCTGAGCGGAGCGCCGCCCCCTATAACCTGAACACGGGCGATAACGAATGGTTCCTGGCGAACATTTCTTGCCAGTATGCCTGCCCAGCCTACACGGATGTCGCCCGCTACATCGCCCACATCGCGACCGAAGACTACGAGTCCTCTTACCAGGTGAACCTGGAGGACAACGTCATACCCGGCATCCTGGGCCGCGTTTGCGCGCGGCCATGCGAGCCTGCCTGCCGTCGCGGTCGCCTTGACGAACCGATAGCTATCTGCTGGCTCAAGCGCGTGGCTGCCGACTATCGCGGCCCCTGGACCCCGCCTCCGGCCGCCCCTCGCACCAGCGAAAAGACTGTAGCGGTAATCGGGGCCGGGCCGACCGGCATCGCGGCTGCCCGCGACCTCGCGAAGCTCGGGTACGGCGTAACCGTATACGAGGCTTTGCCAGTGGCGGGCGGCATGCTCACCGCCGGCATTCCCGAGTGGCGGTTGCCCCGCGACCTTTGCCGCCGCGAGATTGACGAGTACCTGACCGCCCTCGGGGTGGAAATCAGGCTCAACACGCCGATTGGCTTTGGTACTTATCCCGGCGCGGAGCCTGCCAACGAGAACGCTATCCCGCTGGACGAACTGATGACGATGCACGACGCCGTGCTCATTGCCGCAGGCACCCAGCACCCACAGGAGATGGAGATCGCGGGCGAGGACTACGAGTCGCTCAGCGGCCTGTTCCCCGGCCTATGGTTCATGGAGCGTGTCAACCTCCACCAGCAGGTCGACGTGGGCAAGAGGGTGGCCGTCATCGGCGGTGGCTTCACCGCGATGGACTGCTCGCGTTCGTCGCTGCGTATGGGCGCGGAGAAGGTGTACGTGCTGTATCGCCGCTCGCGGAACGAGATGCTCGTGTACGAGGAAGAGGCGCGTGAGGCCGAGATCGAGGGCGTGGACTTCCGCTTCCTGGTGTCGCCGCTGGAAATATTGCAGGAGAACGGCAAGGTGGTCGGCCTCAAGTGTATCAGGAACCGCCTGGGCGACCCTGACGCGAGCGGCCGCCGCTCCCCGGTGCCGATACCCGGCTCGGAATTTGTGCTGGAGCTTGACAGCGTTATAGCCGCCACGGGCCAGAACAGCGAGACCGCCTGGGTGCCGGAAAGCGTGGGCATGAAGGTCAATCGACGGGGGCGGCCCGAAACTGACAAGTTGAACTGGAGCACCTCGGTGCCCGGCCTCTTCGCCGCGGGCGACTTTGTGGAGGGCGCCCGCACGATCATTGCCTGTGTGGCTGACGGCCAGAAGGCAGCCATAGCGATAGACCAGTTCCTGAAGGGTGTCGATACGAAGACCGATAAGGTGCAGTTGCAGGCAGACTTCGCGCTGGTGCCGTACCTCGATTACGTGTCGGATTACCACCTGGACGTGACGAGAGGGATTATGGACTGGGCCGAGGTCGAAACGGTGCGTGAAGAGACCGCGCCGGAGGCCACCGTCCGCATGTCGTGGCAGCCGATTTCCCTCTGGACCGCCGACACAATGCAGCGCAGGTTGGTGGACGGCGACGACTACGATGCCGTGCCCAGGCAGCATATGCCCATGTTGCCGGTAAACCAGCGCTTCAACCTGGAGACGGAAGTCGAGCTCGGCTTCCACAAGCACGAGGCGTTCCAGGAGGCCAAGCGCTGCCTGCAATGCCAGTTGAACATCTTCCTGGATGGAGACAACTGCATCCTGTGCAATGCCTGCGTGGAGGTCTGCCCGACGAACGTGATTCACATGGCCGACCTCGGCCTCATAGACTCGGTCAACGGCAGCGAAGAGGAGCCAAGATTGGTGGAAGCCCGCGCTTGGAAGCATGGAGCGGCCATGATTATGGACGAGTACCTCTGCATCCGGTGCGGCCTCTGCTCTCAAATCTGCCCGACGAACTGCATTACCATGCAGCACTACGAGCCGAAGCTGGTCCGCGGCGAACTCCTGGTACCATAGGAGGACGATGGACGATGGACGATGGACGATGGACGATGGTAGGAGGCGGAAACGCCAAGACGCCAAGTACGCCAAGCACGCGCAAAGAGGATGATGGCTTAGAACTATCTAACCACTGACGGCTAACCACTCGTCCATCGTCCATCGTCCATCGTCCATCGTCCCCTCGGCGGCCTGAGTTATGCTATAATCCCACGTCGGTGATCAAGCACATCTACCAGGAGGAAGCGTTGTGTCACTAATTCGACACGCCCGGCGAAAGTCTACCGTTCTAGTTGCGCTTGTGGCGTTGGCTGGGGGGCTGCTGGCGGGCTGCGCCGGACCTACGGCTATCAGCGAGGGTGGCAGCACCGGCAAGTACGACGTGAAGGTCAGGCTCGACCCGGTCCACCTTAATCCCCCGGCGCTGGGTACTCTCTCCTTCGAGGTAAGCGACCAGACGAACGGTAAGCAGGTCACTCAGTTCGCGCCGGTGTTCGACATCAGCGACCTGATGCACACCATCATCATTCACCGGGACGCGACCTTCTTCCGGCATAGCTTCACCGACCGCCTTGTGCTTGGTTCTGCCAGCGTGCCCGCCGCGTTCCCCGAGATGGGCACGTATTACACCTGGACGTACTTCAGGCCCGATGGGGCCGAGCTACAGGTCTTCAAGACGAAGGTACAGACCGGCACCGAGCCGGTGGTGCAGGCTCAGGACGAGGACTTGAGACCTAAAGTCTCTTACGGTATCCGGGTTGAGCTACTGCACGGTGAGGAGGCGTGGCATGCCGGGGAGCCTGTCCAGCTAGCCTTCCGCGTGACGCAGCGCGGCTACCCGGTACGCGACCTACAGGCGTACTTCGGCGCGCCCGGCCACCTGTGGATACTTGAGCTTCCCCACGAGGGCGATGCGGCACACGCTGATGAAGACGCGGATGCCGTACCGGAGCTTGATCACGAGATGGGTAGCGCCCCGTTTTATCGCGCCCCGCAAGCCACTCCGGAAGCGGGACAAACCCCTGACGAGGGGGGAGAGGGCGACGAGGGACAGAGCGAGACTACGGACTCCGGCCTGCCCCATAGCGGCAATCTCGTTGGCAGCGACAACGTAGGCGGCGGCAGGGCACCAACGCCTCCGGCGCCCACTTTCCAGCCTGGGGTGGCGACGGCCATTGCTACCCTGACCGCGCAGCCGGTCTCCACGATGCTGCCTGTGCAGCAGACGGCGCAGTCCTCGGTCATAGGGACGCCGGTAGTGCAACCTGGGGTAGGATATGGTCCAGAAGTCGCGTTCACCCATATTTTCCCACGTGCGGGACTCTACAAGGTGTGGCTGGAGATTCTCCACGGGAGCGAGGTCATCCTTACCGACTTCGTAGTGCACATCGAGGAATAGCAAAGTAGAGGAGTTTGATGCAGCCCACACACCACGACCCGGACGTAGCCACGGTTGCAACGACAGCCACTCGCGGTATCCAGCTTACGGTAAATGGCAAGGAATATAGCATCCAGGTGCCGGCCAGGCGCACCCTGCTCGACCTGCTGCGGGACCAACTTGCGCTCACCGGCACCAAGAAGGTGTGCGACATGGGCCACTGCGGTGCCTGCACCGTCCTACGCGACGGCACGGCGGTGCTCTCATGCCTGACGCTGGCCTCCGCCTGCGATGGGGCCGAGATAGTCACGGTAGAGGGGCTGGCGGGGGCGGACGGCACTCTGTCGGCTCTTCAGCAGGCTTTCATCGATTGCGATGCTTTCCAGTGTGGCTTTTGCACGCCAGGCCAGCTTATCTCCGCAACCGCGCTGCTCGTAGAGAACCCAACGCCCAACAGGGAAGAAATACAGGCTTACATGGCGGGTAATCTCTGCCGTTGCGGGGCCTACAGCGGTATTGTCGATGCGATTGAGCAGGCATCGCGGCAAGAATAGCTACCGCGTTTCTAACCTTCCAAGCAACAGTCAGGAGCAACCATGACGCGCGTCGTCAAGACCAAGATTGAGATAGAAGGCCGCGTCCACGAAGAAACGGTCGTGATGGAGCGGGAGGAGCCGGAGGCCTGGGAGGCGGGCCGCGAATTCACCCAGGTTGGCAAGTCCGCGAACCGCGTCGATGGGCGAGAACGGGTAACAGGCGCGGCGAGGTACACCTATGATGTGCACCCGGCCGGACTGCTGTACGCCGCTGTGCTTCGTTGCCCTCACCCTCACGCGCGGATAGTCTCACTGGACACGACAGCGGCCGAAAGTCTACCTGGCGTCCGCGCGGTGTTGTCGAAGCACAACGCCCCTGACATCTCCTGGTACGCGGGTGCGAGTAAGCTGTTCGATGAGGAACTTCGCTTCGCGGGCGAAGAAGTGGCCGTGGTCGCGGCGGACGACCTCGACACCGCTCGCGACGCACTGAAGCTTATCAAGGTAGAGTACGAGGTGCTGCCAGCCGCGCTCGATGTGGACGAGGCCTCGTCGCCGGATGCGCCGGTGATTCACCCTAAGGGCAACGTGCTCCTGGATGACGACGGCAACCGGGGCGAGACCTACACCCGGGGCAACATCGAAAAAGGATTCAAGTCGGCGGATGTTGTGGTTGAAGGCACGTACACTACGCCGACAGCCCTGCACAACTCCTTCGAGACGCATGGCTGCGTGGCCTCGTGGGAAGGCGATGAGATTACAATCTGGGAGTCGACGCAATACATATTCGGAGTGCGGGGGCGGGTTGCCAGCGCGTTGAAGCTGCCGGTGAGCAGCGTGCGCGTGATCTCAGAGTACATGGGTGGCGGATTCGGCAGCAAGGGCCAGACCCTCAAGCACAGTGTCATAGCGCCGCTCCTGTCGCGGATGACGGGTAGACCCATCAAGTACATGCTCGACCGGCACGAAGAGAACTTGCTATCGGGCAACCGGGGCGAAACGGTGCAGAAGCTGCGCGTGGGCGCTACCAAGAAGGGTAAGCTCGTAGCAATCGAGCTTGAGACCCTGTGCAACATCGGGGCTTATGGCACGTGGGCCGCCTCCGTCGCGGGTCCGGCCCAGGAGCTATATACCTGCGCGAACGTGCGCACCTACACCCTGGGCGTTCGCACGAACCTCGGCAGTCATGCGGCTTTCAGAGCGCCCGGACACGTCGAGGGCACCTTCGCCCTTGAGTCGGCCATAGACGAGCTGTGCAGGCAGCTGAGCATGGACCCGGTGGAGTTCCGCAAGAAGAACTATGCCGAAAGCGACCAGGTGTCGGGCAAAGCATACTCTTCCAAGTACTTGCTCGAGTCCTACGAAATGGCTTCCAGGCTGCATGCCGAAGCTGGCGCGCCTTCTCTCGAAAACCTACCCGCCGGTAACTGGAAGGTCGGAACGGGCATGGGCAGCCAGGTATGGAGCGGGGGAGGGGGGCCGCCCGCCCACGCGCTGGTGCGCCTCAACTCGGACGGCACGATTGAGGTGATCTGCGGGACCCAGGACATCGGCACGGGCATCAAGACAGCCCTGAGCCAGGTCGCCGCGGAGGAGCTTGGGGTCCCGCTCGAGTCGGTGCGCTTCCGGCTGGGAGACACGCAGAAAGGGCCGTTCGGGCCGGCGAGTTGGGGCAGCATCACGGTGCCATCTGTGGGGCCCGCCGTGCGAGTGGCGGCGGAAGACGCGAAACAGCAGTTACTTGATATAGCCTCGTATTTCTTTGAAGTGCCCGCCAAGCGGTTGCAGATCAAGGATGGCTACGTGACCGTCGAGGGGCGCGAAGAGGGCAGGCGCAGTATAGGTGACGTGCTGTCCGAAGTTGGTGACTACATGATTGTGGGCAAGGGCTTCCGAGGCCCCAACCCTGTAGAACCGCTCCGCACCTGGGGCGCACAGATCGCTGACGTGGCTGTGGATTTGGACACCGGACGCGTGCGAGTGCTACGTGTGGTGGCCGTGCACGACGTGGGGCGGGTGCTCAACCCGAAGGGACTCGCGAGCCAGTTCTACGGCGGTATCTTGCAAGGCATTGGTCTGACGCTCATGGAAGACCGCGTCGTCGACGAGCGCACGGGCCTTGTGGTCAACGCTAACTTGCAGGACTACAAAGTCCCTACGATGCCGGATGCTCCTGAGATGATCGTTAGAGCCGTGGATATCCCCGATACGGCCGCGAACCACATTGGCTCCAAGGGAGCGGGCGAGCCGCCTATCATCCCTACGCCGGCGGCCATAGCCAATGCCATCTACGATGCGGTGGGGGTGCGCGTGCGGGACCTGCCTGTCACGCCGAAGCGTCTGCTTGATACTTTGGCCGCACAACAGACCGAAGCGCGACAGCCACAAGAAAGCGGTTCCTGATGCGTAACTTCGACTACATAAGAGCTGAATCCGTAGACTTCGCGGTCGCGGCACTACAAGCCGGTGACACTACCTCCCTGCTGGCCGGAGGCACCGACCTGGTGCCCCTGATGAAGGACGAACTTGCGGCTCCGGGAACGGTAGTAGACATATCCGGCCTGAGCGCTCTGGACTACGTTGAGGAACGCGAAGGCAGGCTGCACATCGGCGCTTTGACGAGGCTGCGCGATCTCGCAACCCATCCTATCGTTTCAGACAGGTATTCAGCCCTGGCCGAGGCGTGCAAATTAGCGGCCACGCCGCAACTGCGCAACATGAGCACGATTGCGGGCAACCTCCTACAGCAGCCAAGGTGCTGGTACTACCGCGGCGAGCACAACTGCTGGCTGAAGGGCGGCGAGGTCTGTTACGCGAGGCAGGGCGAGAACGAGCTACATGCTATCTTCTTGAACTCGCCGGGCGAGAGCCGATGTGTGAGCGTGCACCCCTCCGACCCGGCGGTTGCCCTCCTGTTGTTCGACACCGTTGTGCGATACCGGACAGCCGCAGGTGACTCTGAGGTCGCTCTACGGGACCTATATGATAGGCCAACGCCCGAACGCCGTAACAGTGTCGTCTTGCCTGCGGATGCTGTCATAACCGAGGTGGTGGTGGGGCCTACAGAGGCGGGGCGTTCGACCTATTTGAAGGCGATGCCGCGCGCCAGCTGGGCCTTTGCACTGGTCTCCGTCGGCCTATATGTGCGTATTGATGATGGTCGAATTGCGGAGGCGAAAGTGGGCCTGGGTGGGGTCGCCCCGGTGCCCCTGCGGTCGGCTGACGTTGAAGCCTTGGTGGTCGGGCAGGTGCCGGGGGCGGTAGACGCCGAGCAGCTAGCTGATACCCTGGTTGCCGGGGCAGCGCCACTATCCAAGAACGGCTATAAGGTGCCGCTGCTCAGGGGCCTCTTCAAGCAGGCGCTGGCGGCGGTCATCAGTTAGGGTTACGGTAGGATTAGGGCGGTTAAGCGAGAGCGGGGTACCATCCCCGCTCTTTTTGTTTGTGCAACAAGTCCGAACAGTAGGCTTAAAGGCTGATGCAGAGCTTAGAAGATTCTCGGTACAATATATTTTGCAGGGACAGTCTGTCTTCCACGGCTGAAGGAGGGCAGACACCTTTGCTTGTGGGAGAATGCAATGCTTGATTTGTTAGTGAACGTACATAGCATCTTCAGGTGGGTGGTCTTGCTAATGGCAGTGCTTGCAATTGCGGCGGCCGTGATGTCAGCTACGGGCGCTCGCCGTTGGGGTGTCCTGGGCGATAAGTCGAGCATCTACTTCACGATCGCTATGGATATTCAGCTCCTCATCGGTGCGCTCGTGTGGGTGCTGGAACGTCGTTGGGAGGGAGACGCCGCCCTGGGGTGGTTCCACCCGCTGGCGATGCTGGGTGCCGTGGCTCTCGCGCACATAGGACGCGCCAGAGCGGACCGGGACCGTAACGCCACCTCCAGCGAGAAGGGTAGGCAGGCCGCCCTGTTCTTCGTCGCGAGCCTTGTAGTAGTCCTCATAGCCATACCGTTCGCATCCTGGCCCGTGTAGCATGCAGGAAACCAGCAGCGCGCAAATGAATACCGAATTGGTGGCTGATAACCCGGGGCCGGGCGCGCAGCGGCGTTCCTTCTTACGCACGTTGCGCGGGCAGTTGATCCTGCGTACCTTGCTGCCGCTTATGCTGCTCGTGGTTGCGTTCGCGATGGTCGGCCAGGTCGGCTACACCCAGGTCAGCGAGTCCCTCGCCAAGAGCCGCGATGCCGACCTGGCGGGGCTGGAGGCGCAGCGAGTGGGCGACCACCTGTCACTGGCTGTGCAGACGCTACAGCAGCTTGCAGCTTCCGCTGTGCTGCTAAACAGCGACGAAGCGCAGGTCTTCTACGAGCTGAAGAAGGAATCGATCATTCGGCAGTTCGACATGGTGCAGGTAACGGACGCCGACGGTAAGCTAAAAGCTTCCAACCTGGCTGCCAGCGCGGGCGACGTACTGAACAAGCAGGCCTTTGAGAGTCTGCGCGAGGGTATTGGCCCCGCGATGGTGATTGTGCCAATCACGATGCAGGACGGCAGGTCCGCGCTCGTGGTCTCCATACCGTACATTGACACCAGGGGCGGCTTCGGGGGCATGGTCGAAGGCGTGATTTACTACGGCAGCCCCAAGCTCGGCCGGCCGTTCGGCATCCAGAGCGTCGATGACCTGGAAAAGGGCGTACGGCACAGCGTCTCATATCTTGTAGCCTCTGACGGCCGCATACTGTGGCACCCGGACCAGGAGCTTGTAGGCACGGTGCTGCCCCCCGTCACCCTCGACGGGCTGTACACAAACGAGCCGAGCGCCATAATCACTTCCTTCAACGGCGAACAGAGCATCATCGGCTACGCGCCGCTCAACCTGGCTCTGCTTTTCCCCCGCGCCAGCCTCGATACGAACTGGCTGCGCTGGTACGTAGTCACCCAGGAGCGGTGGGCCGACATAGTTGCTCCTCTCAATTCGCTGCTGTCCGGCCTGCTGGTATTGGCGCTGGTGACCATGATACTGGCGGTGTTGCTGGTGACCCGGAGCGCCGGGGCGCTGACGAGGCCCGTGGCTAAGCTGGTTGCGGCCTCCCAGGCGCTGAGCGCGGGCAGGTTGCGGCACCGGCTACAGGTGAGCGGCCCCATTGAGATCGAAGAGTTGGCCCGCCAGTTCAACTCGATGGCGCGTCAGCTTCAAGCATCGTACACCGAGCTTGAAGGCAAGGTTGCCGAGCGCACGGGGGAGTTGGCTTCCGCGAACGCCGAGTTGCAGCGCAGGCTGGCGGAAAGCGTCACCATGCAGCGTGTGACCACGGACCTGGCGGGCACAGCGGGGCTGGCAGATATTCTCCAGACCATAGCCGTCTCCGTAAGTGAGATGCTCGGCACCGAGTCGTGCCTCGTGTTCTTACCCAACGACAATCACCCCGGCCAGCTAGAGGCGGCGATTGAGTGGAACGTGCCTGCACTCAGGAGTTCCGACCGGGTACCTATAGACCAATCTCTGTCGGGGTTGGCCTACACTACCGGCCAGGTGCAGATTAGCAACAAGGCGGCGTCCGACGACCGGGTGAACCATACCTTGCGCGAGGAAATGGGAGCGCATTCCGTGCTGGCCGCTCCGATGATATCGCGTGGGCACACAATTGGCGTGGTTACCGCCGTGAACAAGCGTCAGGGTGACTTTTCCCAGGACGACCTCCGCCTGATGTCGGTGCTGGCGAACCAGGCGGCTGTCGCGGTCGAGCGGGCGAGGCTGTACTCGCGCACGCAGCAACAACTTATGACCCTGACAACCATCAACGAGCTTTCATTCTCGGTCACCCTGAGCCGCAGCCTGGAAGAGACGCTAGTGAACGGCATGGAGCACATCGGCAAGCTCATGGGGGCCTCCAGCGCCCTGGTCTTCCTGTACGATCAGAAGACGAACACGCTCAACTACACGGCGCACTACAATATGACGCCAGAACACCTGCGCCTGGTAGTGGAGGGCAACCCGCACGTGCCGGTAGGGACGCGCCCCGACCATAAGATTGCCTTTCAGGAGGCATTCGTAACGCAGCAGCCTTGCTTCATCGAGGATACGCACGAACCCGGATACCTTGCCGAATGGTGGCAAATGGCCTCCCACGAGCTAGGAGACGACGTACTGGTGCGGGAGGTTACGGACCAGGTTGGCGCCCTCATCGCCCTGCCGTTGAGCGTGCGCGACACCCGCCTTGGCACGATGACCGTATACTTCGCGGACCCGCGTCGTTTCTCGCCGCAAGAGCTACAGCTATTCTCAAGCTTCGCCAAGATTCTCGCCCTGGCGGTGTACAATACGCAACTGCTGGCGCAGTCGAACAAACTGGCTACTGTGGAGGAGCGGGCACGGCTCGCCCGCGAGTTGCACGACTCGGTCACCCAGTCGCTTTTCAGCCTCAACCTGACGCTGAGAGCCGCAAGGAGAGTGCTCACCAGCGACGGCGAACAGGCCCTGAGCCTGATGGACAACGTGCAGGAGCTTGCTCAGGGTTCGCTTGCCGAGATGCGGGCGCTCATTTTTGAGTTGCGCCCCCAGGCACTTCAAAATGAGGGGCTGGCCTCCGCCCTGCAAAAGCACGCCGACGCGGTAAGGGCTAGAAACGGGCTGGTGGTGCATCTTGACCTGGCGGGCGACCGCCGCCTGCCTATCGAGCACGAAGAAGCCCTCTACCAGATAGCCCGCGAGGCGCTACATAACGTCGTCAAGCATGCACACGCTAGCGAAGCCTGGGTCTGCCTGGATACGAGCAGCGATCACGTTACCCTCTCAATCCGGGACAACGGGCGAGGCTTCGAGACTGCAAATCTGGTTGCAGGCGGGGGCAGCCATATTGGGACCAGCACGATGAGAGAACGCGCGCAGGCCATCGGTGGCACTATCAGCATTGACAGCAAGCCAGGTGAAGGCACTGAGGTGCTGATAAGCGTGGACATTGACCCGGTCGATCCAGCCGTTGTACCGCAGACCAGGGGTCTGACGGCAAACGTAGGAACAACCGGCGCTGCAACCGGGCGTGCATTAAACACGACAAATGTTTAGACTAGCGTATTAGACGAATGGCTTTTCGTGGAGGGAGTAACAGAGTGGACGAAGTTATCAGAGTGATGTTGGTGGACGACCATGCGGTGGTGCGGCAGGGGCTGAAAGCGTTCCTCGCCACCGAAGAGGGCATTGAGGTCGTGGGTGAGGCGTCGAACGGGAAAGAGGCGGTGGCCCTGGCGGCACAGCTACACCCGGACGTCGTGTTGATGGACCTGGTCATGCCTGAGCTGGACGGCATCGGCGCGACCGAGGCGATCAAGCTAGGCTCATCCGACATAGACGTTATCGCCATGACCTCGTTCATCGAGGACGAGAAGGTGTTCGGGGCGATGCGTGCCGGTGCCACAGGCTACGTGCTAAAGGATGCCGACCCCGACGAGGTGGTGCATGCCATCAGGAGCGCGGTACTGGGTGAGGTGCACCTCGATCCCCGTGTGGCGCGTCGGCTGATGGAGGAGCTAAATCCCAACCGGCCGAGGCATGTAACCGTGCAGGAGGCGCTCAGCGAACGAGAAGTTGAGGTGCTGAAGCTCGTCGCGAGGGGCTTTAGCAACCAACGCATCGCTGACGAGCTTATCATCAGCCCCAAGACGGCCAAGACCCACGTGAGCAACATTCTCAGCAAGTTGGGGCTTGCCAGCCGTACCCAGGCCGCCGTGTTCGCGCTGAAGGAGAAGCTCGTGACGGCAGCGGAGGCGAGTTTTAGCTAGAGACGATAGACGGCGGACGATAGACGCTGGACGATGAGAAGTAGATGCTCCGCCGTCGTCAGCCGGACTTTGCCTGTTCGCCGATTTTCCGCTCGGTGCCTTTGGCGAGGCGTTCGATGTTGTCCCGGTGGGCGAGGATTATGAAGACGCAAATGGAGATGAATAGTAGCGACAGCGCGTCCATTGAGCCGAGCATGACCAGGAGGAAAATCGCAACGCCTGCGGCGGCGGTCCCGAGGATTGAGCCGAGGGAAACGTAGCGAGAGATGAGGATGGTCGGTATTCCGACGCCTAGCGCGGCCAGCACGATGAGTGGGTTGACTACCAGGGCCGCGCCCATAGCTGTTGCCACGCCACGGCCGCCGCGCCACCTGCCCTGTAGCACGCGCAAGTAGATCGACCAGACGTGCCCCGCTACGGCTGCGAGGGCTGCCAGCAGGCTTGCCAGGGTAACTACCTGCACCTGGAAGCCCAACATCTCAATGCGGCCGGGTGACTCCACGAAAGCGCCGATTAGCAGCCTCCCGACAAGCACCGCCAGGCTCCCCTTCAGGAAGTCTCCGACCAGCACGAGAGCGGCCGCTCGCCTGCCGACGGTGCGAAGCACGTTCGTTGTGCCCATCTTGCCGCTGCCGTGCGAATGAATGTCCACCTTGTTTGCATCGGCCACCAGCACGCCCATCGGTATGCCGCCTATAAGGTATGCGGCTACGACAATCAGGGCGAGGTAAAACAGCATCTCTGCCTCCCTGCCAAATGATAATATAAAGTGCCAGGCAACATGCCGTAGTGTACAACGCTCCTGAGAAGTTCGCCACCCTGTAGAGTGGGCAACACTTTCCCTAGTATATGTGCGGGGTGCAAGACCCGTGCCCCGTATAGGTCTGTAGAAGTAGGGTGGATGGGTGCTGCGCCTGATGCCTACCGCCACATTACCTGCTAGTATATGGGAAAGGCAGGTAGGACGAAACCTGCCTTTAGTGCCGTTTAGAGGAGCGAGATAGAGCCATGACTTTAGACGTTAGAGACGACACACTTTCCCCGGCTACCGGAACTTCTTCCCCAAGCGAGGCAAAGGAACGACCCATGATTACTCTCTCACAGGAGGTCCAGGATAGAGCCGACGTGGCCCAGGGCAGGCGCGCTTCTATCAGGACCGAGAACCTTACTCGACACTACAAGGTGAAGCCCGACAAGAAGAAGGGCCAGGCCGCGAAGACGCTGGT
Source organism: Chloroflexia bacterium (assembly GCA_036388595.1). Classification (GTDB taxonomy): domain Bacteria; phylum Chloroflexota; class Chloroflexia; order QHBQ01; family JADMIH01; genus JADMIH01. The sequence goes on from DASVRN010000308.1 coordinate 17,575, forward strand.
CGCGCTGGACAACGTCAGTCTGGAAGTCTATGAGGGTGAGTTGTTTGGCCTGCTCGGACCCAACGGCGCGGGCAAGACCACCCTTATCAAGATACTCACGACCCTGCTGGCCCCGACCGGCGGCATTGCCTACGTTGACGACCTGGACGTGGTAAGACAGGCCAACACGGTGCGCCAGCGCATCAATATGGTGAGTGGCGGTGAGACGAGCGGCTACGGCGTTCTCAAGGTGCGCGAGAACCTGTGGATGTTCAGCCAGTTCTACGGCGTCACATGGAAGGACGCGAACGCGCGCATAGAAGAAATGCTCAAGATCGTTGAGCTTGAGGACAAGGCGAACGCGCTGGTCAGCACGCTCAGCACCGGGCAGCGCCAGAGGATGAACTTCTGTCGCGGCTTCATAACGGACCCGAAGGTGATTTTCCTCGATGAGCCGACCCTGGGCCTGGACGTCCATGCGGCCCGCATCGTGCGTGACTTCACCAAGGGTTGGTTGCAGAAGAACCCGGATCGGACGCTGTTGCTCACCACGCACTACATGGCCGAAGCCGACGAGCTATGCGACCGGATCGCCATCATCGACCACGGCAAAGTGCTCGCCTGCGACACCCCCTCGAACCTCAAGCGCTCGCTGCAAAGCCAGCCCATCTTCGAGATCGGCGTGTCGGGTATCACCGAGCGCACGATACCCCTGCTGGGTGACGCGCCCGGCGTGGAGCGCGTCACCGGCGAGCCTGACGCCAGCGGCTCCACTTACAAGCTTAAGTTCATTCTCAAGGACGAGTCCGCGATTAGCTCCGTAGTGCAGGCGCTAACCTCGCAGGAAGCGAGCATACTCAACCTGCAAAAGCACGAGCCGACGCTGGAAGACGTGTTCATCAAGCTCGTGGGCCGCAGCCTGAGCGAAGAGGACAAGAGCAACAAATAAGCACCCGCGCAGGAGGTAAGTGTCGTGAGAAAAAGCACCGGTGTGGAGTTGTTCCTGCGGGCCGCGTTCGGCCGGGGTTACCCACGCGTGATTGGCGCGCAACGAGAGCTTAGCTGGCTCTTCTTCGACATCGTCATACCGATGATTACCATGTCGGCCTCTGTCTTCCTTTATAAGGCCTTGCAGGCCGATCCTGCTTACATTGGCTTTGTCGTGCTAGGGGCGGCTCTGGCTACCTACTGGCTGAACGTGCTCTGGATGATGGCCTCCCAGCTTTACTGGGACAAGCAAGCGGGGCTGTTGGAGATCTATATCATGTCACCGGCTTCCATGATGGCTATCCTGCTCGGCATGGGAGTCGGAGGTCTCTACATGAGCACGCTCCGCGCAGGCTCGATAGCCATCGTGGGAACGCTGCTTTTCAACGTCCAGATGGATGTCTCGCAGTGGGGAGCGGCGGCCCTCGTCTTCTTCGTGACTATGGTGGCGTTGTACGGGCTGGGCATGGTACTTAGCTCCGTCTTCCTGATGTGGGGCCGGGAGGCGTGGCAGGTATCGCTGGCGCTCCAGGAGCCTGTGTTCTTCATGTCGGGTCTGAATTTCCCTTTGAACCAGCTATTCAACAGCATTCAGGCCCTCACTACGGTGGTGTCGGCGCTCATCCCGGTGGGGTTGGGGCTGGACGCGCTAAGACAGTTGCTCTTCCCCGGCAAGATCGAAGGGGTGCTCCCCTGGGGCCTCGAACTGGGCGCGCTCGTGATTATGGGAGTGATCTTCGTCACAGTGGCTTACCTGATGCTCAAGCGCATGGAATGGCTGGCGAAGGTCGAGGCGCGGCTTAGCCTGCGGTGGCAATAAGGAGTTAGAGATGTTCGAAACAGGGACCACAGCAGAAAGTAACGCCCGCCCGATGTCGGAGGCCCGGCAGAATCTGAGGACCTTCAGGATCGCGGCGTGGCTGGGCTGGCAGGTGGAAGGCAACTGGGCCGACCCGCTGGTGTTCTTCATCTTTACAATCCTGCGCCCAATGGCCTCGGCCCTCATCCTCTTCGTCATGTACGAGGTGATCCGGGGCGGCCAGCGCGACAGCTTCTTTGATTACCTGTACGTGAGCAACGCCTTCTTCATGGTGGTATTGCAGGCGCTGTCGGGTATGGCCTGGGCGGTGCTGGACGACCGTGAGAACTACAGGATGCTCAAGTACATCTATACCTCTCCGGCTCGTCACCTGTCATACCTGCTCGGCAGGGCGGTAGCAAAGGTGCTTATCGGCATGGTAACCACCTTGATCCTGTTAGTTACGGGCGTCTTGTTTCTGGGACTCCGCATCGACCTGTCGCAGATCGCCTGGGGCTGGCTCATAGTGTACTTCATACTTGGGCTGGTAATTTTGCTTTCCCTGGGCATCGTAATGGCGGGCGTGGCGCTGGTAGTAGCCAGGAATGGGGCAGCGATAGGTGAAGTGGTAGGTGGCGCCCTGTTGCTGTTCAGTGGGGCCTATTTCGCCGTGGACATCCTGCCTACGCCGCTCAAAGAGATCAGCTTAGGTGTTCCGATAACTTACTGGCTCGAGGCCATGCGGCGCGCTATTGAAGGCGGCATTCTTACAGTCACGGTGCAGGGTGCCGACGGGCAGGTGGTAACGCAAGCCGTCAGCCCCGTGCTCGCCCAGTTCGACAACTGGCAGTTGCTGGGCATCCTCAGCTTCTCAGCGCTGGTTTGTACCGCGGTCGCCTACTTTTTCTATAACTGGGTTGAGAACGCGGCTAAGGAGCGGGGCATGATAGACAGGTTGACCGGCTATTAGGAGCTGTTGACCCGGTGTTACAGTTTAGAAGCTATCTCACACATAGTAGCCTCAAGTACTGGCGACCAAGACCCTGCCTTGTCATTTCGAACGGAGTGAGAAATCTCGTCCCTCACCCCAATGTTACCTCTTTCCTGCGGTGCTGAGATGATGAAAGAAAAGTGAGACTTGGGTGGTGAGGGACGAGATTTCTCACTCCGTTCGAAATGACAAGGGTGGGGCTTTGGGTGCTCACCTCTTCATTAGTATTCGTTGGATGGCTTCTAATCACTTTGCGAAGGCGTAGTCTCACGGCTACGCCTTCGCGCACCAAAAAAGCCTGAAGCGTCTTAGTTTACATATCCCTCGAGATATACAATCCTAGTTGGACGGACCAACCAGAGCAGCATCCCGGCAGGTCGAACGGAACTCTGTTGAGTGTTATAATGCCCCGAAGCGACAATTTCAGTCGCCCAGTACCACAGGAGGATATCGAATAATGGCACTTGCAGAAAGACGAGCCAACGCAGTCTGGGAGGGTAACCTGACCGAGGGCAGCGGCCGGGTACAGGTAGGTAGTGGCGCCCTCGAGGAGTTCCCCGTCACCTGGGCCTCCCGCACCGAAAGCTCGAACGGCAAAACCAGCCCGGAAGAATTGATGGCAGCCGCCGAGGCAGCCTGTTTCTCAATGGCCCTCTCCAACGACCTCGCAAAGCAGGGGAACACACCCGAGCGGGTGTCCGTGGCCGCTGTATGCACATTGGACCGTGTTGAGGGAAAGCTGAAGGTCACTACCATGGACCTGGAGGTCACCGGACGCGTGCCCGGCATCGACCAGGAAGCGTTCCAGGCGGCTGCCGAGAATACCGCGCGCAACTGCCCTATCTCCGGGGCCCTGGTAGGCAACGTAGACATTCGAGTGCGGGCGACACTCGAAGCCAGCTAAACTAAGCACTAGGTGACACCTTTACCTGGGAGAGGCTGCTTCGCCGCTTCTCCCATTTGCGTTAATTTGAGGGCTGGGAGGCTGTGGCGATGAAGCACCGGCGGGCGGGCGCGGTCCTCCTCATCGCGCTGTTGTGGGCGGGCTTGCTGCTATCTCCCACACCCGCATATGCTCACGCGCGCCTGCTTGGAAGCTCTCCTGCCCCCGGCTCGTCAATGGAGACCGCGCCCTCACAGATCGAGATTACCCTGAGTGAGGCCGTAACACTAGAGTTCAGCACTATAGTGCTCCTCAACCGCAGCCGCCAGGAGATACCGCTAGGCCCTATCGCTTACGGAAGCCAAGGCGAGACAAGCGTCAGTGTCTCCCCCAAGGATGTTCTACCCCCCGGCACCTACGGGGCAATCTGGAGGGTAGTTTCCGCGATTGACGGTCACCTTACCACCGGGAGCTTTGTCTTCCGCGTACTGAATGCCGGAGACAGCCCACAGACACCTCTCGAGCCGGTCCCAGGAGCGAGCAGTGCTAACGAGGCCACACCGGGAACCCTGAGAACAGCGGAGCAGCGCCCTGGCCTCATTCACTGGCTCGTGCGTGCCCTGGTGCTTGCGTGCATCACGTTCTGTCTGGGCGGTGCGATCTTCCTGGTCCTGGTGGTTGAACCGGCGGCTGGAGAGTTGGGGAGGGTGGAGGAGGGCACGTGGGCGGTGCTCGGTGCCAGGTTCGCCATGCTCGGGTCTATCGCGGCGGCTGCGCTAGTGCCTCTGTTAGCGCTAGACTTCTGGGCACAAGTTGCGGCCATCTCAGAGACGGACTTGCCGGGCGCAGTGTGGCGGGCGGACCTGGGGAGCCTGCTGCTTTCCAACACGCGCTACGGCTTTGCATGGGCGATGAAGGTGTTGAGTGCGCTAGTGTTGTTCGGGGTGTTTATGTACCTGCGGGTGCGCCGAACGCCAGGCGGGGGCCTCTGGGAGATTGGCATCGCTGCCGGATCGCTATTCCTGCTTGCCGAGTCGTTGAGCAGTCACGCGGCAGCGGTGGTGGGCGAAGACGTCGGAGGGTTGCCACTACCCGTGATTAGCGACTGGGTGCATCTCGTAACGGCCTCAACGTGGACCGGCGGGCTGCTGTTCTTCGTGTTCGTACTGTTCCCCACGTACCGCAACCTGCGCCACTCGCAGGCCGGGCGGCGGGCTTTCCTGGGGGCCGCCGTGCCGCGGTTTTCAAGGTTGGCGCTGGTGAGTGTGCTCGCTCTGGGCCTCTCCGGCACGTATAACCTTGCTATTCAGACGACGGACCTCTCAGCCATCGCTTCAAGCCTGTACGGGCAGGTTGTCGGCCTGAAAGTCCTTCTCTTTGGAGCGCTCCTTCTCATCGGCGCCCTGAATCTAGCTCATCTTACACCCCGCTTGAGGTCGGCTCGTGCGGAGGAAGGTGCGGGCATAATCTCAAGCTTTCGGCGCAATATGCGGCTCGAAGTAGCGCTCATGGCCGTGGTCCTGCTCTGTGCAGGAGGGCTGACCCTCTTACCTCCTCCCAGCGTTGAGACCGCCGCAGCAACGCCAGCTCCACAGGACCAACGCGGCCTGACCCTCCCGACGGTGCCTTCGGCTATGCCCGGTGCTACTAGCACCATACTACCTGTGCCGGTGGTTGCCGCCACCTCGATTGCAGGTACTTCGTTCGCCATTGCGGTCGAGAAGGCAAGTACGGCCGACGTCTTCACTCTAACGCTGCGAACTGAAGCTGGTACCCAGGACGTGCTAGCTGATGTGACGCGCCTGGTCTTCACGGTAAGCCCGCAGAGCCTGGAGGCAGGTAGTACTGCCCTCCGCGCAGAACGTGCGGCGGGAACAGCGGACGGGACGCAGGTCTGGGTGGCGAGAGCGCCGGTACTAGCGTTGGAAGGCGACTATCTGGTCACAGCCGTTGCGCAGCGGGCCGATAGTGGCGACCTGAAGGCCGCGTTCTGGCTGACACTCTCAGAAGGTGAACAGATTGCAGTGCGCGCAATCGATTACCTGGAGGCCCGATTTCTGACTGTGCCGGAGCCTGCACGTGTTGGGCTGACGCAGGTCGTTGTAGAGATGCGAGGGTCCGAAGGCGGGCCGGTAAGCGGCGTCGTTGTGGCTTTCGAGGCTTCAGGTAGCGCCAACCGTAAAGTTGGAGCGACGCCGGTGCGCATGATACCGACCGGTGTAGCGGGTCAGTATGCTACTGAAGTGATATTTCCGTCCGCCGGTCCCTGGGTCCTGGAAGTCAGCGCGGCGCGTGCAGGGCAGCCCGACATCCGGTTCACGGCGAGCATTGACGTACTGGAGGGGACAGTGTCCCGGCCCTGAGCGTTGCCGGAGTTTGTAGTGAAGATAGTTGTAGGATACATATCCCATAAAGCACCAACTTACAACAGGGACGAACAGAGGTATATCACTTGCTAACCTGGAAGCTTAAAGAGATTTCTTATAATCGACGCGTAGGGAGGAACTAACGATGCTCAACGAGACGCAAGACAACCGCCAAAGCATTGAGGAAGACAACTCTAGCACCATTCCTCAGCCCGAAGGACAGGACCCCATAGAAGATCTCAGGCCCAGCCAGGCCGAAGGGGACCGAGACACTGTGGAAGCCGACCTCCGAGATAACGAGCCGCCGACGCAGTCCTAAGAAGAATTGAGGCGTTAGTGAGGGAGATGCGCCTCCAAGCATGTGACGCCTTCGGGACCTACCTGGGCATCGTGGCGTACGCCCCGCGGTAGGTCCAGGCGGTCGCCTGCTTCCAGTAAGACGCTTTGGCCAAGCTCCGGTAGGCCGAAGGTGATGGAGCCGCGCACAACGTAGATTACCTTATCGTAGGAGTGGCTGTGCGCCGCGTAGGTATCGTGCGGCCCGTTCCGCCACTCGTAGGCTGAGAGGCCTTCTTGCCCGACCAGGCGCTGAATTGCGGCTTCGGTGGCAGGCTGTTCCCCTTGCCACTTCGTAACTTGTACCCCACTCACGACTTACGCTCCATACTTTAGTTGATCCCCGTCACATCCTCGTCCTCAGCGCGCCAGGCCGGGTCTACAATGCACAGGAACACAAGATCGCCGTCGCCGGAGTTTTCTACGAACTGTGTGGCTCCTGGTGGCACGTAGACTATCTGTCCGGCTTCCACCTCACTGGATTCATCGTCTATGTACAGCCTGCCCCGGCCAAGCAAGAAATAGTATACCTCGGAGCCCGTGAGGCGGTGAGGTAAAGAACGTCCGCGCGGCCTGAGCAGGGCCTGGGCTATACTGTAGCGGATCGGCGCGCCATGTACTGCCGGGTGCAGTACCTCCCTGAGCAGCGTCTCATCACCCGCCATGAACTCAGGGCAGTCAGCCACCTTCACGATTAACATTGGTTACGCCTTTCAATCAGATGCCTGTCAGATGCCTGTAACTCTCGACCTGGTAAGAACTAGCTCTGTATTTTACCTCTAGAAGTCTCGTTCCGCACGGCGGCCGTGATGAGGGCAGCGAGCGGCTACTGGCACACCCCTTGCTTGCTCAATACGGATAGAAAAACAGCCCACCGGCGATGGGAGCAGGCAGATATAGTGACTGTCTTTGCGCAGGAGCGGGTGGGAATGAAAGGAGCACTACGATGGTAAAGAAGGGACAGGAGCAGGTGAGCCGCATGGACTCGCCACGCCAGGGCGAAGAGCGCGACCCCAAAGAAGGCAAGATCAAGCATAAGGGTGGTTCGGAGAGCCAGCGCAGGGCCAGCCCGCCGAGCGAAGGTAGCTCAAAGGGCTAGTTTGGCGCTAACCAATACCGGAGGTACTCGAAGTTATGGCGAAGCAGGGACAGCACAACAACGACGCAGACGACAAGGACAAGTCGAAAGGCCCTAACAACCCGTCCAAGAGCGTAGACGTTATCACCGGGCCTCCGAAGAAGCAGGAGACTTATGCTCAGCAAGCGGCCGAGGGTAAGGACACCGACAGGCCGCCCTCGCAACAACGAAACGCGTGGGACGAAGACACCCGCGATAAGCCCACAATCGAAGTCAGCGTAAGGGCGCGCGACTCTGATATCGGCAGCGGGCGCAGTGGCAGCGACTCGAACGCTGGCCCTGGCACACAAGGAGGCTGACATGGGCGCATCTGGTGGTGGGGGTGGCGGTTCGGCAAGCTTCAGCGAAGAGGACAGGTACTGGGACCAGGACCTTCGCCCGGACGACAATGCCGGGCAGAACGACGGCGTGCAGGGGCTGCACCCGGAGAAGGCCGATGGCGTTAGTACGGCTTACGATATCAAGGACTTGCATAACCGCCTCGAGGGGTTCACCGACGACGAACTAAAGCAGATCACGGTCCTTCCGGTGGGCAGTAGGCTGGAGCAGAACGCTACGTATATCGACTTGCGCGCGCATGATCCCCAGGAGCTTACCGCGTGGGGCGATATGGAAGCAGGACCTGAGAACTGGTACGTACCGAAGACCGAGGTAGATTACCAACTGTGGAACCGGCTGCTCGGAGTCCAGAACCCCGAGCGCACCGGGGAAGCTGACGACTGACGACTGGCGGCGCAACCTAGCTACAATGCAGACTAGACCCTCTACAAGAAGGGTCTAGTCTGCATTGGCTTCTTCATTCGGGACTGGGGCAACAGGCACGCTAAGCAATTCTGCTGCTTTACGCTTCGCCACCTCCCCACGCCTGTCATAGCGGGCCGTGGTGGTGACGTTGGCGTGCCCGGCCAGTCGCTGGACCGTGGAGATGTCAGCCCCCGCGTCAAGGAGGTCTCCTATCATCGTTCGGCGCAGGTCGTGGGGAGAGAAGTGCTCCACCCCGGCTTCCCTGGCCCGCTTGAGCAGGACCTTGCGCACAGCCTGGTCGGTGAGCCTGCGAACCGTTATTTTCCCCGCCTTGTTCACCGGACAGAATAGTGGCCCAACCGCCTTGCCCCGCGCCTTGAGCCAGGCTTCGAGAGCGTTGCGCGCACCTCCGGTAGCATAATTAGTGCGCGCCTTGTTCCCCTTGCCCGACCTCACACGCAATGCACCATCTTTCGCCACATAGTCGGTAACATCGAGCGCTACAAGCTCGCTACGTCGCAGCCCGCAACCATACAGCACTGCCAGCATGGCGGCGTCCCTAAGCCCCGCAGGCGAGTTGTCAAGGGCGCAACGGGCGAATAGCTGTCCCAGCTCCTCTCCGTCCAATGCGCGCCCCCTGGGAGGCGTAGAGCCTCGCACGGAAGGAAGGTCGGCGGCGCGGTGGTAGTCCTCGGCGCTCACCTGTCCGAGCCGCCACGCCTCCCTCAGCACCCCTCGCAGGGCCGCCAGCATCTTGTTGGCGGTCGCGGGCGCGTAGAGGTCGGCCAGCACCGAGCGTACGGCAGCTGTGTGCTGGTACCGCAGGGCGCTCCAGTCGAGGCCTTGCATGTTGAAACGGTTCGAGGTGAGTATCCCCGCGACGACATCCAGGGCTTCGGACATGGTGCGGCGCGAGCCTGGGGCCAGCCTGGCAAGGTAGACGGCCGCGGGGTGCTGGTCGGCGCTGAGAGGATATTGCAAAAAAAGGCCCTTCGCCTGGTGATCGGGTACGAGGCTCAGGTTGTTCCCCGTAGCGTCTGGTCCTGTGAGATCGTTCTCACGGTGAAGTGGTTCCAGGGAGCGCATGCCGCAATGTTCCTTTCGTTGGCTTTACCTGGATCTCATGAGCTTGACTTTAGGTTAGCCGTGTGTCTAGAGTAGCACAGATCTATAGTTCTCATGGCGTTATTCGCTACTCCTGCCTCCGCTCTAAAGCTGGGGCTAGCACACAGAGCCAGGATTTCCTTTGGACGATCATCGTTGGTCTGGCAGCCTCCTTAGCCAGTGACTGACTATTTGCTTATGAACGTTCTGACTTGGTGGATGTATACTGGAGAGTAGGGATAAGTTTAGCGTTGATACGTAGTGGGAGTGCAAATGATATCGCTCATCAATCGGCCACTTCACCTTAGCATTGCAGTTGCCTCCGACGAACCCGGATTTGCCCTCGAATTGCGACTTATCAAAGCTGCTTTGCTCTATGCAGATCAAGCTACGGTTTTTAACTTTCAACATGCAGTGTTCGGTCCAATGATTCTGCGGGCGCAACAGAATACAGATAGGACTCCGTTCAGTTCTATAGTCCTGAAGTCACTAGCGGAAGGCTCAACAGGTAAAGGAATTTCACCTAGCCTTCTTCTTCACCAGATCCAAGAAATAAATCGGGCAATGAACAGTGGCTACGTTCATGAGGGATATTCGGACCCCGCATCCGAGTTAGTTTCCTGGCTGATCGAACTGATCAATTATATAACAGAATCTAGAGGCGAGAAAAACGTTCCCGATAGTTCTGCTTTACCTACTGGGTCTGTTCAAGCCGACGGGCCAGAACTACCTGAGGCGTTTAGGAACTCTAGTAAGCTCCTATTCAGGTCACTTGCAGACGGCACTACGTACCCGCTGTTGGATCGACAACATGTACAACAATGGGCACGTTATGTCGCAGAACTGCAAGCTGACAACACGACAGAAGTTGCAGCACCGGACCATGCAGAGACTATCTTCAAGGCAAAGGAGGTAAGTCTAGCCATCGACCTATTTGCCAGGCTACCAACCTTCACGACCGCATCCATAGATGAGATCCTGGACATCCGTCGAGAGCTAAACAACCCCTTGACGCACTTCCGTTCAGGGATAATCAAGCTAGCCGAGCAGATCACGTCCGAACCTTGGGACAAAGACTTCGAGCACGAAGCAGAGAGGTTGGTACGGCGAGACATAGAGCCTACAATTTTGCACTTGGAAGAGGATATTAGGTCCAACAAGCTCCTAACCAAACTAGCATACAAGGGCTTCAAGGATCCTATAGAAGTAAGCGGCGCAACAGGCTTAGGCTTTGTGCTAGGCAGTCTAGGAGGCGCTGCAACTTCTATAGTTGGTGCTATCGCAGGTGTTGGTGTAGCTGCACTAGATGTGTATAGGGAATGGAAGGATAAGAAAAGGGAGTTAGAGCGCAACCAAGTGTATTTCATTTACGAGGCTGGGCAGCGCCTGAATAGGCAACACCGTAAGCGACAAAGAAGGTGAGCTAGAGGAAGGTGAGCACGTTATGGGTAGCCTCTTGTTTTCTGTTAACGAGCTTTAGATGCTTTTTCATCCGACAATATCTTCCAGATGATAGCACATACTTGTCCATTTCCTCTACGGTCTCAACAGGCGGCCTAAGAGTAATGCGCTGCAAGTTCGACCCTTCAACCTATTTGGGCATTATAGAGGCTTCCTCCAGAGGCTGATACTGCCAAGTGTCGTACAGGAAGTGCTATTGCCTACCTGCATCAGATGATAGCATAAGTTCCGAGAAGGGTCATTCTCGTTACTAATAATCTTCCTATTTACTTGCTCAAGAAGGGGTGGTAATATGACATCGTGGCATCTCTCTATAAGAGAGATGCCACGATGTCTACTCTTCAACGTCCAAGATAGTACTGCCTTTATACAAGGTCGCTGCTGTTGTAGCAGCGACCTCAGAAAGTTGAGGTCCCTCATGCACGCGGTCCTTACCAGATTAACGGCAGCTCCCGGCAGATTCGATGAGGTAAAGGCCCTGGCCGCAGACCTCATCATGCCCGCGTACGTCGAGAACACAGCGCGAGGGGCCTATATCCTGGCGAATTGCGACCGAGCCGAGATCCTCGTCCTTGTCCTCTATGCCACTCGGGCCGAGGCTGAAAGCATAGAGTCGCATGAGACGCTACGCTCGCTACGGGCAGACCGCCGGCATCTGCTCTTGTGCGACCCGACCACAGAGACGTTAGAGGTCCTGGCCGGTACATCGGGCAGCGCACCCGGACATCCCTTGAGCGGCGACGTTCTCGCTTTCCTTTCGGAAGTCAGCCGCGCCCTATAAAGTAGTCGAAGTCACTGAGCAGCGCTAACAGCCCGCTTGCCTCGGTAATACCGTCGAACTCCCGTACTGCTTGCGCTCCCAACTGGCTGCTACCCGGAAACTCTCCTTGTGCTGCGACAATCTCCCGTACGCGTGATATGAAGACAAATTGCAGCCAATGCACGAAGGGCATCGTATCCATGGCAAAGGCCGCGAGAAATTGGAAGGCTTCCGGCGGGGGCGGCGTCAAGCTCCACATGCCGGTACGCTTCATCTCAGTCTCAATGGCGTCTATCTTCCGTCGGGCGGCTTCGTAGTCTGGCATTGGCCTATCCTACCTGCCCGCAGGCGCGACCCTGGAGGCTAGCCAGCGCTGGTACCACCTGGCGCTGTCCTTCCAGATGCGCTCCTGCGTCTTGTAGTCCACGTAGATGAGGCCAAAGCGCCGTGAGTACCCATACGCCCACTCAAAGTTATCCAGCAGCGACCAGGCAAAGTAACCCTTCACAGGCACTCCCGCGCTTACGGCCTCGGAGACTGCTTCGACGTGGCTCTCCAGGTAGGCCCGGCGCCTTGCGTCGTGTACCGCACCTTCCGCTGTGACGCTGTCGTGGAACGCGGCCCCATTTTCGGTGATGTAGTACGCGCCAGCCGGGTAGTCTCGGTGCAGGCGCTCTAGCAGTTCTCGTAGGCCGTCCGGGTAGACCTCCCAACCCATCTCGGTGTACTCCCTGCCGTCTGGCTTGATCGTCTCGAACGGCAGCTTTCCGTCCTTGAACCACTGGCTTTGGTCCCGGTGCCTCACGACACTGCGGGTATAATAGTTGACCCCCAGGAAATCCAAGGGCTGCCGGATGGTCGAGAAGTCTCCCTCTTCTATGGCGGGACTTGCATCGCCCAATAGCTGTGATATGTCGTCCGGGTAGCTTCCGCTGAAAAGCGGGTCTAGGAACCAGCGGTTATGGAAAGCGTCAGCCAGCCGCGCCGCCTCGTCGTCTTCCGTGCTGTCACCTGCTGGGTGGACGGGGTTGAGGTTCAGTGTGATGCCCGCAGTAGAGTTTGGGACTGCGGCCCTGATCGCCTGGATAGCCATGCCATGCGCCCGCAGGCTGTTGTGCGCCGCCGCGAATGCTAGCCTGAGCGACCGCATCCCAGGCGCGTGCACGCCCCATAGGTGCCCATCAAAGGCCGTCACCTTAGGCTCGTTGAGCGTGATCCAGTGTTTGACTCTGTCGCCCAGCCTCTCAGTCACAGCGCTTGTATAAGAGGCGAAGTATGGAGCAATGTCCCGGTCCCCCCAGCCGCCCCTGTCCTGCAATGCCTGAGGCAGGTCCCAGTGATAGAGCGTGGCGAACGGTAGAATGCCCGCCTCCAATAACGCGTCGGTGAGCCGGTCGTAGAAGTCCAGCCCGGCCGAGTTCACTTTGCCCCGCCCTTCGGGCAAGACCCTGGGCCACGAAATTGAGAAGCGGTAGGCGTCCAGGCCCAACTGCTTCATCAAAGTCACGTCTTCGCGCCACAGCCTATAATGATCGCAGGCCACATCACCGCTGTCGCCGTTAGCGATAGTGCCCGGTATGCGGCAGAACCGGTCCCAGATGCTCTCGCCCTTACCATCTGCTCTCGGACTGCCTTCGATCTGGTAGGCCGCGGTGGCGGCACCCCAAACGAAGTCGCGGGGGAATAGAGGACCATTTATGAGGCTCGAGTCCAAGAAACTACCTCCGGCTGTTTAGTGGTTTCACGTTGCTACTTCCTTACATGTGAGCGGCAAGAAGAATGCCACTACGGGACCCGGTAAAGTGCTATGATGAACAGCCGCTCTACTGTAACGTCACGCGTCGCCAGCTGCTGCACTACCCAGCCATCTCCCCGGAAGATCTGGAAGACCGACTTGAGATCGGTGCTGTCGGCCAGCACGAGTAAACACTGGCCGCTAGGTGTCAGATAGTCTCCCCAGGATTGTGAAAAACGCCGGAGCCACTGAAAGTCCTCACCGGCCATGTAGGCAAGCATACCCGGCGACGAAGGCTCACCCCGCAGGTAAGGCGGGTTGCACACGACCAGGTCGAAGAGCTGCCCGGCCACCGGCTCGAACATGTCGCCATGCACCACTTTCACTCTGCCCGCCAGGCCGTACAATGAAGCATTCAGCCGCGCGGTTAGCACTGCCGCCGGGTTCAGATCGACCGCCGTCACCTGGCCGGCACCAGCAAGGGCAGCGCTGATCGCAAGCACTCCGCTGCCGGTGCCAATATCCAGCACCCGTGCCCTACGCGCTATCACGCCGGGCTGTGCCAGGTGTTCCGCGAAGAACGCGCTCGTATAGTGCAGGGCCGGGTTGAAGGTAGTAGGCCCGACCAGCAGCCTCAGTCCCGCTACCTTCACGTACCGCGAGGTGTGCACATCGGGCGAGAAGTCCCGGTACCTCCAGGCGAGCCAGGACTTGGCCGCACGCCTTACTAACCTCCTAACGGGTGACCGCTTGCCGCCTAACAGCCTCTGTAGCTTCAATTTTTACCCGTGGACGTGGTTAGCCAAGCACAAAACGTATGGAACTTGCAATGTGATTGGCTAAATGCACAATCTCCAAAAGTACAAATTGCAGCAACAGGGTACAATTGCGTACTGAGCACATCCAGCAGCATTCGATCTATCATGGCTTGCGCACCATCTCCAGCAGTATGTGGTCGCCTGCGACATTAAAGGGCCAACGGTGCGCCAGCCTGAGTTCCCACCTGGCAAGACGCCGAAAGTGGTCGGGTCCGTGTCTGACGAGCCGTTCAAGGTAGGGCGGAGGCAAGGCCCACGTCAGAGCCGAGCGACGGGTGATCGAGAAATGCGGTGAGAACAGGCGCTCCGCCGTGCCGGCAGTCCAGTAGTAGACCGGTATTCTCCGCTCGCCCCACGCAGCCCTCACGGTTGCCTCAGCGTACCCTCCCCATCGCCGGAAAGCGGTCCGGGGCTGCAATCTTGCAAGGTGCCAGATGGTCTCCCAGGCACAGTAGCGGTTGAGCAGCGATATAACCACCTTCCCGCCGGGCGCTACGAGCTCGGTCAGCCCCGCGACGACCGGCCGCAAGTCCGGTTCGCAATTCAGCGGCCCGAAGCTCGAATACGCACCCGACAAGGAAGCCCTACCATATTCCGCCACCAGAAGCCCTATATCACGTGCTGCTAGCACCCTGGTTGATACAAGCCCGCCACTGTCTCTGCCCATCTTACCTGCGGCTAGCTTTGCAGACAGGACCTCAATCATGCCCTCTGCCGCGTCCGTGGCAAGCACTTCTACTCCCCTGGACGCCAGGTATAACGCCTCCTCACCTGTGCCGCAACCAATCTCCAGCACCCGTGCGCCCGCCCCAAACGTATCACGTAACACATGAAGATTACGGGCACGCGTCCACCTGGCTAGAAGGTTGCCATGTTGCTCCGCGTCGTAAAAAGGAGCGTAGCGGGTGAAAGCCCCGGCCGCGGCCTCACCCTTCCTCAAATCGCCGTGTTTCCCCTCTTGGTTTAGTTGCCGCACTTTTTCCACGTTAGGCAGTATATCAGATGGAATGCTGCCCCAGGTAGTAGGACTTACCCCCTCTCCCCTGCCCCGGTGGCGCGTGCGGGCCACGCGTACCACATGACATAAGTACAAATTGCCTATTGTGCATGTGTTGCTAATTCGGTTACTATCGTTCTGAGACGCTCGCGTCATGCGCGCGGTATGCCTTTTCTCAATTACAACGCCACAAATTACGACCCTACCACACTGCTCAACAATGGAGGGCCAATGCTCTTCTTGCGTCGATTCCTGGCAAACAAGACCGCCCGTGTCGCACTTGCTCTTTGCTTTTTAACCGGAGCCGCGCTCCAGGCTATTCCCCTGAACTTATTCCCTTCGCAGCTTGCGGTGGCGGAAAGCAGCGCCAATGGCGCAGATGCTCCGGCCGTGGAGGGGTGGGTCAAAGACCGGACCGGCTCCGCACCCGTTGCGGGTGCGCAGGTAACCTTGAACGGCTCGGTGTCCGCTACAACTACCACGGACGCTGAGGGTTACTTCTCGTTCGCCGCCAACGCAGCGCAGCTGGAGAGTGCCACCGGCGAGCAGGGCTTGCCGGTCTCGGTTCAGGTCAGTGCGCCCGGTCACGGAAGCTGGTCTATCTCCGACGCAAAGTACTTCAGCGGGGCAGCCTTACGCGTGCACGCCCAGCTGCCCGCCCCAGACGAACCGCCTGCTATTCACACTGCTGCCTCACCCTCGGGTGAAAACCTCGAAGAGCAGATTGCCGGTGGTTTCTCCCCACCCGAAGCTGATGCGGAATCTCGCAACCAAATGGCGCTCGACAGGGCCTTTGCCCAGGTAGATGCCCTTGCCGCCAACTCTGCCCTGGTGCCGCCCGCTACGATACGGGTCTACCGCACCGCCACGGGGCAGGTTGAGGTGGTGCCATTCCGCGAGTATGTGAAGCACGTGCTCCCGTCGGAGTGGATACCGACCTGGAAGATGTCTTCGCTCCAGGCAGGCGCGATGGCCGTAAAGACTTACGCCTGGTACTGGGTGGCGCGCGGCGGCAAGCAGGTGGCGCTAGGAGCCGACGTAAAGGACAACACCGAGGACCAGGTATACGATCCCAACCTCAGCTATTCGACCACGGACGAGGCTGTGGATGCGACTTTCAACTATGCCATGACGCGTGGGGGTGCCTTATTCCAGGCGCAATATTGCGCAGGCTCCTACGACGCCGACCCCGCCGGTGAGTGCCCCTGGCCCGGCCCCTATATGACGCAGTGGGGCAGCGCGTGGCATGCCGACCAGGGCCGTAGCTGGGGCTGGCTCATCCAGTTCTACTATTCCGACGCGGTTGTCACGCCCGCGCCGCCCGGTGGCGGTTATGAGGGTCCGCCACCAGCGCCACCCGCGCCACCAGCACCGCCCGCCGCCAGGCAACCCGAGCCGACCCCGGTACCGGCCAACTTTGAGGTAGGGCAAGGGTCCGACTATCCGCAGGCGTTCCGCGAAGCATTTGAGCGCAATGGTGGCACGGCGGCGCTTGGCAGGCCCACAGGTCCCGTGCGTTGGTGGCTACCCTACGTATCCGAGCACAACGTGGTAGCGCAGCGGTTCAGCGGCGCCGATGGCAAGGGTAACACCTGGCTCGTGTTCGACGTGCTCAAGGTCCCCAATATGGGCGTGAGCCGCGCCTACCTTTTATCTGGGGCGCTCGCCACCGCGTATGCCACGCACGAGCCGCCGGGTCCTGAATGGCTTGGTGCTCCAACCTCTGACCCGTTTACGGTGGGCGGTGGGGCAGCGACCCGGCAGGGCTTCGTAAGAGGCGTGCTGACCCTCTCCGGCGACAAGATAGAGGCCGCACCCTGGCCGCAAAGCTTCCCCAACTGGAAGGCCGAGTACTTTGCTGGACACCAGGCACCTTCCCCACAGTTGGCCCCCCCACACGACCTTCCCGGCCACCCTGCCTCGGTGCAGGACGTGACATCACCCAGCTTTGCGTGGTCCGCTGACCAGCAGAAGCCGTACTCTGTCGGTGCGGGCAAGGCAGACTGGTCGGTACAGTTCACCCGGCAAGAAGAGACGGCCGGGGGTGTCTACGAGTTCACTCTGAGGTCCGACAGCGGGGTGCGCCTGTGGATCGATAACTTGCTGGCTGTAAACGGCTGGCATTGGAACACCCTGCAACAGGAGCGTTATACGGCCGAGCTGTCTCCGGGTGCTCACCAGATTCGCGTACAGTACTATAACCTCGACGCTTCCGCCGAGCTTGGATTTGAGATGAAGAAGCCCGGCTCGGCAACACCGCCCGCTGCCGCGTCGGCGCCCGTCGCTCCACCGCAGCCCCAGCAGCCTCCACAGGCCCCCGGTACGGCGCAGTTGCGGGTGCGGGTGCAGTGGCTCGGTCGCGGCGCTGCGCCAAGTGATAGCTGGGTGCAGCCGCTGACCCTTCAACTTAGCACTCCGGGGAGCGCCGCTGTAGTGGGCACCTTCCAAGGGGCTACAGATCGCGACGGTGTGGCGCACTACTCCGGCCTACCGGCGGGCATATACAACGTCCACGTGAAAGGCCCTCACAGCCTCCAAAGCGCCAGGGCCAACATCGCCCTGACCGCAGGTGCAAGCCAAGAACTGGATATGAAAACGCAGGTCGAAGGTGACGTGAACGGTGACAACTGCGTAACGGTTGACGATTATTCGTACTTACAAGCTCGCATGGGTACGCACCGGGGCATGGAAGGCTTTGGCGCTACCGCCGATTTGAACAACGACGGCGCGGTAAGCATGTCGGATGTGAGCCTGTTGCGTTCCGGCTTCGACCGCTGCGGTGACGTATCGGCGGACGCCCAGTTCAGTTTGCAGAGCGCCAGCGCGGCCCCGCCCCTGTCCCAGGTGCTCGCCCCGTGGCTGCGACCTGACACGTTGGCGCGGAACCTGGGCCTTTCAATCTGGACTTCCGCCGACCAGGTTCGAGTAGGCGATTACGTGGACGTGGCGGTGCTGGCCGAAACGGGCGCGCAAGCAATAGACGGAGCGGCATTTGTAGTCAAGTTCGACCCCTCGGTGCTCGTGCCCGTAGGTGCCGGTGGCGGCCCCGCGTTCGGCATGGAGCCTGGAGTGGCCCTTCCGTCGGTTATGGGCAACTGGGTGGATGGCAACGGCGGTGCGGCGGGCTTCTCGGCGGGCATGTTGCAAGGAGAGGCTCCGTCCGGCCAAGTGGTCCTGGCGAAGTTGCGGTTCCGAGTCGTAGCCGCCCCCGCGAATGGTGCCACGGCCCTGACCTTCCACTCCGGCCCGTCAAACCTGATGCAGCTTACGAACGGCGGTATGAACCTCCTGGCTACAGTGACAGGTGCGCAGGTGGCAATCAGCAAGTAAAGTCGTTCGTGATAGCGTCATCAAAGCCATGAATTAGTGCGAGAGAGGCAGGTACAAAGTTTGTACCTGCCCCTCTTGTCAGTGTCACAGCCGCCATACCGCTCGTTGGTCGCCTCCTGGCGTCCGGTATTTCAACAAAGAGGGAGCTAAGGGCTGGCTGTACCTAACTGGTTGTAGCGCCAGTCGTAATAGTGCCTTCCGACGTTCGCCATCTCCACCTGCCAGCCGGGGGGATTGTCCGCCACATAGGTGAGCACGCGCCGCTGGAACGCCTGCACCAGTACCCACTTGCTTGTGCCCGCGATTCTTACATTTGTCCAGTATGGCTCGGTGATAGGATAGCCCAGGTCCGCTTCCCAGTCGATTATAGTCTCTTCAGCGATGGGTATCGTCTGCATGAGAGCGCTGGAGCCGCTACCTTCCGCCGACTCCCCTTCTTCGACCCCCTCACCCACGTTAGCGGCCGCGCCAGGGCTTGTGACTTGCACCGGGCCTTTCTGGTTGATAAAGCTCCAGAAGACGTCGGGTATGTTATGGCCCAGCACAGGCTCGTACCTGACGAGGCGGATACTACCCGCACGCGCCGGGTCGTCTTTGACCGTACCGCTCCTGTCGAGCACCGCCGTGACCTGCTGCCCCGTGCGGTCCGCGGCCCGCTTGTCGCCGTTCAAGGAGGCTACAGGCGCCAGTGAAGCGTACGTCAGGGCGTCGGAGCTGTCGGCGTCTCCCGCCACGGGGATCTGCGCGGGTGGCCGGGCCGCCTCGAACTCATTATTTCCCGCCTGAACCCTGCCGCTGAGCAGTTCCACGACCAGGAGGCCGTTGGTGACGAAGAACCTACCGGTCGGGTCGGCACCGGGGTTGTTTATTTCCATGCGGGCCTTGTCGAAGTACTGCACGTCCCTGAGGCCGCGGCGGCCCTGCGCGTAAGCTTCCCGGGCCGCCGCGAAGCTCACAGGCCCCCACACCCACGGACGGCTGGCTCTACCCAGCAGTACCGGCCGGTCGGTGCGCTGCCACTTGCGCAGGAATGCCGCATCAAAGAAGCCTGTCAGGGGCTGGGGCGAAGGCACGGCAACCGGTGCGGGCCGCGTGGGCACCGGGGCGGGGCTTTGCGGACCCTCCTTCGACCCAAACGCCGCGAAGTAGATGTCCTGGTCGCCGTTGCGTGTATCTACCCATGCTGTGTAGACCTTCGAGCCGTCCGTTGAGGTATCTATGGCTATATAGTCGCCTATGAGAACGCCCTGGAAGCCGATTGTAGGATCGCTGGGCGTGCGGCTCAGAGGCTCCTGGGTGAAGGTCGCACCGCCATCAGTGGAGGTGGCGTAGTAGGGCAAATAGAGCTTATTAGCCGGGTCGTCCCTGCGGTCCAGCCAGAGGAGGTGCACGGTGCTGTCTCTACCCACGGTCACCGTTGGGAAGAACTGGTCCTTCCTGGGCCGTGCCGGATCGTCGTTGACGCGCCGTGCCGCGGTCCAGGTCACACC
The DNA here is from genome assembly GCA_036388595.1 of Chloroflexia bacterium. GTDB lineage: Bacteria > Chloroflexota > Chloroflexia > QHBQ01 > JADMIH01 > JADMIH01. Next base: position 37,493 of record DASVRN010000308.1, read on the forward strand.
GCCGTCGGTGGAGCGCGACAGCATCACGTCGCTGTCGTCATTGCGATAATCGTTCCAGGTAGCATAGAGCGCCCCGCTCGTGGGGTCTACCGCCAGTGCGGGGAGCACGAAGATGCGGAAATCGCTCCCCGGCAGCGGGCTTGGGGGTCTTGAAACGGTACTCACCCTGGTGGCTTGAGAAAAGGTCTGCCCTCCATCGGTGGAGCGCACAATGTATAGGCCGCGACCCGGACCGGGGTCATTGGCTGAGGAGGGGGTATCGCTGTAGTAGAGCACGTACAACTCGCCGTTCGGGCCCGTGGCCGGGAACGACCCCTGCGTCTCGTCCTGGGCCGGTAGGCTTACCCTTAGAGGCGGAGAGAAGGTCTGGCCCCCATCCGTTGACCTGGAGACGACGATATCTCCGCGTTCGCTGCGGGGGTTCACGCTGGAGAAGAGCGTCCAGCTAACGTAGATAGTGCCCCTGGTCGCCGGGTTGTTGCTCCTATCTACTGTGATCCACTCTTTATCGTGGAAATTGATGGCGTCGTGCCCTGCCACCTGCCTAGGCTGCTCCCAAGATTGCCCACCGTTGGTGGAGCGCGCCACATAGATGCCGCCCACGGTGAGATCGTTCTGGTTGTAGCCTATGATGGCGAGGTAGGCGGTGCCATCGGCGGCGAAGGCGAGTACCGGGTCGCTGGCGTTGGGTAGCTCGCTGGCCCCCGTGCCCAGGTGCCCGTCCGTCCAGGTGCGGCCGCCATCCGTGGAGCGGTAGTACCAGACTTGCTTCGGCCCGGTCCGCCAGTCCTTGGCGGCCACAAGGATATTGTTAGGGTTGGTGGGGTTCACTGCCAGCGTAGGCTCGTGCTGGTCGGCGGTGGTGACCTGGTTGGCGCGTATGTCCATCACATCATCAGGTGCCGCGCTCGAGTCTTGCGGGGCAGCCCAGTACGCACCTAGTAGGCCCAGTAGCACCACGAGGAGCACGGCTGCCAGCCTACCCTGCGCGCGCAAAGCCACACTTTTATTACTTCGCCAGTTTAACATCGCTGAGTTCCTGACTGGGAGGGGCCATAAAGGGGTCGTCATTTCGAGTCTATTTTGCGGTGGTCTTGTCTGTCAAGGTATTTCTTGTAATTGTTGTACTTTATGGGATATGTAGCTCAAAGGCTGGCTCCGGATGGACTGTAACTCGATATATCTCCGGTATAGCATCACGGACCACCTGCTCTATCTCAGCAGTCCTGGTATGGGCTGTTGCGATGGGTAGCGTATCGGGCATGTAGTAATGGAGGGTCACTACTAGTCCCAGGTCGGACTTTAGCACCTCGATGTCATGCACTCCCTGAATAGCCCCGGTCACCTGCGCGATCCTTGTGGCGACGTTACGACTTTCAGCATCCTCCCAGAGGCTATATAGTTCTTCGTGCCTCGGCTCGATATGGACTTGCACTGCGGCACTCTGTAGTTCTGAGGTGAGTGTGGCTTCCAGGCGGTCGGCCTGCTCGTGGGCTTCGCGCAGGGAGAGGTCGGCGGGCACTTCCATGTGCATGTCCAGGCGCAGGCCCGAAGGCGTATCGAAGGCCCTCACGTGATGTACGCCCAGGCCTAGCCTCGCCGCCGTAACTGTGGCGGCCTCTACCGCGCTCTCGGATTGGGAGGCGACTGGCTGCGTGTGCACCACGACGTCGGCATGGGGAAGTACCGTCTGCACCCGCGAGACGACTTCCTGGGAGACCTCACGGGAGCGTTCCAGGGAGAGTCCGCGCGCCACATTTATCGAAACGTCTGCGTAGGGTTGGTCGCCCACGAAGCGCACGCGCGCCGCGGGGCTGCCTATCATATTGGGGGTGCCCTCAGCCGCCGCCACCACTTCACTGACCAGGCCGGGGGGCACTCGGTCCGTCAACGCATGGACAGCCCGCACGGCCAGTTGAGCCGCTACTCCCAGGATTATGAACGCCACAAGGGCACCGGCGGAGGCGTCCACCAGTCCCAGCGCCTGGGCGGGCCAGCCAAGGAACGTACCAAGTGTCACAATGAGCAGGCCGAAGAGGACTGCCAGGGAGCCGAGCAGGTCGGTGGCGAAGTGGGCCGCATCGGCCGCGAGCGCTGCGCTCCCATGCTCGTCAGCCACCCTCCTCAGGTATCGCGAGCGTGAGTAGTCCACCGCCACGGCCACCACCAACACCCCGATGCCGAGCCAGTTTTGCTGAGGCACAACGTGCTCGCCCACCATTCGCTCGAAAGCCTCCCGCAAGATGCCAAGGGCGGTGAGCGAAAGTATACCGACGGCCACTAACGCGGACAGGCTCTCTACCTTCGCGTGGCCGTAAGGATGAGTCGCATCAGGCGGACGGCTGGATATCCGCACGGCGGCATAGCTGAGCACGGTGCCTACCAGGTCCATAGCCGAGTGCAACGCTTCCGAAAGCAGGCCGAGGCTGCCGGAGATCAGGCCCGCTACCAACTTGGCAGCGGTCAGCAGCACAGCCACCAGCATGGAAGAAAGCGCAGCCCAGTTCTTCTCCCGGCTGCGCTGGTCGTGGGTCTTCGTCTGTAAACCGTGAGTGTGCATGCGCTCCTCAGGCGTTCATAGCGCCTCCCCACCGCTATTATCTCACATGTCGTGCCACTCCCCTACTGGGGAAATCGCTTGACTCCCCCCGGCGCCACTCTTATAATTCCGGGATAGAACCCCACAGCCGCACGGCCGTTAATAGTGCAGACCAGATTTTTCACGCCTGGACTTTCATATTGTTAGCACGAGCACGTCAGTCAATCCTCTACCGCGATCTGCTGTACAACCTGGTTGTACGGGACCTTAAGGTCCGTTATAAACACTCGTTCCTTGGCTTCTTCTGGTCTCTCCTGAACCCGCTGCTTCTGATGGCGGTGTTCACCTTCGTCTTCTCTACGTTGCTTGGAGCGAGCAGTACGTACCCCATGTATCACATCTTCTTCCTGTGCGCCCTGCTGCCGTGGAACTGGTGTGCGAGTTCGACTATGGGGACGCTGGGCAGCATCGTCAACAACGGGCACCTCATCAAGAAGGTCTACTTCCCCCGCGAGTTCCTGCCCTTTTCGGCAGTCGTGTCGAACATGATCAACTACCTGCTGTCCCTCCCGGCACTGCTGATATTCATGCTCGCATTTCGGTCAGCCGAGGCGGGGGACGCGTTCAGCGCGTCTTGCAAGCACGCGTGCATCAACGGCCACCTGCTCTGGCTGCCCCTCCTGATACTTACGCAGGCGGCGTTCCTGGTCGGGCTGGGCTTCTTCCTGTCGGCACTCAACGTCTTTTTCCGCGACACGAGCGTGCTAGTTGAGGTAGGTCTGAACGCGTGGTTCTTCCTTACGCCGATTATCTATGACGCTCGGACGCTCACTGCCTTTCCGACCCTCATGTACTATCTGAACCCTATGGCCTCTATTATCACCAACTACCGGGACATCTTCTATTACAACCAGGCAGGCAGCCCCGACCCTCTCTTCATGCTGCGCACGTTAGCCGAGTGCACGATCATCCTGGTCTTGGGCTATCTCTTCTTCATGCGCACGAGCCGCAGCTTTGGCGAGGAGATTTAGCCATGTCGAGTGTAGTGAGCCCCAAGAAACAGATCAGCACTTCACCACCAGACCCTGTGGGCGCACAGGACGGTCCCTCGAATGGCCGCGGCCTCGTTGCAGGACCCCCGCAGGCTGTGACTCACGCGACGGCCGCGCAGGCCGCTCAGCGGCCTCTCAAGGTCATCAAGTTCAGCAAGGTGAGCAAGAGGTTTATCTTGCATCACGAGCGACCCCGCTCCTTCCAGGACATGGTAGTCAGCCTGTTCGGATTGCGCACCCTCTCGAAACGAGGAGTCGCCATGCCGATGCCCGCCAACGAGGAGTTCTGGGCGCTCCGCGATGTAAACTTTAGCATCTACGCGGGGGAAGCCGTCGGCATCATAGGCGAGAACGGTTCCGGCAAGTCCACCACGCTCAAGCTGATCTCGCGCATACTGGAGCCGACAGCGGGTGGCGTCTCAGTGCGGGGCAAGGTATCGGCGCTACTGGAACTCGGTACCGGGTTCCACCCCGAGCTAACGGGGAGGGAAAACATCTTTTTAAACGGTTCGCTGCTCGGTCTCTCCCGCAAAGAGATGGCGGCCCGCTATGACACAATCGTTGACTTCTCCGAAATCGGTGAGTTCATAGACACGCCCATCAAGCACTACTCGTCGGGTATGGTCATGCGGCTGGGGTTCGCCGTAGCCATCAACGTGGACCCCGATATCCTGCTTACGGACGAGGTGCTTGCGGTTGGTGACGAGGCGTTCCAGCGTAAATGCCTCGATTACATCTCCATGCTCAGGCGGCGAGGTGTCACCATTGTGTTCGTTTCGCACGCCTTGGACGCCGTACGCTCACTGTGCAGCCGGGCTATCTGGCTCGACCACGGCCGCATGATTGCCGACGGTCCGGCAGGTGAGGTTGTGGACCGCTACCTTGCATACGAGAACGAGAAGCACACCGAAAGGCTGAAGGCAGAGCAGGAGAGCCGACCCGCCAACATGCCGTCCGCCCCCAGCCGCCCGGAGCCAATGGACAGCGTTGAAGACGACGAAGAGATGCTGCCCCACTCTGAAGCCAGTGATGCGGTCCAGGAACCTGCCGTGACGGCGCGGGCAGATGTTAAGATTACTGGCATCAGTTTCCTGGACGGAGGTGGAGCGCCATCCCAGGTCTTCCGCAGCAATGAGCCGCTAACGATTCGCTTACACTTCGAGGCCCGCGACCGTGTGGAAGACCCCATTTTTGGCATTGCCATTTACACCGAGGGCGGCACCCACGTCAACGGGCCGAACACACGCTTTGCCGGGCTGTCCATTCCCGCCATTGAAGGCACGGGTCACGTAGACTACCATATCGACCGCTTGCCCCTGCTCGCGGGACGCTACTTTGTCACGGTGGCGGTCACAGGCAGCGAGATGACCGACATACTGGACCACCAGTACCGCGCCGCCAGCTTTGTCGTCCAGCCCACACCGGAAGTAGCCGAGCGCATGGGCCTGCTCCTTATTCCGGCGCGGTGGAGCTTCCACCTAGACGAGGCAGAGTAGCGTAAGCTGGAGAAAGGGAAGGGAGAGTGCAAGGTCGCACTCTCCCTTCCCTTTCTCCAAACCTCGGGCACAATGGAACCTATCTTACAAATCTTGAGTGGGAAACTAGCACCCAAGCCCCTTCCTTGTCATTTCGAACGCAGTGAGAAATCTCGTCCTCCAGCACCCAAATACCACTTTTCTTTTATTAACGTTGCCTCACGACGAACCACAAGAAAGAGGAGCCATCTCGGTGAAGGACGAGATTTCTCACTGCGTTCGAAATGACAAGGAAGGGGCTTGGGTGCTCTTATCCGGCTCCGGCATTTATGAGATCGCTTACAACTAGTCCGAATTGGCCTGCGCGAGCTCTATGAGCGTCCGGATCATTACGCCGGTCGCGCCCTTCATCTGCCAGCTAGTGTCTCTTTCCGTGTAGGCAGTACCCGCCACGTCAAGGTGCACCCAGGGCGTGTCACCGACGAACTGCTGGAGGAAGGCTCCCGCCGTCAGTGCCCCGCCGAAGCGGCCGCCTGTGTTCATCATGTCGGCAATGTTGCTCTTGAGCTTGTCGGTGTACTCGGGGTAGAGGGGCATCTGCCAGAGCGGTTCTCCGGCAGTCCCGGCGGCGGCAAGCACCTGGTTCGTCCACTCCTCGTTGTTGCCCATCGCGCCCGTGGCGACGTCACCGAGGGCGACCTTAATAGCGCCTGTTAGCGTCGCCACGTCAACCAGGCGTTCGGCCCCCCGCTTGCGCGCAAGGTCCAGCGCGTCCGCAAGCACCAGGCGGCCCTCGGCGTCGGTATTGATGATCTCTATCGTCTTACCGTTCGCCGCCCGGACGACGTCCCCGGGGCGTGTGGCGCTACCACCGGGCATGTTCTCGACCAGTCCGGCCACCGCGATCACATTGGCTCTCAAGCCGAGCTGTGCGATGCCGCCGATAGCCGAAATCACAGCCGCCGCTCCGCACATATCGTACTTCATGTAGTGCATGTCTGCCGCGGGCTTGATGGAGATGCCGCCCGTGTCGAACGTGACACCTTTGCCCACTAACCCTAGCGTGGGACCCGCACCGCCGTTGTAAGTGAGCACCACGACCCGCGGGGGCCACTTGCTGCCTTCCGCCACGCTCAGAAGCGAGCCCATGCCCGCCTCACGCAGTTCATCTTCACCTAGCACCTGGCACTCTATGCCACAGTCGGCTGCCCAACGCTGCGCTTCCTCGGCAGCACGCACCGGGGTCATGATGTTCGCGGGTTCGTCTCCAAGCCAACGCCCGAAGTTTACGGCCGTGGCGACCTTGCGGCCTCGTTCGAGTGCTTCTGAGGCCTCCTGCCCCGCCTCAGCAACCACTATCTGCAAGGTCAAGACTTCGGCTTTGTGGTCGCGGTCCTTATATAGGTCAGAATCGGCCAGTCCGGTGAGTGCACCATCCGCTATGGACTGCACCAGTAAGCTGGTGGTCACCGCACCGGCAATGGGAAGGGCAATCGCCACGCGGCCCGCTTTCTTGGCGCGGGCCTGCCTGACCGCTATAGCCGCCAGCCGCCTTACGGTACGAACGTCGTAGGCGGCCGATTTGCCGGTGCCAATCAGGAGCGCCCTGCGGGCCCGCCCCGGTGTCGGGTAAAGCCATTCTAGCTCGTATGCCTTACCTTTGAACGCACCATCCTCGATCACGCGCCCTAATAGGCCGGACCACTCAGTATCCAGTGCCTGTGCCGCCGGGGAGAGTGTGTCTTCCTGCGCCACCCCAATCAGCAGCAGGTCTGTATCAATAGATGCAAGGGGCTGCGACGTTACTTCGATATTCACTGTGTGTCCTCTCCTGGCTACATCTTCTCGCTGGAATGGCCGGGGAAGATGCTTGCCTTGGGGTCGATATAGTTCTTGGCTACGTTGACCGCCATCGCCGCCTGGCCGTAGCCGGTGGCAATAAGGTTCATCTTCACTTCTTCGGCGGCAATGTCACCGGCCGCATATATCCCCGGCAGGTTCGTCTCCATGCGGTAGTTGACCACAATGCCGCGCTTGTCGAGCGTCAGGCCCCACTCGCGTATCGGACCGATGTCCGCCTTGAAGCCTATATTTACCAGGATAGCATCAACGTGCAGCGTCTGCTCGTCGTTGGTCTTGTTGTTGTAAATGGTCACCCGCTCCAGCCTGCCGTCACCGGCGACCTCTTTCACCTCATACGGCGTCAGCACGGTGGCCTTCGAGTTCATCATCTCGGTGACCGAACTCTCATGCGCCCGGAACTCGCTACGGCGGTGGATGACGGTGATGGACTTGGCAACATCCTGGAGGTTGAGCGCCCAGTCAACAGCCGAGTCGCCACCGCCAACGATGAGGAGGTCTTTCCCCTGGAAGGTCGCTTTCTCTTTTACAAAGTAATAGACTGCTTGGCCCTCAAGCTCGTTGACGCCGGGGGCATTCAGTTTGTTGGGTGCGAACGCGCCGACGCCAGCCGCTATGACGATGGCCTTTGAGAGGTGCGTAGCTTTATCCGTCGTGAGCACCCAATGCCCCTCGGCCGCCTGTTCCAGCCTGAGCACGCGCTCTCCCAGCACCATGCTGGGGTTCCATTGCATAGCCTGCTCCACGAGGTTCTGCACCAGGTCCTTGGCTACGATCCGCGGGAACCCCGGAGCGTCGTAGATGTACTTCTCCGGATAGAGGGCCATGAGTTGACCGCCCGGCTCCGGGAGCGCATCGATGATCTTGGTCTTCATGGTGCGCATGCCCGCGTAGAACGTCGCGAACAGCCCGGTCGGCCCCGCGCCGATGATCGTTACGTCGTAAATGTCCGCACCCGCGCTACCATCGCTCGTGGCGCTGCCTTCTTGTAAATCAGGTAGCCCTTCCGGCGCTGTGGCTCCGTTGCCAGTTCGCTCCGTCGAGTCCATTCATTCCTCCATCTCGCGTATTCCGTGTCGTGATTGCTTTTTGAGGCCAGCGCATTATAACGTACGGGGCAGGCATGAACAACTGAGGGACTTCGATACCAATGAACAAGGATAGGCCTGCCGAGAGTTCGTCGGCAGGCCTATCCTTGTTCCGTACTACGCTATTTTCTAGCTGGCAGCGAAGAAGTTGACGTAGGCAGCGCGGAGGTTCCGTCGTCCGGCTTGCTGCGCGGTAGCCACGGCTGCGTGGCAATCGTGAGGACCTTGGACACCTGCGCCCGTGACATGCCCACCTGCGGCCTGAACGTGCCGTCAGCGTAGCCATTTATGATGCCCTGGCGGTAGGCAGCCTCCACGTACCCGAAAGCCCAGTGGTTGCCCGGTATGTCAGAGAACGTGGCGACGGGCGGATAGGCTTGCGCCCAATTGGCTGCAACCGAGATCATCTTGACGGCCTGTCCGCGTGTCACCGGCTCGTTCGGCCGGAACGTGCCGTCCGGGTAGCCGCCCACTATGCCGGCCTTCGCCGCCGTCTCGACAAACGCCGAGTACGTGCTGCCGAGGGGAACGTCGCGGAAGCTGGCCTGGTTGGGCACCTGCCAGGTCATATTGAAGCCAAGCACCAGCATTTTTGTGAACTGCCCGCGTGTGATGTCGGAGTTGGGCCGGAAAGTGCCATCGGGGAATCCCGACACCACGTTGCGGCAATACAGGTTGGAAATGTAGGAGTATGCCCAGTTGGTATCCGGCAGGTCGTAGAAGCGCATGTTGCAAGGGCCGGGCGTCCAGGTGGGTATGGGAGTAGCGGTGTTCGCGGGCACACGAGTGTTCGTCGGCACGCGTGTATTCGTGGCTGTGGCGGGCGGCCTGTAGGGCGTAGACGTCGCGGCGGGCGGTGGTGATGCAGTACCATCGGCTGGTATCCACATGACGGCGTCCTACCAGACGTTGCGCCCGCTCTCCCCCGTGTAGTCATCCAGGTAGACCCGGGCTTCCGCCCACGCGTTGAAGTGGAACTTGCCCAGATGCGCCCAGTCCCCAACGCCGCGGTCCGTAATGGCCTTCTGGCTAACGGCAGCAGTCTTGGCACCATCCGAAGCGTACACTGTGTAGCGCGCGTTCTCGGTGTCAGCCGTGTTGTTGTCCACGTAGGGAACAAAGGCATACAGGTCGTAATAGCCAGTGCTCGGCAGGTAAGCGGTCCACGTGCCTGAGTTCTCGGACGACGACTGGCTTGTTACTGACTTGGTGGTCAGGGTGCTTGAGCCGCCGTAGCCGCTGCCATAGGTCCACCAGGCGTGGTCCGCGTCCAGCTGTGCCGGTGACGCCGAGAACCCGCTGTCTGTGTTGTCCACCAGCCCGGAACGCCGCGAATCGCCGCGCACAAGGCCCATATAGTAGGCCCAGTCCCACCTGGGGCCGGGGTCCTGGTGGGTTGCGCCGGGCACCTCCGAGTGGGCGATGACGCGGCTTCGGTCCTTCTTGATGCCGTAGCGGTCGGACATGGTCGCCACGAGCTTGGCCGAGGCCCGGTACATCGGCTCGGTATACCAGCCGCTCTGGTTCATATAGCCTTCATGCTCGATGCCAATCGAACAAATATTGTACTTCCAGCTGCCCGCGTGATGGCCGGTGTCGGCGTTGCGCACCATCTGCGTCATATGGCCGTCGGAAGAGCGGATTACGTAGTGGGCGCTGACACCGGAGCTTGAATTCTTGAACCAGTTTATCGCGGAGTTATAGCTGCCTTCGGTGTCGTGGACAACAAAGTACTTAATAGAGCTACACAGCCCGCTAGACTGCGACCAGGGCCTCCCGGACGTGTAGTTGTTGCTGTGCGCCGGTACCCAATTCGCATCTGAGTAGTCTTCACTGTTGGGTGATTGCGCCGTTGAGGATCGCGCGGGAACTTGGACACCATCTGCGGGAGGTACGGCAAGGGTCTCGCCCGACGTCAGCTTAGCACTGGCACCCCCGGCAAGTACGCGAAATACCTCGCGAGCATATTCGTCCCGCACCCAGGCGTCCTGTGCACCCGAATATTCTGCCACGGCTTCAAACCAGCGGGTCCACATATCAGCGGACTTACCGCTTGAACTTAGCTGTCGGGATATGTCCCTTAGAAGGGCGGCCCCACCCTCTATATTCGCCGCCGCGTGGAGCTTGAGGTCAGCGATGGGGCGGCCCGTAAGCTCGGTCGCTCTTTGGAGGGTTCCGGCCGCGCCATCCACCAGATGCATGACACCGTAGCCGCCATCCATTGATGGCTCACCGCCGCGCTGCTCCCAGTGCGATTCGACGTAGCCGACCGCCATGAGCAACTCCACGGGCACGCCCCAGCGCGAGGCTGCAAGGTCGAATGCCTCCCGTAGCTCAGAAGCGGGCACGGAAGTCGCCTGCGCTACAACCACAGGCGTGTGCGGCGGCGACTCGGCGGCTTTCGTTGTAGTACCGAACAGGTTGAGGAGGGCAAGCAGGCAGGCCAACATAGCCGCAGGCGGTACAAAACGCCTGCTCTTAGCGACCGCGCGCGAGGATGGTCTGTTTAAGGGGCTGTCCATAGGCGACCTCGTGAGTTGTGTGATGTAAGACCCAAGGTGCTCCGGCTGACCGGGAGCTGGGACCGGGCTGCTACCGAATGACTATGGTGTATGGTATACAGTTACGACGCATAGTAAAGCATTCGGTTGCGTGTATATGCTGCTTCAATTTTACGGTCGCGCGACCTTAATCTCAATACGACATTCGTACCATTTTAGCGACACATCTGCCGTAGGAGGTTCTTAGGGGGATATGTAGCACCGAACGCTCCGCTGTGTGCAGTCTTGACAGGCAGGCACGCGAGAGTATAATGATGCCTGAAGCTACGCAATTTTCTCTGGCCCAAAAGCGGGCAATACTCAGAGGAGGACCCGACCCACATGACCTACGTAATCACCGAGCCGTGCATCAACGTCAAAGACGCCGCCTGCGTGGACGTCTGCCCGGTGGACTGCATTCACCCGCGCAAGGACGAGCCGGGCCACGCGGAAGTGCTGCAACTCTTCATCAACCCCGACGAGTGCATTGACTGTGGTGCTTGCGAGCCGGAATGTCCGGTGAACGCAATATACCCCGAAGATGACGTGCCGGAAGAGTACCAGGAGTATACCGCTAAGAATCGCGAATTCTTCGATCTCTAGTCCAGGGGCAAGCTCTCACCGGCTTGCCTTTATACCCCGACCAATGGACCTCCGGCTGCCTGCTCAACCGGGGGTCCACCACTGTCACCTTTCCCAAAGGAACCACACCGCTCACACATGGCCGTCATTAAGTCCCACGTCTCCACAAGCGCGGACCAGTTCAAAGAGAACCGGGTCCACATGTCCGCTCTCGTTTCGCAGTTGCGCGAGCGGTTGGGCACCGTGCGCCTGGGTGGTGGCCCCGAATCGATAGCGCGTCACCAGTCTCGTGGTAAGCTCCTCGCCCGCGACCGTATAGAGCTGCTTCTCGACCCCGGCACTGCCTTCATGGAGCTATCGGCCTTAGCTGCCTGGGATATGTATAACGGAGACGCACCAGCCGCCGGCGTGGTCACCGGCATAGGCGTGGTGTCCGGGCAGGAGTGCGTCATCGTAGCCAACGACGCCACTGTAAAGGGCGGCACCTACTACCCCATCACCGTGAAGAAGCACCTGCGCGCCCAAGAGATCGCCGAGGAGAACCACCTCCCCTGCATCTACCTGGTGGACTCCGGTGGCGCGTTTCTGCCGCTACAGGCCGAGGTGTTCCCCGACCGCGACCACTTCGGTCGAATCTTCTACAACCAGGCTAACCTTTCGGCCAAGGCAATCCCGCAAATCGCGGTGGTCATGGGGTCCTGCACGGCAGGTGGAGCTTACGTCCCCGCCATGTCTGACGAGAGCGTGATTGTCAAAGGCACGGGCACTATATTCCTGGGTGGGCCGCCCCTGGTCAAGGCCGCGACGGGTGAAGAGGTCACCGCGGAGGAGTTGGGCGGGGGCGAGGTCCACAGCCGTATCAGCGGGGTTACTGACCACCTCGCAGTGGACGACGAGCACGCCCTTGCCATCACGAGGGACATTGTAGCCAACCTCCACCGCCGCAAGGAGCTACCCTGGGAGGTAATCAGCCCCGAACCTCCGTTGTACGACCCGTCGGAAATCTACGGCATCGTTCAGAAGGACGCCCGCAGGCCCTACGACGTGCGAGATATAATCGCCAGGATTGTGGATGGGTCTCGCTTCCACGAGTTCAAGCCGCTCTATGGCTCCACGCTCGTCTGCGGTTTCGCGCGCATCATGGGCTACCCGGCAGGCATAATCGCCAACAACGGCATCCTGTTTTCCGAGAGCGCGTTGAAGGGTGCTCACTTCATAGAGCTTTGCGCCCAGCGCCGCGTTCCTTTGGTCTTCTTGCAGAATATCACCGGCTTCATGGTCGGCAAGGAATACGAGAACAGGGGCATCGCCAAGGACGGTGCCAAGATGGTCACCGCCGTCGCCACCGCCGGGGTGCCCAAGTTCACCGTCATCATCGGTGGCTCGTTCGGTGCGGGCAACTACGCCATGTGCGGGCGGGCTTACCAGCCACGCCAGCTTTGGATGTGGCCCAACGCCCGTATTTCGGTTATGGGAGGGCAGCAGGCGGCTAACGTGCTGCTCACGGTCCGCCGCGACAACCTGCGCGCGCAGGGCAAGGACATGACGCCCGACGAGCAGGCAGAGTTCATGCAGCCCACCCTGGACAAGTACGAGGAGGAGGGCAACCCCTACTATTCGACAGCCCGACTGTGGGACGATGGCATAATCGACCCGTTGGACACTCGCATGGTGCTGGGGCTGGGCATCGCCGCCTCCGCGAACGCCCCTATTCAGCAGACGCACTTCGGCGTGTTCAGGATGTGATGTAATGCAGCAACCGGAGCTACTCAACGTTGAGGTCAGCGCAGGGGTCGCACGAGTTACACTCAACAGGCCCGAAGTCCGCAACGCCTTCAACTCCCAGCTAATTGAAGAACTTCGCACTACCTTCCCGGGCATAGGCGACGGCACGTTTGGTGACGTTCGGGCGGCAGTGCTGTCCGGCGCGGGCCAATCGTTCTGCGCAGGGGCTGACGTCAACTGGATGCGCGCCAGCCTCGACTTCACCCACGAGCAGAACGTCGCGGATGCTACGAGCATGTCGGACATGTTTGACCGGATTGACCGCTGCCCTGTGCCTGTTATTTGTAGGATACAGGGGGCTGCCCTGGGCGGCGGCGTCGGCCTGGCTGCTGTCTGTGACATCGTAGTTGCGGCTGATAATGCCGTCTGGGCCTTCTCGGAGGCCAAGCTCGGCATCGCACCCGCCGTCATTTCCCCCTACGTGCTGGCGAAGATCGGGCGGGGCCACGCGCGCGCTCTCTTCCTTACGGCGGAACGCTTCGACAGCCTGCGCGCCCAGCAGATTGGCCTTGCTCACGTCGTCGTAGCTGAGAGCGACCTGGACAGGGAAGTTGAGCGGCTTTTGCGCGAACTCAAGAGCAGTTCGGGCAGGGCCATCGCGAAGGCGAAGGAACTTATCCGCATGGTGCCTGCGTTGGAGCCGTCGAACGCGAAGGAGTTGACAGTGCAAACTATCGCGGCGCTGCGGGTAAGTCCCGACGGGCAAGAGGGGTTGCGGGCCTTCCTCGAGAAGAGGAAGCCGGAGTGGGCGGGCTGATGGTGTTTCGCAAGATTCTAATTGCCAACCGGGGCGAGATCGCCGTGCGCATTGCCCGCGCCTGCCTCGCCCTTGACATCAAGTCCGTAGCTGTCTATTCAGATGCCGACGAGGGGGCGCTTCACGTTCGGGCCTGCGATGAAGCCTATCACATCGGACCCGCGCCCGCCCTCGAAAGCTACCTCCGGGGAGACAAGATCATAGAGGTGGCGAAGCGGGCGGGTTGTGACGCGGTGCACCCCGGCTATGGCTTCCTGTCGGAGAACGCGGCCTTTGCACGCGCGGTCGGTGACGCGGGCCTGACCTGGATCGGTCCGACTCCCGAAGCAATAACATTGATGGGGTCCAAGATCGAGGCAAAGCGGCTGGCCGAACAGGTGGGCGTGCCGGTGGTACCGGGTTACTATGGAGATGAGCAGACGCCGCAACGCCTCGGAGCAGAGGCAGAGCGAGTCGGCTACCCGGTGCTCATCAAAGCCTCAGCCGGTGGTGGCGGCAAGGGTATGCGCGTGGTAGAAAGGGCGGGGGACTTTGTCGCGCAGCTTGAGGGCGCGCAACGCGAGGCGCTGGCCGCCTTCAATGACGCAAGCGTGATGCTCGAAAGGTACCTGACAGAGCCGCGACATATCGAGGTGCAGGTCCTGGGAGACCAGTACGGCAATCTCGTTCACCTGGGCGAGCGCGAGTGCTCCATACAGCGCAGGCACCAGAAGGTGGTAGAGGAATCGCCCTCCCCGGCTGTAAACCAGGCGCTGAGAGCGCAAATCACGGGCGCTGCCCTGAAGTTGGCGCGCAGAGCGGGTTACACCAACGCGGGCACCGTTGAGTTCATCTTCCAGGATGGTGAATTCTTTTTCCTTGAAATGAATACGCGCCTCCAGGTGGAGCACCCTGTGACTGAACAGGCCCTTAACTTCGACCTGGTGGAAGCCCAGATTCGCATCGCGAGTGGCGAGCGGCTGTGGGTCGCCCAGGATGAACTAGAATTCGAGGGCCACGCCATTGAAGCCCGCCTCTACGCGGAAGCCCCCGAGAAGGGATTCCTCCCCGCCACCGGAAAGATAACGCTGCTCAATGCGCCTTACGACGGCTACGGAATTCGTGTAGACGCGGGTGTCTCTGAAGGCGACGAGATCAGCCCCTACTACGATCCGATGATCGCCAAGATCGTCGCATCCGGGGAGACGCGGCACCAGGCCCTGACCAGAATGCAGGAGATGCTCGGCAGCATGGAGCTTGAGGGCTTGCAGACAAATCTCGACTTCCTGCGCTGGATATTCTCGCACCCACAGTTTGAGCTTGGCAACACCTCGACCCGGTTCATCGAACGCTATTACCGGCCCGGGGCCTTTACTCTGGTTCCAACTCAGGTGGTACTTGCCGCCGGGGCATTACTGACTCTCTCCCCACGCGACGAGCCAGGCAACCTGTGGGCGTCAAACAGTTGGCGGCAAGCAGGCCAGGCGATGCATTCCGCGGTGGAGATCGAGGGGCGGGAGTACAGCGTGGAGTTGACTGCGCTGGACAACGTGGCAAACGGGTACCGGGCAAAGATAGCACAGGGCGAGGAGACGCTGTTCGAGGGGCCTGTCCTGGTTGCCGTGCCGGGTCCGCCGGTCAGCCAGCAAGACGTTTCAGGCGTGGGCGCGGCAGTCCAGGTGCGCCTACAGGAGAACGGTCCGCTCTTCATGTTGGAGTGCGGCTACTCCGACACTACGAGGGAAGCATACCTCTACTGGGAGGGGCGCGAGTACTGGGTGCGCCGCGCCTCCGCCCTATCCACCGAGCGACTGACCAAGGCCCTCCACCTGAACGACGAAGACAACCTGGAAAGCCCAATGCCCGGTAAAGTGCTGAAGGTCATGGTTGCTGCGGGCGAGGCGGTAACCGAAGAGCAGCCACTGGTTATAATAGAGGCTATGAAGATGGAATTCACGGTGCGCGCGCCACACACGGGCCGAGTTGCGGCCATACTCTTCCCAGAGGGTGCGCAGGTAGCTGCTGGTGACATCCTGGTGGAGTTGGAGAAATGAGCCGTATGCCGTCGTTGCCACCACGCGTCACCGTGTATGAGGTCGGCCCCAGGGACGGGTTGCAGAACGAGAAGGCGCAAGTTGCTACCGCCGACAAGGTGCGGTATATCGACATGTTGAGCGCGGCGGGCTTCTCCTACATAGAGGCAACCTCCTTCGTCAGCCCCCGCGCGGTCCCACAGCTTGCTGACGCCGCAGAAGTTCTCGCCGGTATCAGACGCGGCTCCGGCGTCCGGTACCCGGTCCTCGTCCCAAATGAGAAAGGTATGCTGCGCGCGCTGGAAGCAGGGGTTACTGACGTGGCTGTGTTCACCGCTGCATCGGAGAGCTTTACCAGGGCAAACATCAACGCCACGATTGCGGAGTCCATCGAGAACTTCCGCCCGGTCATGTCCCTTGCCACCCTCAACAATGTGCGAGTTCGGGGCTACGTCAGCACAGCCTTTGGCTGCCCGTATGAAGGCGCAGTCGCACCGGAGAGGGTGCGAGAGGTGGGGCTGGCGTTGCTGGACCTGGGGGTAGAGCAACTTTCCATAGGAGACACGATTGGGGTGGGCACTCCCAACCAGGTCTATGATGTTATGGGACTACTGCTGAATGATATCCCTGCCGAGAAACTCGCCGTGCACTTCCACGACACGCGAGGCACGGCGCTCGCAAATGTACTTGCCGCCCTCGGATTGGGTATCACCACGGTAGACTCCTCTTCCGCCGGTCTGGGTGGCTGTCCGTACGCTCCCGGCGCGTCCGGCAACCTGGCAACTGAGGACTTGCTCTACATGTTGAATGGCCTGGGGATTGAGACCGGGGTAGACCTTGAGAAGGTGGTGGAGGCCTCACGGTTCATCACGGGAGTGCTGAACAAGCCGCCCGCCAGCCGTTACGTACAGGCCCACCTGGCGCAGTGCGTGGCATGATGCCAACTACCCCGATGTTACTTTGTTGGAGCCGTTGAGTGCGTAAGATCAGAAAGGTCTTAATAGCAAACCGGGGTGAGATCGCCTTGCGCGTGGTCCGTGCCTGCGCTGAGGTCGGCATAGAATCGGTGGCCGTTTTCTCGGAAGCCGACCGCACCGCCCTTCACGTCCGCGCCGCCGACGAAGCCTACCCTATAGGACCCGCGCCCTCCGTGGAATCCTATCTCAGGATTGACAAACTACTCGAGGTGGCGCGCAAGTCCGGGGCGGACGCCGTACACCCCGGCTATGGCTTTCTTGCGGAAAACGCCAACTTCGCGCAGGCCGTAATGGACGAGGGGCTCACCTGGATAGGGCCTGAGCCACGGGCCATGAGGATGCTGGGTGACAAGCTGGAAGCGCGTAGGACCGCGCAGGCCGCGGGAGTGCCGACGGTGCCGGGCACCGACGTCGCGACGGACGACGTTGAGAGTGCTATCGCTGCGGCGCAACACATAGGCTACCCGGTGCTCATAAAGGCCTCGGCAGGCGGGGGGGGCAAGGGCATGCGTATAGTGCATAGCCCGGACGAGCTTGAGTCGGCCCTGAGGAGCGCGCAGAGCGAGGCCCGGTCCGCCTTCGGGTCCGGTACGGTCTACCTTGAGAAGTACCTGGAGTCGGTGCGCCACGTCGAGATACAGTTACTGGGTGACACCCACGGGAACGTCATCCACCTCGGCGAGCGGGAGTGTTCCGTACAGCGTCGCTACCAGAAGCTTATAGAAGAGTCGCCCTCGGTGGCAGTGGACGCCGACCTGCGGGAGCGGATGGGCGGCGTGGCGGTGGCGGCGGCGCGGGCGGTGAGCTACACGTCAGCGGGCACGGTGGAATTTCTGCTGGACAAGTTCAAGAACTTCTACTTCCTTGAGGTAAACACCCGGCTCCAAGTCGAGCACCCGGTTACCGAACTGGTAACTGGAGTTGACCTCGTGCTTGAGCAGTTCCGCATCGCCTCGGGCCGTCCCCTCCGGTTGAAGCAGTCCGACATCCGGCTGAACGGGCACGCGATAGAATGCCGCATCGCCGCCGAAGACCCCTTCAACAACTTCGCACCGTCCCTCGGCACCATTGCTGCCGTGTCCGAGCCGGGCGGGGCGGGCGTGCGTGTCGATAGCAGCATCTACGCAGGCGGCAAAGTACCGGTCTATTACGACCCCATGCTCGCCAAGCTAATCGTGTGGGCCCCCGGCCGCGCCCACGCCATCCTGAGGATGCGCAGGGCGTTGCGTGAGTACCGTATCGCGGGCATCCAGACGAATATTCCCTTCCACCTCCGCGTAATGCAATCCCTGGACTTCCAGCGCGGTCGCCTCGACACGAAGTTTGTGGACCGGCTCCTGGCAAACGCGGCCGGGGAGCCGCAGGAAGAGGATACCCGCCTGGAAGAGGTGGCTGCCATATCGGCGGCATTGGTGCTGGACCGCAAGCTGCTGGCTGGCTCGACCGCTACGAGCGGTCCCCCGGAACGCCAGACTCCAGGTCACAGTGCGTGGCGACTGGCCGGACGCAAGCAGGGGCTTCGATAGCTGATGCCAAAGTACTACGTCGAGCTGAATGACCGCGAGGTTGGATTCGAGATTACCCAGTCTGGTGGCGTAACACACCTGCGTCCGGCTCAAGAGGGCGACGCCGATGGTGAAAGCCAGGCCGCGGTGGACTTCGTGCCGGTCCAGTCGAACGTGGCAACCGGCGAGGGCTTGTACTCGCTGCTGGTGGATGGCAAGAGCTACCAGTTGTACGTCGAAAAGCGAGGCGAGCACTTCCGCGTGATGATCTGGCGGCACCGTTACGACGTCCGAGTGCATACCGAGCGCGAGTGGCGGCTATTGAAGATCGCCCCCAAGCAGGCTGCCCAGGGGGGTACCAGGGTCGTCGCGGCCCCAATGCCGGGGCTGGTGAAATCTGTGCTCGTAGAAGCCGGGGCTGAAGTCAAGGCGGGCACGCGACTTGTAGTGCTTGAAGCTATGAAGATGGAGAACGATATTACCTCTCCCCGCGATGCTAAGGTGGCCCAGGTGCACGTACAGGCCGGAAACGTGGTCGAGGCCGACAGTCCATTGGTCACCCTGGAATAGGTAGGTCCGCTCATGATAAAGCCCGGCGACAGGGCAAAGTGGGAAGACAAGGTACTGAAGCCCGCCCTAGAGCGCTTCCCGGAACGACAATCTGAGTTTCGGACGGCCTCAAACGTCCCGGTCGAGCGCCTCTACACACCGGAGCACGCGCCTCAAGATGAGTACGAGGGCGACCTGGGGTTCCCCGGACAATTCCCTTTTACCAGGGGCGTGCAGCCTACCATGTACCGGGGTAGGCTCTGGACTATGCGCCAGTACGCGGGCTTCGGTACCGCAGAAGAGTCGAACCGCCGCTATAAGTACCTGCTCGAACAGGGCCAGACCGGCCTTTCAGTGGCCTTCGACCTGCCGACGCAGATGGGCTACGACAGCGACCACCCCCTGGCCGCGGGCGAGGTGGGCAAGGTCGGCGTGGCGATCTCCTCCATCCGGGACATGGAGCTACTCCTTGCTGACATCCCGCTGGATAAGGTCAGCACCTCGATGACCATCAACGCGACGGCCTCTATTCTGCTGGCGTTTTACGTAGCGGTAGCCCGGAACAGGGGTATCTCAGACCGTGTCCTGAGCGGCACCGTCCAGAACGACGTGCTGAAGGAATACATCGCGCGAGGCACGTACATCTATCCGGCCGGGCCTTCCATGCGCATCGCCGGGGATATCATCGCATTTTGCGCCCAGGAATTACCGCAGTGGAACCCCATCTCCATAAGCGGCTACCACATACGAGAAGCCGGGTCCACCGGGGTACAGGAAGTGGCCTTCACCCTCTCGAACGCGATAGCGTACGTGCAGGAGGTGTTAAGTCGAGGCATATCTGTGGACACGTTTGCGCCGCGGTTGGCCTTCTTCTTCAATGCTCACAGTGACTTTTTTGAAGAGGTCGCCAAGTACCGGGCCGCGCGCAGGCTATGGGCACGGATTATGCGAGACGAGTTCGGTGCGCAGAACCAACAGAGCATGATGTTGCGGTTTCACACCCAGACGGCGGGGTCGAGCCTCACAGCGCAGCAACCGGACAACAACGTCGTGCGAGTAGCGCTACAGGCCCTTTCGGCCGTGTTCGGGGGCACCCAGTCGTTGCACACCAATTCGCTGGACGAAGCCTTAGCACTGCCGACCGAACGTTCCGCACGCCTGGCACTGCGCACTCAGCAGATTATCGCGCACGAGACCGGGGTAACATCTACCATAGACCCACTTGGCGGCTCCTACTACGTGGAATGGCTTACCAACAAGGTCGAAGAGGGCGCGCGAGACTACCTGCGCCGCATCACGGAGCTAGGTGGGACGCTCCGGGCGATAGAGGAAGGCTTCCAGCAGTCGGAGATCCAGGAGGCCGCGTACCAGTGGCAGCACGAGGTGGACAGCGGAGACCGGGTCATCGTTGGCGTCAACCGTTACACCTCCAATGATGCTGAGGGCACAGAGATCCACAGGGTAGACCCCACTTTGCAGGCGCGCCAGCTCGAGGGCCTGCACGCCCTGAGGGCGGAACGCGACAGCGCCGCGGG